>CAYLWC010000033.1:0-26327 GCA_964387265.1 uncultured Vampirovibrionales bacterium | reverse complement strand
TGCTGTGTACGCGTGTTACGCTGTTAAAGCTGGTTATGCTGGTTATGCGGGCTTCTAGGGTAACGCGGGCAATGCCGGTAATGCAGGCAATGCCGGGGATGCTGGTGACGCAGGGAATGCGGGTAATGCCGGAGATGCCGAAGACAAGAAAAAAGCCGGTAATGCAGGCAACGCCGGAAACGCTAAAGAAGAGAAGGCCAAGCTTGAAAAGCAGGCTGAAGAAGCGGGTAACGCCGGAAACGCCGCAAAGGCGGAGTTGAAAAAGGCCGCTCGTGAAGTAGGCAATGCTGGTAACGCTGAAAAAGCCGATATTAAAAAACAAGCCAGTGTGGCCGATGTCAGTGAGAAGACCACCCTGAACAAGAAGGCTGAAAATGCCGGTAATGCAGGCGATGCCGGAAAAGCTGACTTGAATAAGAAGGCCGAGGAGGCTGGCAAGGCTGGCAACGCTGAAAAAGCCAAATTAAAGAAGGAGGCGGAAAAGCTGGAAAGCAAGGCGGAGGAAAAATCTTCTGAGACTGATAAATCAGATGATAAAGATAAAAAAGATGCCGAAAAATCCAGCAGCAAATCAGAAGAAAAGAGTGCTTTGGTAAAGGCGACCGCTTATTCTAAAACAGCGGAAGCCAATGCTGCTTAAGCACGGTTGGTGAGACAAGAGTGAGAAGGAGGAAAGGAAAGATTTCAAAGTGGGGTTGCGTCATGCGCCCCACTTTGAGTATGTTGCCGTACATCGTAATGGGACGGGCCGGATAAAAAAAAACCTGCCGTTGGCAGGATTGTCTGAAATATGCAAGGGATAATAATGAGAGTAAACTCTCTTTCACCCTACTTTAAAGAACTTTTATGACATTTTTGTGACAGCCAGATAAAGAAAATATTTAACCATGCAGAACCCGCTTCGCAGAGCTCTCTTCAGGTTAACAGATTAACAAGGTGGTGGGGACTCGGTTATGGTTATAGCTGAATTTTCTTAAGTAAAATCCAATCCCGAAGCTCATCCGGGAGTTTGCTCAGCATGATTCGAAGCTGGGCATCCATCCCGACAACGTAGCGGCTTTTGGCTTGGGAAGCGGTGAGGGCTTCCAGGATGATATTAGCCACTGCTTCTGGGGGGGCCCCGCTCTGCCCGGAATTTAAGGCTTCCTCAAAGATTTTGTCCAGAACCGGAGCGTAGAGCTTGACTTGTTCCGGGGAGAGGTCTTTGGTGAGTTCATTGGCCTTTTCAACGGATTTTTCCCAAATGGGGGTTGCGATACAACCGGGTTCCACAATAGAAACTTGGATGTTCCATGGCTTGAGTTCGACTCGTAAGGCGTCGCTAACAGCCTCCAGGGCAAATTTGGAAGCACAATAGGGACTGAGATAAGGTAAACCCAGCTGTCCGGCAAAGGAACTGATGTTAATGATCCGCCCCTGGGCTTTCCGTAGGAGGGGTAAAAAGGTTTGAATCAGCCGAACCGGTCCCAGGACATTGACGTTCATTTGAGTGTCAAAACGATCCATGGGGATCAATTCCAGAGGGCCTCCCACAGCGATGCCAGCGTTATTGATCAGGCCAAAGAGTCCCAAATCGCCCACTTCTTCTGAAACTCTCTCGAAGGTGGCCATCACCTGATCCGGTTGGGTGACATCCAAACAAACCGGGATAAAGTCGGCTCCCATGGGGGAAGGCTTTGCCTCGGTCTCTGTTCCCCGGATCCCGGCATAGACCCGGAAGCCTTTTTGACCCAAGAGTTTAGCGCAGCTTTGTCCGATTCCTGATGAGGCGCCGGTAATCAGCACGCTTTTTTTTTCCTGAACCATTTGACCGCATCTTCCTTCCTAATGTCTCTATTATATTCCTGAACTGTACCCAGGGATAGGGCCCATGGGCTGAAGCTATCCTTATTAAATATGTGCTTTTTTGTCGGTTTTTAAACGGATCCGGGGCCTCATAAGAAAAAATGACCGAAGTGGGCCAAGTTTTTTCGAAAAGAGGAGACTACGGTCTCAAACGGTTGATAATCCGTAAAAAAAATCGAGCGGAACATTTTCGGATCCGGGTTCGTCTGGATGAGTACGTTGTAACCTTGAGTATACAGGGGATTGGTCAGTCAATTCAGAAAGGTTGGTTATATGCTGAAAACATTGGGAATTTGTCGGTTGGATGTGTTCAAACGGGTCTTAAGCGTTTCATTGCTGGCCTCGTTTTTGATGGTCTTCGTTTCCAGCCAGGCCATGGCGGAAACCAAATATGTCCGTGTTTATGATTCATATACAAATAGCTATCGCTACGTGCCGGAACAAGGCGTGGCGGATAAAACCCGATCTCTTTTCCGGGATCCGGTTGTTAAGCAGGCTGCTGTGGGCGCCGCCGTGGGTGTCGCTGCCGGAGCGTTGTCTGACCGGGCTTCTGTCGGAAAATCTGCCGTCGTTGGCGCCGCTGTGGGCGCTGGTACAGGCTTACTGGATAAATCCGGTTACCTTGACGGTAAACCGATGATTAAATCCGCGGTGAAGGGGGCTGCCATTGGAACTGCCGCCAGTGCCGTAACGGACAGAAGCAAACTGAAAGGCGCCGCCGTGGGTGGCGCTGCCGGGGCAGGCTACCATTGGTTGCAAAATTTTCTGAATCGATAAACTCTACAGATATAGAAAACTGGTTAATTGAAAAGCATCAGCCTCCGGTTTAATCTCATCCCAACATCTATTGATGAGAGTTAGACCGGAGGTCTGGTCATGCCGACCCAGTTACAATCAGAGTCTGCACCTCCCTTTCGAAGGGTGGTTTGCTTGCTGGTTGTGATCATCTATATCAGTCTTGCGATTTTAGGGTTGAAATCACTTGCTATCAAGCCCAAATCTGATGGGATAAGTACCAGGGAGGTGATTCATCTGGATGGAAGTCAACGAAAACGCTTGTTAGAGCTGGTTCGCCTGAATCGTCAGCCGGATGTCCTTAATGACCGAATCCGTCAGGCCATTTTGGACCAAATAAATCAGGTTCCTGCTGTGGTTCAGCACAGGGTAACAAAGGGAAGGCCGCTATTACCGGAAATGACTCACTATGTTTTATTTTTGCCAGTGGAGGTTAACCATCACCTTGGGATTAGTCGACGTCGCCCGGTTCGGATTGGGGTTATCGGGGATGACGTGATTGTGTACCACACCCGGGACCATGTGGTCCTGGATGTTTTAAAAGGCGTGTTTTAAGTTTCTATTTCCATACCTCATTCAGATCCGTTTGCGCGTTTTACGCCAGGCGGATTTTTTTTCAATCAAAAAGGATGGAAGGCACGCTTCAGGTATTGACCAGACCTTCTTGCAATGCTTTAACGGCAGCCTGGGTCCGATCATCGACTGCAAGCTTCTGGATAATGTTACAAACATGGGCTTTTGCGGTATGGCTGGAAACGTTCAGATGAGCGGCAATCTCCTTGTTGCTTTTCCCTGCCACCAGGAGTTCTAACACCTCCTGTTCCCGCATGGTCAGTTCGGTATTGTACGATTTGCGCTGGCTCGAGTTTTTGGGAAGTTCCTGGGACTTTTCCGGGAGCGCTTGCATGACGATGCTGGCAATGGCCGGATCTAGCCACACAGCGCCATCAAGCACCATGAGGATGACCTGATACAGGCGATCTACCTTGATGTCTTTCATGCAGTAGGCGTCTGCCCCAGCGGCGAGGGCGGCAAAGACCTCTTCCTCATTCTGGTGAGAGGTCAGCATGATGACTTTCATATCTGGGTATTGGGCTTTGATTTTCCGGGTGGCGGTGATCCCATCCATTTTGGGCATGCCAATATCCATTAAAATTACATCTGGCTGGTGTTTCCCAGCAAGAGTAATGGCATCTTCCCCATTTTCCGCTTCGGCCAGAATCTGGACCGAATCATAATCTTCCAGAGTCAGAGTTAAGCCGTATCGGGCTAATTCATGATCTTCCGCAATTAGAATTTTGACTGTAGGCTTAAGGGTATCAGACGTATTGGGACTCATCGTTCCGTACCTCAGGGACAGACAAAGAAGACTGAGACTGGGACTTCGGTAATTTTATCGTGAAAACCGTTCCCTGACCCAGTTGGCTTTCTACCTGTATATTACCACCATGCAGTTCCAGAATCATCTTGCAGATTGAAAGCCCGAGCCCAGAGCCGATTTTTTTGCGTTTCTGCTTGACCAGAAAGTAACGTTCAAACAGGTGAGGTAAAGTTTCAGGTTCAATGCCTGGCCCGTTGTCCTTAACTTGTACCTCTACCCAGTCGGTGCTGTGTCGGGCGATAATCTGAACCAGGCTCTGCGCCGAGATATGACTGATCGCGTTCCCTACCAGGTTGGTAAAGACCCTTTTTAACTGCTGGGCGTCTCCCTGAAAAGTCGGGAAGTCTTTGGCAATCTGATTTTCCAACTGGATGGCTTTTTTCTCCGCCAGAGCGGAGACTTCATCAAAACAAGCTTGGACCAATTCAAACAGGTTGATGGGTTCGGCATGTAACTCAACTTTTCCTGCTTCATACTGGTAAATTTCCAGGAGCTTGTTCACCATATTGAGCAAGTCCACATTGCTCTGGGATAAGCGTTCCAGAAGACCTTCCAGTTTGGGGGGAAACTGATTTTTTTTCAAGAGCAGTAGCTCGACCGCACGCTGTTGAGCGACCAGTGGGGTTCTCATATCGTGCGTTAGGGCTGCTATAAAGGTTTCTCGGACTCGTTCGCTTTCCCGAAGCTGGGTGAGTGTGGCGTAGAGTTCCTGGTTGGCTTTCTCCAGCTCGGCAGTTCGGGCGTGCACCCGGTCTTCCAACTCCTCGTTGAGGAGTCGAAGCTCGGTTTCAATCCGCTTCATCTGGGTGATCTCTTTTCGGATGGCCACAAACTGGTAAGGACTCCCATCAGCCTTCATGAAGGGGACAATCGTGGTATCTACCCAGTAGAATGAGCCGTCTTTGGCTTTATTTCGGATTTCCCCCTTCCAGACTTGCCCTTGTTTCAGGGTTTCCCAGAGTTCCTTAAAAAAGCTCTTGGGGTGATAGCCCGAGTTGATGATTCGATGATCCTGCCCTAAAAGCTCTTCCCTGCTGTACTTGGAGATTTTGCAAAAGGTATCGTTGACATAGGTAATTTTGCCCTTGGGGTTGGTCACGGCCACGATAGCCGATTCATCCAGGGCAAATTTAATATCGGCCACCTCCCGAAGCGAGCTTTCAAGTGTCTCTTGCGTTTGGCGGTGTTCGGTAAAGTCATGAAAAACTTGTAAATAGCCTTCAACGTCGCCAACCTGGTTGAACAGGGCGCTTAGGGTACCGTTGATAAAGCGAATACCCCCGTTTTTACAGAGTCTCCACCCTTCTGTTAGGCAATAACCTGTGGAGGCGGCAATTTTAAGTTCTGTTTCCGGCTTGCGGGCTCGGATTTCATCTTCTGGAAATAGTTCTGCATAGGGTTTCCCTACTAAGTCTTCGGGTAAATATCCGAGAATCCGTTGTAACGCTTCGTTGACAAACAAGCAATATCCGCGGCTATCTAGCCTGATAAGGGCATAGCCACGGATACTGTTGAGTAGTTCCGAATGAATATTTTCAGAATGGATCATTCAAGAGGCAGTAATCTTTATCTGAGAATACATATACCTCTATTATACATACTCTGTCGCTTTCTCAGAACCGGACTCGGGAAGAGCTCCTTTTCCAGCCATCAGTTTGAGCAGGTCAAAGGTTGTCACCACACCCAGGGGTTTTTGTTCATTGGGCTTGACGATAATGACCCGGTGAATCCTGTTCTCGTACATGATTTGGGCCAGTTCGTTTACGGGGGTTTCCGGGTAGGCCGTGAACACGTTGCGGGTCATAAAGTCTGAAACGAACCCTTCGGTGAAAGATTCAACCAGCAACCCTTCTTCAGCCAGAATGCGGTCGATGTTGATGTCTTCAAAAAAGCCTGAGACATAGGGCAGGTTAATGCCAGCCTTCAGAATGTCATTGACAGTAATCACCCCAATGACCACCCCGTTTGTATCCACAACAGGGGCTCCACTAATGCGATTGATCGTAAACAGCTCCTGGAGTTCTTCTACGGTCATTTCTGGCCGGGCTGTAATGGGCTTTTGGCTCATAATGTCTTTTGCGTAGAATTGCATTCTCAGTACCTCCTGTTGTTCATAAATAGATAGGTTTGCGTAGGGTGGGGATTGTGGGTTGAAAAAGAGGGGCCGGTACCGTCCCGCCTGGTACCGGCTTGTTTAGGAATATCAACCAGACAATGGAGAGTTATGCCGGAGAATACGGGACATTGGCAAGTTTTATTCGGAACCTGTTTGGACTTTAATTTTTTTCCGTTTGCTTTCCTCCATTTTGGGAAGGTGAAGTTCTAACAGACCATGGTGGAATTCCGCATGGGCGTTTTCGGACTTCACATTTCCGGGAAGCGGAACGCGCCGCATAAATTGCCCGTAGCGTAACTCGCTTCGGTAAATATTTTTACCTTGTTCCTCTTTTTCTTCCCGGGTTTCCCCGCAGATGGTCACATTATTTCCGACCACATCTACGTCGATATCCTCAGGTTTAACGCCGGGCATTTCGGCTTTGATCACATATTCGTTTTCTGTTTCCGAAAGCTCAACCGGTGGGATCCAGGCTTCTTGCCCTGGTGTTCTCCGGAGCATAGGCCGAAAACCAAGATCCTCCGTCAGCTCGGAAAACAGGCGATCCATTTGATCACGAATATCGGTAAATGGACGTGTCATTGCCATAGTACGGTCTCCTTCCTGATTCTTACGGAACGTCTATCTTGGGAGCAGCTTGTTATTCAGAGAACGCTGTCATCTTCTATACCCCTATTGTAATCATCTCCCCATTCACTTTGAATCCAACAAATGGGTATTACCCACTCGGACAATAGGCTTATCCGGTTAGTGGTTTTTTATGGCCAGAATTGAGCCTCCTGCATTAACAACTGGCGGGTATGAAGGTCAATCTGGGAACTAATATGGCAAGGAATCGACTTGAGGTAATAGAGGCAAAATTAAAATCAGAATTCTTACGAGTGGGTAACACGCCACATATAGATCGCTCACAGGCTGGGAAGCGCCGGGGCGAATAGTTTTGTGGAGTGGGTAAAAAAAACTGTGAAGATGGCTGAGATGGAAGGACGCGTTATGAGTAAGCAGACGGCGATTAAACAACCAGGACTGTATACTTTCGGGGAGCATCCTCAAGGATTGGAAGTGGCTTATTCCTTCAAAAACTGGCCTCGCCCCCGGGTTCGGCAAAATCAGGATCCGGTTTGCCAGGTATCAGACTATCTTTTAAAGGTGGCATCCCGCAGATCTTCGGATAGTGTTTCGATTTTGCCATCAGTGGTACATCTTTCGGGGTTTTTTAATCTGTCTGTAGGGCTTATTTTAAAGGCATTGACAGAGTTGAGTCGCCATGGGTATCAGGTGACCCTTTCCGGGTTGGACGCGCCGGTGAAGTTGGAAAAAGTGGTCCAAAATCCTTACTTGACTACATCCAACTATTTACAAAGCCATAGCCAGGAGTATTTAACCCCGGTCCGGGCAACTTGATAAAAACCCAAATTAAGAAACAAAGACAACCGTGTATGGTCTCCCTGCCCCCTAGGCGGGGAAGCTCAGGATTTGAGGGACTGGCTACCCAGTTAAGGCATTGAATGAAAAGAGAGACTTTGATAAAAACAGAGGATTTTAGACCTGCTCTGCGGCCTGGCCCATAATTTTTTCAAAGCCAATAGTTTGAGGGGCATCAATTTTTGGGGGAGATCGATGAAGGATTTCCTGTTTGTTATCAATCCGCATACGGGTAATATTCCGCCGGAGGAAAAAAAGCAGCAGATTGAGGCGGCCCTGGAGCAACAGGAGCAGCGCATTCAATATGAGATCTGGATCCCCGAGACTTTGGAGGATTTTAAAAAACGGTTAAATGCCAGGCTGCAAGGGCTTACCCTGGAGGAACAGAAGGAAACCGTCATTGTGGTGGTAGGGGGGGATGGGACAATTACCCGAACCCTGGCTATATTTTTTCAGGATTATCCCTGTATCGCTTTGGGAGTCATTCCTCATGGAACCGGGAATTTGCTGGCCTATAACCTGGGGATCCCGACAGATACTGAAGGAGCGGTCAGGATCTTGCTGGAGGGCCAATTAAAGCAAGTGGACGTGGGGATGATCAACGATCATTATTTTGTTCTGGATGCCGGGGTCGGATATGACGCCGAGGTCATGGATGGGGTGGAGCGGCAGCATAAGAAACGGTTAGGCATCTGGGCCTATTTTGTGGAAGGAGTTCGCAGCATGTTTTTGACCCGACAGGCCTTGTTTCAGGTGACGGTGGATGGGAAAACACGGCTGATTCGTGGCATCGGGGTGCTCATCATTAATGCGGCCAATCTGATGGGGCCCTTCCTTCGACTTGCTCCTGAGGCCAAAGCGGACGATGGCTTGCTGGATGTCTGCGTATTGAAAATTACGGATGGCTTTGATTATCTACCGTCTATTCTTCAAATTTTAACCCGGCACTATAACAACGACCTGGGACATATTCAACATTTCCGGGGAGAGACAATCAAAATTGAAGCATGGCCGAGGTTAAAAGTGCAGGCAGATGGAGAAGTGATTGGTTATACGCCAGTGGAGGTTCAGGTGCTTCCAAGACGGTTGAACATGATTTTGCCCCATGGGGAGCCATTGGCAAAACCCACCTTGAGATCCGAAGTTCAGCTTTCCGTGAATAATTTGCTCAAGGTAATCCTACCGCCTGCCTTACAGGCGATGCGCCGAAGTTAAAACCCAGAGTGGGGGATTTTACCCCCCGCCCAGCAGATTATTTATGGCGTTAAATAGCCCGGTTAGCATGATTCTCCAGGGTCCCAAGCAACGCTGTCATCAAGGCCAGCAGGAGGGACCCGATCAGTGCGCTCCAGAAATTCAGCACCTCAAAGCCAGGAACCAACCATGCGGACAGGCCAAACATCATTGCGTTAATGACAAAGGCGAATAAGCCCAGGGTGATGATATTAATCGGAAGCGTCAGCAGCATGACGATAGGGCGCACCAGTACGTTAATCAGCCCGATAACCAGCGCGGCCACAAGTGCGACACCCATACCTGATATTTCTATGCCAGGAACCAGGCTGGAAATTAATAGCAAGATTAAGGCGGTTAAGATCCAGTGTAGTAGCAATGATAACATCCTGAAACCTCCCTTCCTTCAAGCATGATCCTTTACTCCGGTTTTTCAAGTTTTAGGCGGATGGGGTGTGTGTCAATGTTATAGGCCAGTTCGTCCATCTTTTGATTTAACTGTTCCCATTGGGCATTGATTTCCTTCTGGTCATCCGCATGCGATGCTTTCTCCTTGACCCTGAGCTCCTTGAACTTCTGCTCCAATGCGAAGGCATCTCGTTTAAAAAATTGAGTCATATCCTCAATATCTTCCTTCATCCGCATGTTTTTTTGGTTCTTTGCCAATTCTTCCAAAACCTGAAGATGTTTTTGGACAGCCTGAAACTTATTTTGAAGATCCCGCTCAAGCCTGTGCCTTTCCTCGGAACCATGCCGATCAGAAGCTTGGATTTCTTCACCGACTGCCTGTTTAACTTCCGTGAATGTGGCCGGTTTTTCTTGAGGCGTCGTACAACCGGCGAGAGCAAGCATTAAGCCGAAAACACAACCGGAACGTAGTTTATTGATGCAGCTGAAGCGTGACAGGGATATGAACATCGATATGAACTCCTTTCTAAAACAACAGACTCAATCTTGAACTCTGACTCCCGGTTGCCTGGTTAAAAGGAGCCGGAGAATGGAGTGTGTTTATCACTGACCTTGGTATTTGTTTTTATTTTACTGATAAACGGTCTCCTGTGTTCTTCGGCGTATTTCATATTTTTAGAAATGCGATATGATTACGGGTTTGGGTTGACAATAATCGGTTGATCCAGGCGAATCTGAAGCCGATCCCCTGGCCGCACCACGACTTCCTTGCCTTCAACCACCAGATTGGATAAGGCGCCAACACCGGCGCCAACGGCGGTACCGTAGATTGCGCCTTTACCTACTTCTCCGCCAGAAAGCGGCCCCATAGCCGTTCCAAGAGCCGCTCCAAGCCCAGCGCCGATAGCGGTTCGTCCCAACGCGGCATAAATGCGCCCCCTGGTTGTGCCGCCACTGAGAATGCCATCCTCGGTGGCGATACTGGCCTGAATGGGCAGCCGTTCTCCTGTGGGAAGTACAATTTCATTAAAATCAATATCGACCTTGGCGTTCCGGCTCAGTCGGGCGGCATCCTCCACGGCGGCAATTCGTCCAATAATCTGGCTGCCCATCGGAACAACAATTCCGCCGTTTACGCCAATCAACGGTTGATCAATAGTCAGGTAAACCGGATCGCCAACCCTGGCCATTTCAGAGTGAATACCTGTGGTGAGCGTTCCAGTAAACGTGGTTTGAGCGGGTACCGTGACAAGGTATCCTTGTAAGGGCGTTTGTTGCTGTACCGGAGCTTGGGTTGGCTGTTGCTGAGGCGGTGTGGCTGGTGAGGTTTGGGCAATTCCCTGTACATCCATAAAGTTGCCCACCATGGCGGCGACTTCCGCTCGGGTTGCTGGCCGGAACGAATCAATCCTGTTTTCGGCTCCAGGGCGGTTGGCAAAAATACCCGCCTGAACAGCATCAGCCACAGGTTGTTCTGCCCAGCTGGGCACCTGGGCGCCATCAATAAATTGCGACAATACCTGTCGGGCGGTTGCGGCATCTGGGGCGGGTGTTCGTTCGGCATTGGCCAAAATGGTTAACGCCTCTGCCCGACTGATGCTTTTGTTAGGCATAAATAAATTGCCGGGATATCCACTAACCAAGCCTGCCTGATAGGCGGCCTGAATCCAGGGTGCCGCCCAGTTACTTGCGGAAACATCACGAAACACCCCACCTCCGTAAACGGGTTGAAGGTTTAATGCTTTAGCCAGCATGGTGGCAAATTCTGCGCGGGTGATAACCCCTTCTGGTCGAAATGTACCGTTGGGGTACCCGCTTAAAATATTTTGGCCAGTTAGCCGTTCAATATCCTGTTGCGCCCAGTGGCCGCTGACATCATAGAATGAGGCGGCAGATGCCATTAACATGGATCCGCCTGTGAATCCGCCCGCAAGTTGGGCGGTTAATGCCAGAGAAACAATCAATTTACCAGCGTGACGCTTTCCAATTTTCCTCATTCGATCCTCTCCTTCTGAAGCAAACCTCAACTCGGTCATGATTCTTACCGATGAAGACGCTTAACACCGGATTAGGTTTCACAAATTTAATGATGATCCATGAGTGATTATGAGATTGTTTTATTTATTATAGGGCCATTGCCAAAGGATCCGAAAGCAGGACCGGAGAGTCCATGTTCTGGGCTTCATAGGCGTACCCTTGCTGCTCAAGCTCATTGAGAGAATGAAGTACATCAGATTCATGGCAGCGGAAAAAGAGCGCCAGCTGACGGATGGATGAGATCGAGATACATGCGGGCCCTTCAGCTTCAATGGCGCTTTCCAGCATATGCAGCAATGCGGTTTTAATCCGCAGTACGACGCTGCTGCTTTCGCTTTCAAGCACCCGGCTGCGTAAATAATCCTGGTTAAAATAGTTCAGTGCGGCCATTTCATATACCCCCTTTTAATTTAACTTGAACTAAAAATCACTCCCTTGCTGGTTGAGCGACCCCAGGAGTGATTGGATTTTTTTGGTTGGCGGAAAGTTTTCTGAGGTGCTATAAACGGTTGTTCTGGTACCTGGCATAACGAACCCATCAATATAATGGCGATAAAAAGTAAGTGACAAAATCAAAAAGATCCGTTATATTAGACAGGAGTCTATTTTTAACTAGACACCTTTCTAACCCTTCTCCCAACCTGAAAATTGAATAGCTTGCAATTGAATAGAGTGTACCTGGTTGAGTAGAGTGTATGGTGGCCTCAGGAGGATAAAACCAAATAAAAAAAGAAAGAAAAAGGGGGCTGAATAGAGTGTACGGTGACATGGAGAGCTAGGGTAATGGCACCCCCTTTTTTGTGAGCAAGAGATCAATTCTTTCCTTTAAAAACTTGGCTTTGGTTGTTGGTATCAACAAACTCCTTTATTTGCTTCGGCCTAAACTCTCTACCGGCTTGAAATTCCGTTTGTTTGACTATATATACTTTAAAGAATTTACAGGCTGATCTCAATTACCTGACTATCTATGAATGCTTCCCCAAGTGGCTAAAATCATAGGAGTTTTTGCGCGCCGGGATCGGCTTGCTGAACAGGCAGGTTAAAGAAGAAGCGGCTACCATGCCCAACCATGCTGTCTACCCCAATATATCCGCCATGAGCTTCGATAATTTGCTTGGAAAGGTACAGGCCTAGCCCGGTACCTACCTGTCTAAGTTTTTTGGCTGCCGTTGAATAAGGTTGGAAGAGGAGGCTCATTTTTTCAGGCTCAATGCCGGGGCCGGTATCTTCTACGGAAACCCAGACCCTGGGAGAGCGAAGCTCCGTACAGATGGTGATTTTCCCATGAGGTGGGGTGTAGACAATGGCATTTTGCACCAAATTGTAAATGACCCGCTGAATTTCCATCGGATCCAGCATCAGCTCGGGCAAGTCATTGGCCAGTTGCAGACTGATCTCATGGCCCCGGTCTTCGGCCAGAAGGCTGAGATCGCCTTTGACGCATGAACGGATCAGGTTGTTGATATCGGTGGGTTCTAGGCAAAGGATATGGCTGACGTCTTCAAACTTGTAAGTGCTCAGCAGGTTATCCACCATGTGGTGCTTGTAGCGGTTTGATTTGATTAACTCGTCAATGACTTCCTGTTGTTCTTCCGTAATCGCGCCAAAGCGGGCCTCTTTAAGTTGTTCCAAAACCCGGAACTCAGCCCGAATCGGGGTTTGCAAGTCATGGGTCAGGGTGGCCACAAACATCTCCTTGCGCTTTTCACCTTCTTTCAGGGCTTTCAGCATTTGAGCATGGGCGATGGAGTACCGGATGGAGCGTTCCAGAAGTGGGGCGTTGATTTGGCCTTTGACCAGGTAATCCGAAGCCCCGGATTTCATGGCCTCAATGTCTACCTCTCGATCCTCCAGCCCGGTCAGTAGTATTAAAGGGGCTGTACACCCCTCTGCAATGGCTTCTTTAATCAAATCCAACCCGTTATAGCCCCCAAGTCTGTAATCGACCAGGTAGACGTCATGCTGCCCTTCTTTTATGCGTTGTAGGGCAGTAACGTAATCATCAACCCACTCCAGACTAAAATATTTGCTGCCTAGCTCAGAGAGCATGTCCTTGGTAATGAGATAATCATCTTCGTCATCATCGATGAGCAGAATATTGACATGTGGCTTTGGATTAATGGTCCCCATCTTTTTTTACCGGCAACTCCACAATTTCGAACCAGTATTTACCCAGAGTCTTCATAATATCAACAAGTGCCTCAAAAGAAACCGGTTTGGTAATAAAAGAGTTTACTCCGAGATCATAGGAACGATAAATATCTTCTTCGGCTTTAGAAGTTGTTAATATAATAATGGGTATTTTCCGAAGCTCAGGATCGGACTTAATTTCCTGTAGTGCTTCTCGCCCATCCTTTTTGGGCATATTCAAATCCAGGAGAATAACGCCTGGAACCGGGTATTTTTCCTGATCCGAAAATCGCCCCCGGTGATGCAGATAATCCATTAATTCTTCACCGTCTTCAACGGTTTGAATATTGTTGACTAACCGACTTTCCTTAAGCGCTTCTTCCGTGAGAAAACGATCATCCGGGTCATCATCTGCCAGTAATAGCGTAATCGGGTTGCTTGGTAGTGTCATGGGCTGAGTGATCTCCGAGGGTTTGGGTTATGGGTAATTCAAAAATAAATTTGCTGCCATGGCCAGGTGAACTTGTAGCCGTAATGGTCCCACCATGTCGTTCAACAATTTTTCTACAAATGGAAAGGCCGATACCGGTACCCTGGTAGTCGTTCTGGCTATGTAGCCGTTGAAACATTGTAAATATTCGATCTATATACTTTTCATCAAAGCCAATTCCATTATCTTCCACTATAAACCTGCATTTGTTATCAGGCAATCTCTTCAATTCCGAATGAGCGTCCGTCAATATATCAGGTTGCTCGCAGTAAATTTTGATTTCGGGAGGGATGCCGGTTTGATTAAATTTGAGAGCGTTGCTGAGCAGGTTTTGAAACAGTTGGCGCATTTGCAACGGATCTGCCTCAATGGTAGGTAAGGGCTCCACGTGAATGATGGCTTGGTGTTCTTCCACCTTCATTTCCAGATCGGTTAATACCTCTTTTACCACTTTGTTCAAATCAATGGAGGAAAAGGGTTTTGCCTTGGTGGTAACACGCGAGTAAATCAACAGGTCATCAATCAAGGCCTTCATTCGAAGTACGGAATGGTTGATCCGCTCCAGGTACTGCTGGCTTTTTTGATCAACACGCTTATCTAATGCGGCCTGAAGCCGCTCGTTAAACGCAATGATTTTGCGGAGCGGCTCCTGCAGGTCATGAGAGGCCACCAACGCAAAGTCCTGAAGCTCTCGGTTGCTTTGTAAGAGCTTATTGGCCAGCTCCTTCAGTTTTTCCTCGGTTTCCTTGCGTGGGGTAATATCTTCTTCGGATATGACCACTTTGGCGGGGTCACTTCCTATAAAGCTGCTTGCCCGAAGGGTGAACCATCGGATATTGCCCTGAATATTAGCGGAGTATTCCTGGGTATAGAGTGGGGATTCCCCATCAATGACTTGCTTAATCCCAATAACAGCGTCTTCTGCGTCTTCGGGCAACATCATTTTGTTTTTCAGCAAGTTGAAAAAAGACTGCGAAATGGGATCTGTTAACTCGCTCTGGTAGAGCAATTCCTGCCAGGTCTTGTTGTAGGTGATGATATTGCCTTGATTGTCCAGGATTGCAATGCCGGTAGGTAATGAGTTCAGCGTGGAGAATGCAAACTCTTCGGACTGGTTCAATAGATCTTCATGTTTTTTGCGTTCGTGGATATCCGTACATGTTCCAACGTGCCCGATAAACTGCCCGTTTTCCGTAAATCGGGGAATGCCATGGTGCTGAAGCCAATGGTAATCACCGAGAGCGTTTTTCAGACGATACTCTACCTGGAAGGGCTGCATATTTTGTCTGGCCTGTTGAGCGGTTTCCAGAACACAGGCCAGGTCATCGGGATGAATATTCTCTTGCCAACCGTTGCCTGTTTCTTGTTCAAAAGGCCGCCCTGTATACTGAAGCCATTGATGGTTACAATAAGTATGGCTTCCTTGCTCATTTGCTATCCAGACGAACATGGGGGCTGTGTTGGCCAGTAGTTCAAATTGCTTGATGCTTTCTTGCCCTAATTGCGCCAGAGAATTGCTGTCTGAAAGTTTGTTCCTGAGCGGCCGCAGCGTCAGAAACGCGGTCGTCATTAATACGAGCAAGGTTGACAATAATGACAGGATGCTTAACACATTGGTTTGATCCGTACGTGTGTTCCTTTTGGCCTCATACGTATTTACGACCTGGGTTAATGCGTTCAACAAGTCCTTTTCTTGAAGAGTAGAGCGGATATAATCCATCTGAATCATTTCTGGATGGAGTGACTCACTGGGGGTCTGCGCCAGAGAACGAAGTTGTGTGTTATACGCTTCCAATTGAGAATGAAGGGACCAGGGTGGGCTATAGTATATTTGATAAACTTGGGTGGATGGTTTATATCCGCGCGCGGGATTCCCTTTCAATAAACGTTGGTGAATATTTTCCAATCGCTCGATGGCCAGGAGAAGCTCTTTCCGGGTTTTAGCAAGATTGGTTTTATTGGCAGGGTTGGTAAGCTCCTGGGCCAGCAGTGCGGTTTCCAGAATCAGGGTTCGTTGCTGTTGTGTGGTTTCCGCGACATACTCACTGGCACGCGTCATTTCCAGTTGTCGGACAATCAACAAATGATGCCCAGTGGCGATGATTGCGATAATAATTAAGCCAGCGATAATCAGACCATTGGCAAGCTTCTGGCGGAAGGCCTTACCAATGTGTGGGGCTGGGGAGAGGTTTTCCATAAAATAAGGCAAGATCTATGATTCATATACGGATTATCAGTGAGAGGGAAAGGGGTAAATTTTATTACTACCTAATTGGTAGTGGGCGCCTTTGGCGTTTTTTTACACATTATAGAAAAAAAGCTTCGTGTTCAAGCCCGCCAAATGATGGAACTTGGCGAAATCGGCTTGAGGAAATGCTTATTTTTATTAGGAAATGATTTAGACGATTCCTTCTTTGATCGCTTTGACAGCGGCTTGTACCCGATCATTGACGGATAGCTTATGAAGGATATTGCTCACCTGGACTTTAACGGTATGCACACTGACATGAAGTTGGTCTGCGATCTCGGAGTTGCTTTTCCCGGAAACGAGAAGTGATAAAACCTTGTGTTCCCGCTCGCTAAGTTCTCCAATGGGCGGGGATGACTCATATCCGCCTGAAACGCCAGTACCCGTGCGGTTTTTTTGGAGGAATAAATTCAGGGCCACATTGGCGATGGAAGGATCCAGCCAAGCGGCGCCCTCATTGACCGATTTAATCACATCAATCAGTCGGCTGGAAGGAATATCCTTCAGGCAGTATGCGTTAGCACCTGCGCCGAGAGAGGCTAAAACCTCTTCTTCGGTTTCATGAGAGGTTAAGACCACCACTTTAATATTGGGATCAAAATCCTTAATGGCGCGTGTGGCATCAACACCATTCATGCCAGGAAGCCCCAAATCCATCAGAACCACATCCGGTCTTTGATTTCGAACCAGCTGCAGACCTTCTTCCCCGGTTTCTGCCTCGCCGACCACGTCGATGCCTGGATCGCTGTTTAAAACAGATAGCAGGCCCACCCGAACCAGCTTATAATCTTCAATAACGATAATGCGGAGTGCTTTTGTCTCTTCGCTGGCCATTGTAATCGCTTCCAATTCTCTCAACGCCTCTAACATTGCTGAAGCCGCTTTCCATTACATCCCCCGAATGTAAAAGTGGCTTCTGATGTATACCCAATAAATCGTTTGTACGTGTTTAACTATTTTAAACCATAAACGATGAATTCAGTAAACAGCTTTGCTGTCTTTCTTGAAAAGTAACTTAAAAATTGTGAGGGTGATGAGCGCAAGGAGTGAACGGTTCATCCTTGCTGTTCTTCAATTTCGGTAATCTCTCCCTCGGTAAACAGGTACGTTCGGAGTTCCTGATCAAATTTAGGAGTGCGTCGACGAATCCATTCCAGCACCATGCTGGCATGTTCTATCTCTTCATCCCGGTTATGAGCTAAAATACGCTTGAGGTCTTCATCTTTGGTCGCGTCTACCCGCTGCTGATACCAATCAACGGCTTCCAGTTCTTCCATTAATGAGACGATCGCCCGGTGCAAATCCTGCGTTTCTTCCGTCAGCTTGGACTCTGACTCATGATATCCCTCGGATGCCATAATCTCTCCCCTTAAAAACCAATGATCTTGAAAGTATTAAACCAGCTTTTTTATAGATACAAACATAGATACAAACGGTTAATGCGTTAACTCCTATTGAACAATAAATGGTATTGAATGGCCAGCACTATAAAATTACAGAGGTAACAGTGCCTGTCTATGTCGTGTATTCATCAGTGAGTAGCTGAATATAATACGTTGCGTGCGGAAAGTGTTCAAGCAAAAATGCTTGTTCTGCAATTTCAAAATCCCCAAAGTCAAACCCAGGGGAAACGGTGCAGCCTACCAGTGAATAACGGCTTCCCTCATTGGGAAAAGCCCCGAACCAGCAACCAGCCGGAATTAAAACCTGAACCTCTTGCCCCCCGACAAGGTCATGACCCAGAACAATGGTTTCAAGGGATTCTTGGGCGGGTCGATTGGGATGCAGCAGAACCAGTGTCACCGGATCCCCCAGATAAAAATGCCAGAACTCATCCGACTTGAGCCGGTGAAACCGGGAACGACTTCCGGTGGGCAGCAGATAATAAATGGCGGTTGAGCATGCGCGGCTGCCCGTATAATATTCTGCCAAAGCTTCTTGGGGAATGCTATCTTTTGAGCGGTAGGTCTCCCTGTAATAGCCCCCTTCTGGGTGGGGCTCTAACCGGAGGGTTTCAATTAGCTGTTGTGCGGAAATCATGAAAAGCACCTAAAAATCCAGTACAGAAAGACCCTATTGTAATTCAGACGGGCCTGTCAAAACAAGGAACCGGGTTGTGGATTATGCGCTGGCTTTTATTTTTTGAACCAGCAGTTCCAGAGCCTGCCGCATCTCACTCTTAGGAAGGTATAATCTGCGGCCATGGCCAGGAAGGACCCATTCAAAGGGGTAATCCAGCAGTTTGACGATGGATTTTTTCTGTTGAGGCCAGGAGTACCAGCTGTATCGTCGGGAGGTTCCCAATGTCTGATTGTCGGTGTTGCCCCAAAGGTGATCGCCGGTAAAAAGAAACCTGTTTTGATACAACAATACGTAGTGACCAGCTGTATGGCCTGGGGTGGGAATGACGAGAAATTCTTCGCCAATGCGGACGGGTTCCGTGCCTTGAATAATAATTTCAGCCCCAGGTTGGGCGGAGAGTTCTTCCTGATGAATAATGCGCTGAGCGCCAAAATGTTTGGCATACTTTTCAGCGTCCGCCACATCGTCCTCATGAGTCAGAAAGATATGGCGTAGCCCGCCCATCTGCTCAAATTTCTTGACGAGAACGGGCAAAAATTTGGGAGAGTCAACAAGCCAGTTTCCTCCCCGGTGCCGGACAAAATAGCTGTTTCCGCCAAAGGATTTGGGAGAGTTAAATCCACAGTAATACACCTCTTCATCAATCAGAAGCGGGAAATCGTCCATCACCTCTTTGGCGTTATTGGCATGCCGGGTTCCGATGGATCCGGTTGGACAGGCTAATAATGCCTGGGTCGCATGGCGAATGGCTTCAGCGCTTTTGGGCTGGGTGTAGACATAAGAATATTCACCGGCATCAGCGTATACCTCCGGGGCCAACTGACGACAAGTGTCACAATCAATGCAGGTTAAGTCAACAAAAAACTCACCAGTGACGTTTTCGGGTACCATTTTTCGAACATCAGCCATAAGAATTCCCCCTCGGCTTGTTTTGTCATGCGATCTGAGAAACTATTTGCCTAAAGTGATGTATATTTGGAGCCAGTGAGGCTGAACCTGAATCATTTGGTCAGTGCGCTCCCAAAACAGGGTAAATTCCGATTCGAAACAGGGCAATATGCCGCAACGGATATTTGAACACACCTCAAAAGCGACGGGAAGCCAGATTCTATAATAGTAACATAGTTTTTCAAGACTTTCTAGACAAAGTAAGGCTGTGCTAAAGTAACCTGGTAGAAGCGATTAATCAAATGGTATGTCATTTGGTGCTAGTTAGCGGATCTTTCCGCTGGCATCAGGAGGAGAGCTACGGTGAAAAACTTAATTCAGGGTATTCACCATTTTCAAAATAATACTTTTACCACAAAGCGGGAACTGTTTGAGCGTTTGGCCAAGGGGCAGACGCCAGATGCACTGTTTATCACGTGTTCAGACTCCAGGATTAACCCCAATTTAATTACCCACACTGAGCCTGGGGAGTTGTTCATTATCCGGAACGCCGGAAATATAGTGCCACCCTATGGTGCACCGGTGGGAGGCGAGGCAGCAACTATTGAATACGCAATCACGGCACTGAAAATAAAGGATATTATTATTTGCGGACATACCCAGTGTGGGGCCGTGAGTGGCCTGTTGAACCCGGACGCCTTAAAAGTAATGCCTTCTGTGGTGGAATGGCTGGCACACTCGGAGTCGACCCGCCGCATTGTCATGAATAACTACCCGGATGCGACACCAGAGGAACAGATTAACCTTGCCATTCAGGAGAATGTGCTGGTTCAAATTGAAAACCTGAGAACCTTGCCCGTGGTTGCTGATGCCTTGGCTTGTGGGGAATTGGGTATTCATGGCTGGGTCTATAAGATTGAAACCGGAGAGGTTTTCGCCTTTGATCCGGGAAAAGGCCAGTTTCACCCAATTCTCAAGGAATCGGTTCCAACAGCTACCCCAAAAAGGGTGACTGCGTTAGAATCCATCTAACCTAAAGTTTATAAGCACGAGAAGCTGATGCAACAAAACCACCCATTCATGACGAGCCATTCACTTCAAGCACTGCGTTGCTTGATCCAGCAATCGCTGGTCGTTTTGATCACGCTTCTCCTGACCCTGGCGGTTAATAGCGCGGTTATCATTCCGGTTGCCGCGTATGCTTCTGGCTCGGTTCCTCCAGTCAATTTCTTTGAAGAAGAGGAAAAACGTTGCCAGGTTACCCAAAGTCGGGTTCAACAAGGGGTTGCATATCAAAAACGCATTCGGGATCAAGAGCAGATTGCCGAATCCAATCAAGCGCAAGCCATCTTAGGTGAGGAGCGGTTGATTATCCGGTACCAGACTTTTCTGCCTGGTCCACTGCTCACAAGAACGGTTCGAGGGCCTCCGGTGTTGTAGTCAAGGAACGTTTTCACGCTTAAAGCAAGCGTGTTCTCTGCTATAACATAAATAGGAGACATCACAGTGTTCAGAGATAAGCTGCACACTGAGGGTGCTGTGTCGACCGTTATGTCTGACTTTCTTGCATCCTTGGTTGTATTTTTGGTGGCTTTGCCCTTGAGTTTGGGTATTGCCGTTGCTGCCGGAGTTCCTCCTGCAATGGGATTAATCACCGGTATTGTGGGTGGTATTGTTGTGGGCTATTTGGCCGGTTGCCCACTACAGGTGAGTGGCCCAGCCGCAGGGCTGGTGGCCATGATCTGGGAAATTACCGCTCGCTACGGCCTGGAGAATTTGGGCTTGATTGTCCTGTTAGCAGGCGTCATGCAGGTACTGGCGGGATGGTTTAAGCTTGGCCAATGGTTTCGGGCGGTTCCCCCCTCTGTGATTCAGGGCATGTTGGCCGGGATTGGCGTCATGATTTTTGCCAGCCAGTTTCATGTCATGCTGGACGACACCCCCGCGGGGAGTTCGATTCAGAATCTGGTTTCTATTCCTGTGGCGATCCTGGATGGCTTTTTCCCCATTGATGGTTCTCCCCATCATTTGGCCGCCGGGATTGGGGCGTTAACCATCTTGCTCATGGTGTTTTGGAATAAGATGCCCGCCAAGGTCAAACTGGTTCCGGCTCCATTGGTCGCTGTGGCATCGGCTACACTGATCGCAGGCTTTTACCAGCTTCCGATTCAGTATATTCAAGTGCCTGATAACCTTTTGAATGACATGCAATGGGTCATCGGGGCTGATTGGTCATTATTGCTGGATTTACCCTTTTGGTTCGTGGTGTTTTCCGTTGCGTTTGTGGCCAGCGCTGAGACCATGTTGACGGCTGTTTCGATTGCTCAGATGACAACACGGGGAAAGACCTTATATGACCGGGAAATGATTGCCCAAGGCGTGGGAAACACCCTTTGTGGCTTCCTGGGCTCGTTACCCATGACCGGGGTCATTGTTCGAAGTTCCGTGAATGTGGATGCAGGAGGTCAGACCCGCTTGTCTGCCATGTTGCATGGGGCCTGGATTTTATTACTGGTCGTGGTTTACCCCGGCGTGTTGAATCAGGTTCCCATGGCGAGTCTGGCGGCCATTCTGGTTTATACGGGGTATAAACTGGTGAACCCGGTTGTCGCCCGAAAACTCTGGAAAGTGGGGCGAAGCGAGTTTGCCATCTACCTATTGACGATTATCGCTATTTTGGGCACCAACTTGCTGGAAGGGGTGGTCATTGGTTTTATCGCCTCGGCCCTCAGGATGCTGTATAAATTTTCCCAACTGGATATTTCGATTCTGAGAGATCCTAATGAACGGAAAGTTACGATATACCTGAAAGGGAGCGCTACGTTTATGAACTTGCCCAAGGTGGCCTTGGCTTTTGAGAGCCTTCCGCCCCGGCAGGAAATTCATGTCTGTGTTGATGAGCTGAAATTTATTGATCATGCCTGTCTGGAGATGATCCAGAATTGGGAAAAACAGCACAGGCAGACAGGGGGGCAGTTAAGTCTGGAGTGGGACAGTCTGATGCGTTGCTTCCAGCGGCCGCAGCAGATATTACACCCCAGGACGCCGGATCCTGTGCTTCGATAGTCGTTAGCCGGGGAGGGTGAAAGTAAATTTACTACCTTGCCCTTCCTGGCTTTCAACATAGATTTGGCCCCCGTGCAGCTCAACCAGGCGTTTGCTCAGGGAAAGCCCCAGTCCAGTGCCTTCCATGGGCCGGGATTTCGGGCTCCCCACTTGAAAAAACTCATCAAACAGCTTTGGGATTTTGTCTTGTGGTATGCCAATCCCTGTGTCTGAAACATCAACAACAATCCAGTTTCGATCATCACTGCGACGAACCTGAACCGTGATTTTGCCGTTTTCTTTGTTGAATTTCAGGGCGTTGCTGAGCAGATTCAGGAAAATTTGCCGTAGGCGGTTGGGATCGGCGTAGACATTCACAACATCAGGCGCAATCTGGTACCGAATTGTAATATTCTGACGGGCTGCCATTTCTTCAAGCATGCTGTGGATCTGGTATAGAAACGGCTCTAGCCGGATGTCTTCTTTGAAAAGCTCTACTTTACCTGCTTCCACCTTGGAGAGATCCAAAATATCGTTGATCAGGCTCAACAAATGATGGCTGCTGATGGACACGTTGCTCGCGTACTTTTTTTGCGCGGTATTCAACGCACCGGCATAGCCTTGTTCCAGCATTTCCGAGTAGCCGATGATGGCATTAAGAGGGGTTCTGATTTCATGAGACATGTTGGCCAGTAACTGGCTCTTTTTCTGGCTCATCGCCATGGCTTCCTCTCGCGCTTTTTGTTCCTGTTGATAGAGCTCTGCCTGACTGATAGCCAGAGCAGCCTGCTGCGCCACTTCTTCCAGCATTTCTTGATCGCTTTCTGACCAAATGCGTGGCTGGGTGGTCTGGTGGGCAGTTAGAATGGCCTTGGGCTGCCCTCGATGCGCAATGATACAGCTTAAACAGGACTGAATACTTAAAGCGTTCAGTTTGCTTTTTAATTCGGGAGATAGGTTCACCGCATCCAGTGGAATTGCCTTGTTAAACTGTAGCGGTTGTTTCTTGGAAACATCTTTTGTAATCTGCCAGAGTGAGCTTGTTTCCAGTGTATCAATGCTTTGAATTTTTGAATGGGCAAGGTATTCCTTGGCCGGTGGTGTGATGCTACCGGTATTTGGATTGTAATGGGCGATATAACAACGATCAACATTCAGATAACGCCCCAGTTCCGTGACAATGACCTGAAAGATCACTTCCAGATCAAAGTTGCTGTATACCGCTTGCATGATCTGACGAAGCGTGGCCTCCCGTTCTCGGGCCTGTTGCTGGAGTTTGGAGTAATGGACGGCTTCGCAGTAATAGTACAGACTGCGAAGTGACATGGTAAAAATTAATGTCGCAAGCAGGACCGAGCCGAGTTCCAAAATGGAATAGATTTCCTCATAGGCGACTGTATCGGCCACGGTTTCGAAGGATTCCTGGTAAGCCGTTGAACGATAGGTATTGTAGCCCCCCTGAATGAGAATCAGGAGACTGAGTAGGATTGATAACCAGCTCAGGACCCTGACCTTTCGTTCTTTTACAACAGCGGGAAGCAGCAGTCCATGATAGGGAATACTGGCTATCAGGATTGCCAGAGCGAAGAAAATGTAGCTGATACTGCTGTGCAGTGAGACATAAAAATTATAGGTGCTGGGTAGATTAATGGCATATCCAAAGAGGGCAAACAGGCAAAGAGACATAATTAGCAAGCTGGGGATGTTGGTGCCAAAAATCAACAGGGTCTGGTTTTTTTTCTGGGTGAGAAACAGCGCAAGGCTGCCCCCCCCCAAAAAGAGACTGATGGCTGAAATGAAGGAGCCAGGGATTTCCGGGAAATCTATGAAGATGACCCTCAGCCAGTTGAAACTCCCTGCGAACAGATACTCCTGAATGAGCCACAAACCAATTAAACTGGGGATTAAACAAGATAGAACCTGAACCCATTTGAACCATCGGCTATTTTCAAAGCGATGGGGGGTTGTTTGCAGGATGGTGAGTATGCCAATGCCCAATAATAATATATTCAAGGCAATCAGCCAGTTCATCTCAGGGTATATTCGGGCAGGCCTGGGCTGAATAATAAATTGCCTTAACATGGGTACTTCTAAAGGATAACTGATAACCCCTGCAAACCCAATGAGAATCACAAAAATTCCCAAAACAAGCACGAGTCGGTTGATCGTGCAATACCACTCTCTGGCCTCTGTAAATGGAAGGTTATTCATGCGCATAACATACTTGTACAGTGTGGATGTACGTTTTTCTGCTAAAAAATTACCACGACTGTGAATTGGATAAATGGTTAGCCGGTTGTACCCAAGCCAGTCGCAATCCCTTCGATACTGGAAATAATGGCTCGGTGATAGCGATCCAATAGTTCCGGCGTGGCCTCATCCACTTCCAGTTGCCGGTATTTTTCAAGCAGCCGGACCTGGATATAGTTCAGTGGATCGAGGTAGGGCTCCTTCAACTCAATGGAGTTTTTCAGTGGCTGATCTTCCGGTCGCTGTAATAAACCCTGAGACGTGATGCGAGAAAGCATGTTCAAAGTTTTTTGATATTCCTGTTCTATTTCCTCCAAGATGGCATGGGCCAGGTCATGATCGTTAGCGAGCCCACAGTAATACTTGGCAATGCGCAAATCGGTTTGCCGCAGGGCAATTTCGCTGTTTTCTAGGAGGCTTTTAAAGAAAGGCCACTGCTGATAAAGCGTCTGGAGGGTATGCAGATTCTCTTCCGGCTGGGCTTCAATAAAGCGCTCCAGACTACTGCCCAGGCCAAACCAGCCGGGAATAATCTGTCGGGACTGGAACCACCGGAATACCCAAGGAATGGCTCGAAGATCCTGCACGCTTTTCAGGGTGCGCCGCCGGGCAGGTCTGGAGCCGATACGGACCAACTCAATTTCCTTGGGGGTGGCTTGTTCAAAGTAGGTCATAAAGCCGGGGTGCTCAACCAGACTTCGGTACTTTTCAAAAGAGTACTGAGAGATGGTTTCTGCCATCGTAAACCATTCGTCGGGAGATTGAGCTGGCTCCTGACAGCTTTTCTGGAGCAGGGCGCTGAAAATGTTTTCCAGATGAGCGAGTGCGATTTCTGACACATTGTAATACCGGGAAAGCACTTCGCCTTGTTCGGTAATTTCCTGGCCGTACTTGCAACTCCCAGGCGGTAACGCCCGAATCGCCCGTAAGGTGGGGCCGCCCCCCCGGCCAATATTCCCACCCCGGCCATGGAAGAAGCGAAGTTTTATGCCATGGCGCTCGGCCACATTCAGTAATTGTTGCTGGGCCTTATAGACTTCCCAGTTGCTGCAGAAGTAGCCCCCGTCCTTGTTGCTGTCAGAATACCCGAGCATGATAATCTGCTCATTCCCTCGACAAGCCAATTGTTGACGATAGGCCGTATTCTGGAAAAGGGTATCCATGACACCAGCCGCGTTTCGTAGATCCGAAATGGTTTCAAACAGTGGAATTAAGTTAATTTCGCTATGAAACTGCCCTTCCAGATCTCGGTAGAACAGGCTTTGAGTCTTAATAAGCAGAAGGGCGCTTAGGACATCTTCTGCGGAAGAGGTCATGGTCAGGATAAAATTCTGGGTGGTTTGTGGGCTGATATAGCGATGCGCCCGGCGTGTGATGGTCAGCATTTCCAACAGGCGCTGGGTCGGATCCAAATCCTCGGGGTTGAGCGGAACGGTAAACTCCAGCTGCCGTTGACCCAACACCTTTGGAGAAAGTATCTCATCAGACAGGCGTTGTACTCTGGCTTCCGGGCTTTCGGGGAGCCGAACGTCAGAAGCGGTCAGGATTTTTTCTGCGGCTGCCCGGATATGCATGGTGTCTTCCCGTAGGTCAATGGAGGCCAGATGAAACCCAAACAGCTGAATTTTCCGCTTCAATCCCTTGAGCCGGGTATGAACCGAGCGGGTATAGCCATGGGCTAGGTAGCTTTGAATAATCAGGTCCAGATCGTCAAGGAGTGCCTGGACCGAGGTGTACTTGACAGGTTTTTGATTGGAAATGCCCATCAACACATGTTGATTCAAGGTTTCCTTCAGGCGTTCTCCCATGAGATCCAGCTTGAGCCGGTGAGGTTCCCGGTGAACCAGGGGTTCATATTCCAGGGTTTCCATGTCAGAAGCCTTCATGTCCGCCAGATCTTTTTGAATGGAGGCAAGCAGGGCCTGGGAGGGAGGGAGTTTAAGCATGGACTGGG
>CAYLWC010000032.1:0-27732 GCA_964387265.1 uncultured Vampirovibrionales bacterium | reverse complement strand
CCATCCCAATCAGCCCAATGGCAATCAATGTCTCCATCAAAGAGACCCCTGGGTGGTGACCTGTAAAACGTTTAACTATACTCTTACCAGACATTGCAATACCCTGAAAGTTTATGGAGTACTTACAAAGCTGTGCACAAGCAAGTAGAAAAGGGGACAAGCACAATATCACTCCAGAGGAATAAAATCTTCCTAGAGTGTAAATATATTATCGCCCAATTCGCAATATTATTTACTTTATATCGGGAAAAGCTTAACAAGTCTCAATAATAATAATTTCAGGCTTATTCCTGATGAGGCAGTTCCAACTGCAAGGTCACATGGGATAATCCAAAATCCTGTTTTAAACTTTTCTGGACCATACCTAAAGTTTCTGGAACATATGCAGCCTCATCCACAATCAGGTGCGCCGTGAGGACAATTTTATCGGAGTTGATGGTCCAGATATGCAGGTTATGGATATCCTGAATCCCGGCAAACGACAATATTTTGAGTCGGACCTCCTCTACGTCCACATGGGAGGGGGATCCTTCAAACAGGATATTCACGGCGTCCAGAATCAATTGCATGGCGCTATAAAACACCAAAACGGCAATCACGCAACTAATCAGCGGATCCGCCCAAAGCCAGCCAAACGCCAGAATCAATCCTGCAGCGACGATAGCCCCCACAGAGCCCATCAAGTCTGATAATACATGAAGATAGGCCCCTCTCATGTTCAGGTTACCGTGCTGATGGGCATGCAAAATTCTGGCCGCAACGATGTTAATGATGAGTCCACCGACGGCAACCACTAACATAAGGTTTCCATGGACCTGTTCGGGCTCGTGGAAACGGTCAAAAGCCTCGATAACAATCATGATAGCGATCCCACAGAGCAGAATCCCGTTAAACAAGGCCGCCAGTATCTCAATTCTGGAAAAGCCAAAGGTCCGGTTCTGTCCAGTCGGGAAATGGGACACCCAGGCCGCAACCAGGGCAATCAGAATCGAGGAGGAATCTCCCAACATGTGGACAGCATCTGCCAGCAAGGCAATGCTTTTGCTGAAATAGCTTCCAAACAGCTCAATAATAAAATAGGAAAACGTTAACAGGAGAACCCACCGGAGTCTTTGGACGTTTTCCGCCTTTCTCCGGTGGATATCCTCATGGGTATGGTGATGGTGGTGGTGGTGAACGGCCATCTACGAGTCGAAACTGGTAATGACTTTGCGGACCCGCTCAAACGCCCAGTTCAGGTCTTCTTCCGAAACCGTCAGGGGCGGGGCAAAGCGGATGACAAAGTCATGGGTTTCTTTACACAGCACACCCTCTTCTTTCAGGGCTTCGCAATACGGGCGGGCCTTGGTATCCAGTTCAAGACCGATCAGCAAGCCCTTGCCCCGAACTTCCCGAATATGAGGACTTTGGATGGTCTTCAGCTGGTTGACGAACATTTCACCCAGGCGGGCGGAACGGTTCACCAGATCCTCTTCCACCAGAACCCGCAAAGCGGTTCTGGCCACGGCGCAACCCAACGGGTTTCCGCCATAGGTACTGCCATGATCCCCAGGGTTAAAGACGCCCATCACCTCTGGCTTGGCCAGGGCCGCGGAAACCGGGTAAAAGCCGCCAGAAAGGGCCTTTCCAATCACCACCACATCGGGCTGGACGTTATCATGGTGGAAGGCAAACATCTTGCCAGTCCGGCCCAGACCGGTCTGAATCTCATCGATCATGAGCAGAACATTGTTTTCGCGGCAAATGGCTTCCACCTCTTTCAAGTAGCCATCCGGCGGAATCAGAATCCCGGCCTCCGCTTGAATCGGTTCCAGCAGAAACGCGCAGGTATTGGGAGTAATGGCCTTTCTCAGGGCTTCAGCATCCCCGAAAGGCACCACTTTAAAACCAGGGGTAAAGGGACCAAAGCCTTCTTTGTACTGAGGCTCGGTAGAGAAACTGATCACCGTCGTCGTGCGGCCATGGAAGTTGTTCTCACAAACGATAATTTCCGCCTGATTGTTGGGGATGCCCTTTTTGGTATAACCCCATTTGCGGGCCATTTTGACCGCCGTTTCCACCGCCTCGGCGCCAGAGTTCATTGGGAGCACCTGGAAACCGCCCAGCCCGGTGATTTCAATCAGCTCTTTATACAGGAGCGGCAACTGGTCGTTCCGGAAGGCTCGGGATGTGAGCGTCACTTTACTGGCCTGCTCTTGCAGGGTTTTCAGGATCTTCGGGTGGCAATGGCCCTGGTTGACGGCGGAATAAGATGCCAGGCAATCCAGGTATTTCTTGCCCTCCACATCATAGACCCAGGCGCCTTCCGCTTTTTCAATGACAATATCCAGCGGATGATAGTTGTTTGCGCCGAATTTTTCCTCCAGAGCCACGTAATCAGCGGTTTTTAAAGGGGCATTCACAGTCATTTCATTGTTCTCCTGAAATCAAGTAGTAATAACAGAATACCAAAGTGAGATTTTCGTTAAAAAGTCGATTCGTTGGCGTGACCCAACCCACCGGCGATACGGGTAGCCTCTTCCACGGCTCTTGCCAGGACAGAGCGGATCTTCCCGTCTTCCATCGTCAACAGCGCGCCAATGGTACATCCAGCTGGGGTGGTCACGTCATCCCGTAGGGCTGCCGGGTGGCGCCCGGAACGTTGAACCATCATCGCCGCGCCTAGAACGGTCTGAGAGACAATCTTCAGTGCAGCCTCTCTGGGCAAGCCAACCCGGACACCGCCATCGGCCAGAGCTTCCATAATCAGGTACATATAAGCCGGGCCGCTACCGCTTAAGCCGGTGATGGCGTCAAAGTGGCTTTCATCTAACTGCATGCAGACGCCAACGGACTCAAAAATCTCGGTGGCCTTTTTCAAATGCTTTTCACTGGCATGGCTGCCGGGGCAAATGACCGTCATCCCCTGGCGAACGATACAAGGGGTGTTGGTCATGGCTCGGATCACCGGGTTGTCCGTTCCCAGCTCCCGCTCAATCATCTCAATAGTTGTACCAGCGACGATAGAAATAATCAAGGTATCCGGGTTCAAGCCCTGGTTCTTTAACTGGGCCAGAACCTGATGGACTCCGCCCGGTTTTACGCAAAGCAACAGGGTTTCCGTATCGGGCAATGCGTCTTTATAACTGGTATAAGCCGGGACATCTAGCTCATTTCGGACTTTCTCGCACGAGGCCGTGGTTTTGGCCGCTGCCCAGATCTTGTCCTTGGAAATGATGCCGGCCTCCAGCATCCCACGGATCAGCGTCTTGCCCATCACACCCGCGCCAACAACCCCTAACTTTCCTGGAATAATGGCCATTTTCTGAAATTCACCTGAGACATTACACGGTTATTGTAATCCAGTTACTCAAACTAGGAAAGCCGTGAATTTTATTCTTTTTCGTCCCATAGCCCACCCCTTGTCGGCGACTATCTTCCCATCTTGATTCATGGCGTTGTGGGTGGTATCTTATCGTGACGTCCAGATGAATCAATTTTTCAGGAGAATCCCCCATGGCAAAAAAAGGTGAAGGCTGCGTTCACGTCGAAATGGAAAGCTCTGAAACCGGCCACAAGTACCACACCATCAAGAACAAGCGTAAAAACCCGGAGCGGATGGAGCTTCGCAAGTATGATCCCGTTGCTCGCAAGCACGTGATGTACAAAGAAGCAAAGAAATAAGACTTTTTACTTGGATTGAAAAGCCCCTGGTAACCCACTGGGGGCTTTTGTCTTTGATATTCTCAGACGCTGCTATAGAACCTGTTTAGTAATAAAATGACGCTCTAGGCCGGGGTAATAAGCTGCGGTCTTTGGTCAGAGGCAGGGTTGTTCCCGTAAAACGCCTGGGCAAGCATGTGATTACAAGAGACCATATAGGGACCCACAAACAGAAAAGGAATCGCCAGGATCCCAATACAGGTAAACACCAGGGCAATGCTTCCAATGAGATAGATCAAGGTGACAACCCAATTCAATAAAAGAGCGATGAGTACCTGTCCATAACAGGGTAAGGTGATTTCAATCGCCCGCTTGATGTTAAACAAATCCCCAAAACGCTTTGTTTGGCTAGTATGAATGAGTGGGGCAATAAAAAACGGACTCAGGAAAAACCAGGCAAATATGACCGTCATCACCAGAAAAAATGTCATGAGAACCCCAAGACCGAGGGCCTCTGGCGTCAGGTTCCCCTTTAACAGGGAATCCAGCGGGCCATACAGCAATACTAGCAGAAGCACCAACGAGAACACGATTGTCAGGATAATCACACTATAAAAAACAGACACCTTCAGGCCATCCAACAAAAAGGCCAGCCATCGGTCTTTCCAGGCAGGTGAGGGAGCCTGAAATCCTGCTGCTTGCCAATGCCCATATAAATGCCAGCTATAGCCCATCATCCAGATGGAGGCCAGAGGAATACTGATATTTAAGTCGCTATCTTTCGGATCAACACCCATCATGTAGAGAATGACAACGGCGATAATCGCCACAATGAATGAGATGATCATATTGGCAAATACCACAATAGAAGGGAAAACCAGGGTATTGATAATGTTCTCTGAGCGATAGGGATAGGTCAGGGCCGTTTTAAAATCCAGATTCATCTCTGTTTCTTCTCATTCAAACTAAAATAATGCCCGAAGGGCGGGGCGAAGTTTCGGGTCGGAAAATTCAAACCCCCATTCTTCCAGGCGGACTGGCAACACACGGTTACTGGTCAGGAGCAGCTCATCCGCCATCTGGCCTTTCAACAGTCGAAGCACCGAGGCGGGCAAGGGGGGTGTCCAATAATACATCGGGAAGATGGGCCAGATCAGGGTTTTCCTCATGGCATCGGTAAATTCCCTGTTTCGAACCGGGTTGGGCGACACCAGATTGACCGGACCGGATATCTCATGCTCCAGCAGGAAGATCAGAGCGCAAACCACATCTCGACGGGTGATCCAGCTCATGTATTGCTGGCCCCTGATACCGAGATTCCCGGCCAAGCCCAACTGAAACGGCCAGTACATGGCCTTCAGAGCGCCACCTCTGGGGTGAAGCACCACACCAATCCGGGGATGAACGACCCGAATTCCACGATCCCTGGCCGGATCCGCAGCGTTTTCCCAGTCCCGGCAAACGTTAGGCAAGAATTCATGCTTTCCGGCGGGGCTCACTTCCGTGAGAATCTCTTCCCCCCGATCTCCGTAAAACCCAATGGCGGAAGCGGAAACAAACACTTTAGGGGGATGTTCCATTTCCGCCAAGGCTCGGCTCAGCAACGCCGTTCCACGAACCCGACTCTCATAGAGTCTGGCTTTTTTTTCCTCGGTCCAACGTCCCTCAGCAATATTTTCACCCGCCAGGTGAATCACCGCGTCAATACGTTCCGCGTCCAGGGCGGATTGATCCAGACGGGATTGGCGGATATCCCAAAAAAGCGTCTTGTCTTCAAATCCACGGGGTCCCCGTGATAGGTGAATGACTGTATGCCCCTTCTGCTTGAGTGCGGGAACCAGCGCGGAGCCAATAAACCCCGATGCTCCTGTAACCAGCACCTTCATGCGGAAACACGCCTCCCAACAAAATGTTAACCCTGATGACGTATCACACCATCATACACCAGGTGCGGGAACAGGGGGCAAGAATTCCGTCCGCCTACACTCTGAAGGGGTTGGGTATCGTTTCGTGGTGGATGGAATTAAAACCAGGTACTCCGTGAAACACCGCTCTGTTTCAAGTGATTGGAGCTAAGCTGCTCGTAAAACCCACGCCGAATGCTCCGTAATAGGCCCGAAAGTTTATGCGTCACAGCTGAAATGAATGGTGTATTCGTCCTCATGGCGCTCCTTGCTATATTTACGGGAGGACGAACCGGTGTTATCGTTGGTTTTCTCTTCATATTCTCTCTGCCAGGGTCACTTCTGCCGTTAATTCATTATGATTCAGCTATTCACGATGCGTTCTGAGGGTGATCGTCAGTCGCATGATAAGCGTGTTTTATGACATTATTAAGACAAACAAAATACCCGCCGGGGTCATTCTCTTGGATGATTTCCATTGAGATCATTTCAATGGGCCGACATTCCCAAATCCTTCTTATTCCGCTTGGCCCTTCCAGTAAGCAGGGATTCTATTCCATAATAGTGAGTACACTTGTTTGATGGCGAGGATCAATCATGGTCAAAGTCTTATTTGTATGTATGGGTAATATTTGCCGTTCCCCATCGGCGGAAGGGGCGTTTATCCGGCTGATTGAGCAACATGCGTTGGCAGCCTACATTGAAGTGGATTCTGCCGGAACTCACGGCTACCACATTGGAGAACCGGCCGATCGCCGTTCCTACCAGGCCGCGCTCAAGCGAGGGATTGACATCAGCCCTCACCGGGCGCGACAGGTTACTTATACGGATTTTGAGTACTACGATTATATTTTGGCGATGGATATGGATAATTACCAGCGACTCCAAGGGCAATGCCCGGAAGAACATCTTGCGAAAGTCCAACTTTTCCTGGAGTATGCGCCCCATACCAACATGAAGGAAGTGCCGGATCCCTATTACGGTGGCGCACAAGGATTTGAACATGTGCTGGATCTGGTAGAAGCCGCCGCGGAAGGCTTATTGGAAACCATTAAAAAAGAACGGCTTCAGCGCGCCTAATGTCCATCTCAGCCACAACCCAGAAGCTGACAGAAATCACTGGAGAGGCTCCCACACAAATGACGGTCCTTCAGGGAGGCTGCATCGGGGAGGTATATCAAGTCACGTTTTCCAAACATCCGCCGCTGGCCATTAAAGTGGCGCCATCGGAAAAAGGGAAACTGGACATAGAAGGGTTTATGCTGACCTATCTCCACACAAACAGCCCATTGCCGGTTCCCCGTGTTTATTATTCCGCTTCAGACTTGCTGGTCATGGATTTCCTGCCGGGTAAAAGCCGATTTTACAAAAACGCTCAAGTTCATGCCGCCGAACTGCTGGCGGCACTGCATCAAATAAAGGCGCCTCAGTTTGGACTGGAGAGAGATACTCTTATTGGGGGGCTGCATCAACCCAATTCCTGGACTTCGGGCTGGTTGCCCTTCTTTAGGGAATACCGGATTCTTCACATGGCCCGACTGGCGTATCAGGAGGGAAGACTGTCAGTTGAATTGCTCAACCGGCTCGAAAAATTTTGTGAGCGGATGCCCCTCTGGCTCAGTGAGCCTGAACACCCCAGCCTGCTCCATGGGGACGCCTGGACTACCAACATTCTGGCTGAAGGTGACAAAATTACCGGGTTTCTGGATCCTGCCATTTATTACGGACACCCGGAAATAGAACTGGCCTTTACAACGCTCTTTAATACCTTTGATACCCATTTTTTCCAACGGTACTCAGAGATTTCTCCTATTGAACCCGGTTTCTTCGAACTACGAAAAGATCTATACAATCTCTACCCCTTGCTGGTTCATGTTCGACTCTTTGGAAGCAGCTACGCCCAGCCCATCGAGCAGACCCTGAAACGCCTCGGGTGCTAGTGATGCTTTATCGTGACTCACTCCATGGTTATTAAGGATTATTAAGGGCGACAACCGTCCTGCAGTTTTTTGTACAAATCAGTCGCATGGGGTGAGGAAAGACGAGTGAGCTGCTTATAGGCATCATGGGCCTCGGATTTTTTCCCCTGATCGCAATACCCCAACCCCAACGCGTAATAGGAACTGTCCATATCAGGATTCAGCTCTACTGACTTTTCGTATGCCCGAAGCGCCTTGTCCATCAGGCCCGTCGCGCTATAACCCCACCCTAGATTGGCATACGCGTACCCGTTTTTCGGATCCAGCTGGATGGCCCGTTGGGACTCGGAAATAACCTGATCCCATTTGCCCAGCTCGGCATAAGCCCAGGCCAGGTTCGTATGGGCTCCCGCATGGTTGGGATCCAGCTTGATCGCTTTTTTTAATTCCTCTGCGGCGGCATCCCACTTCTTGGTTTCCGCCAGTGCCCAACCCAGATTCGCCTGGGCGCTGACATGATTGGGATCCAGGGCCAGGGCTTTTTGATAAGCGGTAATAGCAGCAGCCCAATTTTTGGCTTCCCCGTATTGAACGCCCTGACGGAATAGCTTATCCGCGTCTCCGCTTACTGGCGCCTTCGCGGTCAGTGCTTCCTGCGAATTTTCCTGTGTTGATGGGATCTCTACTGAAACGGGAGCGGGGGCTTCCTCTTCAGACTGGTTCAGGAAGGGGATATAAGAACAGGACATCTGCGTACCTACCAGCAACAAGCCTACACCAATCGCCCATAATTTTCCAAGATACTGCATTACTCTCATGCCCTGCCTTTAACTAATACACTCACTCCTTTGCTATTGTATGGAATCCTGAGCCTGGGGGAAAGAGGGGGAACCGGCATTTTCCTCTCAAAATCCAATTCAGCTTTTTTTGCGTATCACCATCTGATATTCAATGCCGGTACGCCCACTGGTAGAAGCTGGAAACGCCTCCTCCTGCTCAATATTAAAATGTTCTGAGAAGAGCTGCCGAATCTCATCGGGGGTTGTCGGAAAAGGTGGCCCCTGCGGGTCATCATGCTCCCAAAATACCCCAATCAAAACCCCACCCGGCTTTAGCAGACTACAAACCGCTTCCACATAAGATTGTCTCTGATTGGGATGAATGGCGCAAAAGCAGGTATGCTCCAATACGTAATCAAACCCGTTTTGATACTGGGATCCCAACGAAAAAATATCTTGTTGCACCGGGGTAAACAGGTTACCGTATAAACGCTTCGCCTCCTGAACCGCACCAGGCGCATAATCGAAGGCCGTTACCTCAAAACCGGCATTGGCAAAAAGCGCCGCGTCATGTCCTCGGCCCGCCCCCATAACAGCCATCCGGCCCGGAGGGAACTTGGCCCCGTGGATGTTCAAGAAATGGGCAAAGTGCGGGGATGGCCCACCCAAGTCCCACGGGGTCTGGCGGGTGTCATAACGGTCTTGCCAAAAGTCCACGTATTGATTCGCCATGACCCTCACTCCTGTCTGATCATTACCCTGTATATCATTCAACATCATCCCGGCGTTCCCATCCTTAGGCTGTGCTACGCCAGCTCCAGACTGGTGAAATTGTATCAAAATCCACCGTACCACACAAAAAGGCCGGACCAATAGACCGAAACACAGAAATCATGATTAACGGATGAGAATTTGGAAATACCTGATTCGCCAAGGTTATGAGACACTATACATATGGTGATAGAGCAAGATCTACTTTCCAGTCATCCGCTACCCCACCTGGAAGCGGCTGCCCAAACTGTGTACCGATTCATGCAGCCCACCGCCCAGTATCATTGGCCGCTGCTTTCAAAACGTTTGAGTTGCGAAGCCTGGGTAAAGCATGAGAATCATACCCCGGTTGGTGCCTTTAAAGTCCGAGGGGGCCTGGTTTATATTCAGGCGCTAAAAGACAAGCAGCCTGAGATTAAAGGCGTCATTACCGCCACACGTGGAAATCATGGTCAAAGCATTGGTTTCGCCTGCCAGAAAGCGGGGTTACCCGCGACTATTGTTGTTCCTGAAGGAAACAGCCCGGATAAAAACACAGCCATGGAAGCCCTGGGGGTACAATTGGTCGTCCATGGCCATGATTTTCAGGCGGCTGTTGAACATGCTCGCATACTCGCAAGGGATATCGGACTTCACCTAATTCCCAGCTTCGCCCCGGAACTGATTTACGGCGTTGGTACGGCGAGCCTGGAGTTTTTAAGGGCAGTCCCGGATTTGAATACGGTGTATGTGCCCATCGGACAGGGATCCGGTATCTGCGGAATGATTCTTGCCCGAAACGCCTTGGGGCTCAAAACGAAAATAGTAGGCGTCGTTTCCGAACATGCCGATGCCTATGCGCAATCGTTTGAGCTGGGCAAACCCGTTCCCACAGAAACCGCCAATACGATTGCGGACGGAATGGCTTGCCGGGTTCCCAACCCGGATGCTCTGGAACTGATACTCACAGGGGTTGATCGCATGGTTCGGGTTTCGGAAGAAAACATTCTCAGAGCCATTGGGTACTACTTTAAAGACACGCATAACCTTGCAGAAACGTCGGGTGCGGCTGCACTCGCCGCATTGCTCCAGGAAAAAGAGCGGATGAATGGAAAGAAAGTCGGCCTGGTTCTCTCCGGCGGGAATATTGATCTGGCGCTCCTCCAGCATGCCCTCAATCTGATTGCCGAATAAATCAGGGCTTCCAGCCCAAGCGGACTGGAAGCCCTATGAGTAATGGGTATGCAATAAAAACAGGTAGTCGGGTTAGGATTTCCCGCCCTTACGACCAATTTCGGCCATGTGCTGGCGGTTCTGGCTGACTTTCAGCCCGCCTTTCCGGCCAGCTTCCCGTGCCTCCTCAGGAGTAAACCGGTGGGCGGTGCCTTTGGCATGGGCAGCGCGTCCCCCCTTACTAGCAATTGCACGTTGTTTGTTTGGATCCATGGAGGCAAATCCACGATCACTCTTCGCCATACAGCGTCCCTCCTTATAATTTGTTCGATAGCCCCTCTATTTTCGATGCGTCGAGCAATTGGATCCCATTGTTCGCATAGACTCTAGATGTGGTACTATTCATTCTGTTGGAATGAGCAGGGACAATCAATCGGACAGGTGGTTATTTCTACCTAGCCAGGTAGGTAGATCCGCAACTGGAACCAGCCCATGTCGAAATAGACTGAATGAAGGCAGCAAACTACTGCGGCTTTAAGCTCTATGTTTGAGGGGACGGTTGCATGTCCCGAATGGCCTGAATCAACTCATCAGCCGTTTTGACATATCGGATATCCAGGGATTCGACAATCTTTTTAAAGACCTCTGAGCGGCGAGTCAGGTCGTTCATATCCTTCCGGTTTTCTTCCGGCAGGAAAACGGTTTTTACGCCTTGCAGCGCCGCGCCGCTGACTTTTTCCAGCACGCCGCCAATAGCCGTAATCCGGCCCCGCAAATCAAATTCCCCGGTTAAGGCAACCCCTGCCGGAATCGGCGTGTCGCTCAAAGCGCTCCAAAGGGCAAGCAGCGTGGCGCTCCCTGCGCTGGGTCCGCCTTTTGGCGTGCTGGTAGCCGGGTAATGAATATGCAAATCCAGCTTATTTTCTTTCAGGGCCTTTATGTTCGCTTTGGTCACCCCCAACTTATCTGCATGGGCCCGGATATAAGACAGTCCCACCCTGGCGGCTTCCTTCATATCATCCTTCAGGCTTCCGGTTAACGTGAGTTGGCCATCTCCCGGCATTGGCACCACCTGAACCGGCAAAAGCCCGCCTCCGGCTTCACTGTAAAACATCCCGTTCACTTCGCCCAGGCGTTCTTCAGACGAGTTGACAACCGTCCGGTGGATGGGATGGGGCAACCATTGCTCAACCATGTTGGGCGTAATGACCAATTGACTGATCTCCGGGTGGCGACGCAAGTGCAAGCCTGCTTTTCGGAATAGGCTGTTGATGCGCTCTTCCAGCTTCCGAACGCCCCCTTCCTGCGTAAAGCGGTTAATCACCGTTTCAATGGCCTTGGGCTCCACCTTGAGCTTTTCCGGGGGGATATTAAACTTCTTGTGGGCCTTGGGAATCAGGTGCCGCTTTGCGATTTCGACCTTTTCCTCCGGGAGGTAGGCATCAAAGCGAATTCTTTCAGCCCGGCTGTACAAGGGGGAGGGGATACGGCTAATATCATTGGCCGTCAGAATAAACAGCGTTTTCGATAAGTCAAAAGGAAATTCAAAGTAGTTATCTTCAAAATTATGGTTCTGTTGCGGATCAAGGACCGGGAGCAAGGTATCCAATACGCTCCCGTGCTGAGGGTCGTTCCCTGCCTTTTCCGCTTCATCCAGCATAAAGACGGGGTTCACAGTACCCGCTTGCTGCGTCCCGCTCATAATAATCCCCGGCTTTGAACCGACATAGGTCCGCTCAAAACCCGTCACTCTTCTGGGATCTGTTACGCCAGAGAGGGAACTGGAGACGAACTTCCGTCCCAGTGCGGCGGCAATGGCCTGAGAAACGGCAGTTTTACCGGTTCCTGGCGCGCCATCCAAAATAATAATACCGCCCTGATTTCCCCATTGGTCAATGCGGGCAGAGATTTCCTCAAGAATTCTTTCTTTCAGGGGATCCATTCCAAAAAAGCGCTCATCCAAGATATCTTTAGCCTTTTCCAGATCGGTATTATCCTTGGACTCAATTCCCCAGGGGAGTTTTAAGGCGCGCTTCAGCCAAATTCTAGCCATCCCGGCTTCCGCTTGCCCGGCGCCAGCCTTGGTTAAATCCGCGATCTCCTGGATTTTCTCCGCAGCGGCACCACTGGTATCCAGATTTGAAATTTCATTGATCGCCACATCCAGGTTCATTTTGGAAAAGTCCCGAGGCGGAGACACATACTGTAGCTTATCCTTAGCGTCTACTGGAGCATTCAACGCCAACTTCTTCGCCTCGGCGTAACGCTCCGCCAAGCGACGTCCCAAAGGATTCAGTCGAACATTGTCCCAATATTCATGGGGTGGCATGAGATGGTCAAACACATTCAGCTTATCCAGGTATGTCAATATATCCTGGCGCAATCCCGGCTTTCTATTAAAGCCCAAGGGGGAATCTATCAGATCGGCATAGGCGGTTTGGTAGTGTCCGATTACTTTCCCATCACATTCATCGGTATTTTTATACATTATAACGAGAATATCCCCGATGGTGAGTTTTTCATTACGCCCATTGACATAGGTCTTATTCAGGGCGTCCATCAACTGATTCTGGTTGATTTCGTGATCCAGTTCCTGATTCCTGTTTTCCTCCCAGGCTTTTGCCACATTCTGACCCAGCATTGAAAAAGACATCCCTCGGTGCGGCTGATCACTTCTGGAGCCGGGATTCATGATCTGAAGCAGGAGCAAGTCCCGAATCAGGCCGTTTCGATACATGTTGTCAGTAAAGCCCAGTTCCTGGGCCAATATTTCTCCATAAGGACTTCCATAACGCTTGTGGGTTAATCCATCGCCATCGTTTCGGCGTAGGTACAAATAATGCAGAATATCACCCAGCCGAATTCTCTGGCCGAAGTCATTGATGTATGTTTTTTGAAAATCCTTCAGCAGCTTTTGCAAGGGGTCATTGGGGGCGCCTCCAAAACGGATCTGACTTTTCCCAAGGGCCGCCAAGGATTTCACTTCACCTTCAAGTCGATGTTTCCCAGTTTCAACCGACGTGACGGTCTGTTTTTCTTTCTCAACGGGAATAGGTACTGGCTTTTTTGGGATGCCCAAAGGACGTAAAGCTTCAATCTGTGTCATTGTTATAACCAACCCACTTAATCATCTAAACCGGCGTCTGAGTTCCTTTTCACATAATCAGTACGCCGTCACAACGCCTATACTATGTGAAAATCAATGTTTTTTAAATCATGCAGCCGTCACATGAGATATTTTTTTACAATTCGGACAAATCAGCTTTCCGCATACCGCTGGGACGGGAGCGTGAAGTCAAAGTGAGTATAAAACCAGGTCAATTTGCCTTGCTTTAATGACATTCGATCTTCCTTGAGGCTTTGAATCAGGTAAGAATAATAGGTCTGACGCAGAATGCTCGCCAGTCTTCCTGTAAGCATCACCCCCTGTAACGGTGGCCATTCAGAATAAATCATGGCCTGCCCCGGCCCCAGAGAGAGCATACGCCCCCGTGGCACAAACTCAAACGGTTTCCGCTTATATTGTCGCAACCCAAGCTTCCATAAAATATCTCGGGCGACAAATTCAGCCTCCTGATTCGCCACCTGAGCTATGGGTGGCAGTAGCTTACCCGTGTCCAGATCAATCGTTCCCGCCGTATCACCAATCACATAAATTTCGCCAGGGTTTTCCAGCAGCTCCAGATATGGCGTCACCTTCACCCGTTCATTTCTTGGAAAGCGATCAATGCCCGGCATCAGCTTTTCAGGAAGACGGGCCTGGACACCGGCAACCCAGATAGGATCCACCGTTGGGATCTTCAATTCCGTTATGTCCCCACTGATACAATCCTGCTTGGCCACAATTAAAGCATCCTCACAAACTTCCCGCACCTGATGATTGGTCAGCACTTGAATTCCAGCCATCTTCAGATGTTCCTGCACATAACGACGCTCTCTGTCTGAAAAGCCGGGAAGAATATTCTCCGATCCCTCTAGAATCTGAACCATGGGCGATACTCCGCGCAGTTCATTGTAGTGCTTTTGGATCATCCTCTCGACATAATGCTTGAGGTCAAAGGCCAACTCAATCCCAGTGGGGCCTCCACCTATAATTTCAAAGGACAAACACTCAAGCAATTGTGTTGTATCATGCTTAAATGCCGATGCCCGTTCGAGTTTTCGAATCACGCTATCCCGAATCGCCATAATATCGTGATAGGTATCCAGGGCCAGGGTATTTTTTTCCGCGTTTTTAACATCAAAATAGGCCGTGGTCGCCCCTGGCGCCAGAATCAAAAAATCATAGGGGATGGCCACACCCTGATCCGTGGTCACCGATTTCGCGTCAGGCGGTCTGGAAACATAGGTCACCGTGGCATGGATAAACTCCACAACAGGGTTAGTCGGTAAAAAAACCTCTTCCATGGGCAGACAGCAAACCTGACCATTCAGCCACTCATACAGCCGGGGCTTAAAAATATAGTAATCGCTGGCATTGATCAATGTGACCCGAAATAGGTTCTTGTATTTTGCCAGTATCTTTGCCACATGGACGCCCCCAATGCCGCCACCAACAATGACGACATGGGTTTTAAGCCTTTGCCGCAGCATTTGCTCCAATGGCTCTGGCATGAATTAATCCCCTCTGTGAGCCCCTCTCTGAGCTGGTTTGATATAACCTAAGCAGGTAGAGCTTTAAAGAGCATCCCAGGGAATTATAAATGATTTTTATACGCAATCACAGCTCTTCTATACAAAAGGAAGCTCTAATAACACGGTTACCAGGGCTTTCTACTACTACCAATCATCAAAGCCTTTATTCTCATTGAGCTTTGGATCATTCATCGTATTGGTCCAGATCGCATGACGGCCAAAGTCTGTTTGATCCCCTTGCGGCAGACGGGCCCCCTGAAGCTCTGCGTTTGAGAAATCCGTTTTGTACATGTACCGAATACCCCGAAAGTCGGTTTTTTGGAGCCTGGCCCTCCTGAATTTTGTTTCGACCACGTAACTCCAACCAAAATCGGCCGCTGGAATATCACCAGAGGGTCGGGCATCAACGTCGTCCAAATAAGCCTGGTAAAAATTCCCCTCACATGCAATCAAACCCGACATGGTGGCCTGGCGGGCATTGGTTTCAATCCAGTTTCCACGAGAAATGTTGGCTTGAGTCAGGTTCGCGCGCTCAATTTCCGTACGCACCAACTGGGATCTCCGTAAGTTGGCCCGGCTGAAATCCAGCGGTTCTCCCTGCTCAGACTTCATCGTCAAGTAACTTAAGTCAATCCATTTCAGGTACTTACCAGCCAGAAGGTCTTTTTTGGGCAGTTGAAACAAAACATTATGGCGTGGCCCTGCGGCCTGGCCAAGATATGGCTTCAATATCGAAACCAGTTTTCCCTTTTTCTCGTTAAATGTGGCGATGATCTTATCCGGCAAATCTTGCGCCTGAGATACGTTCACCTTTTTGAGTTTCTCAACACTCTCGGCCGTTGGAAGGCTTTCCAATAAGGTGATCATTTCATGTTGAAGCACTAGGACCTTATTGCGAAGCTCTGCATTAGGGATAGTTTGAATATCCAGGGTTTTGACGCGTGTATTTAGGTTTTCGGATAACTCAGCCGGACTTTTAGGCGCCGGGAGTTCCTTGTCTCCACCCACCTGCTGTGAACCAGCGGGACGTTCACTTTTATCCAGCCCTGGAATCCTGACTATTTCCAACATGCACCCAGCCTTTTTCAACAATTCCCAAAAGTATCCATGTAAAAACAACGCTACAAGAAAAATTGCACATCAATCAAGACAGTTTACATATGATTACTCGCATGACCTCTTGCATCCACAAACGGGTATCCTTGGGTTCCCTTGGTGCCGGTTTTTATTTCAAACCCAGCAATGGTAAAAGAGCGTAGCCTAGAAATACCAAATAAAACACCCCCCCAAGCAAAAGCACATGGGCCGTGTATCGAGACTTTCTAAATGCAAAAAAGTACATGGTCAGAATGGAACCCAGGCAAAGAAAGACGCTTAAATACCCTTCCGTAGAGAGCACCCATGGCGTAAAGGCAAGGCCTATGGCTGTAGGGATTGTACTCTGAAATACCATTGCGCCGGTAATGTTCCCCAACGCCAGGTTATCTTTCTTTTTACCCAGCCAAACCACGCTATTGGCCTTTTCAGGTAATTCAGTAGCGATTGGCGCGATAATCAAACTCAGGATCAGTGCATTCATCCCAAACGTCTTGGAAAGGACACTAATCTGTTCGACAAAGAGATGGGCCAGCACCACCAGCGCCACCAGGCTCGCGAAGACTTGCAAAAGAATGATGGGCGTGTTTGGTTCTTTCACCTTCGGGGCAAAAGTCAGTGGTTCCAGATGAAATTCGGCATCTGGAATGTGTTCCTTTTTCAGGGTTCGGTATACATAAACACCGTAAAACACCACCAAGGCAATAGCTAGCAGAGTTTTTACCCAGGTATCAGCAATAAAGGCCGCTAAAAAGACGGCCAGATAGGCTGGCAGGAAGTAATGCACATCCCGGCGAAACAGATGGTGACTCAAATGCATATTAATGTCCCGCTTTCGCATGGCTGAGTAATAAAAAACCGCTATCCCGGACACATGCATGGCCAGGGTACTCAGCAGGAAAGGCGCTCCCAATATCGCCCCAATTCCAATGGCATGGCTATCCTCTCTGGAAATCTCCGTTCCAGCCATCAGGCCGGATAAAAGCGCCACCACCGGAACCAGGGTTTCCGGCAGTGCCGTACCTACAGCGGCTAAAACACTGCCAACCGCTCCTTCGGATAGTTTAAAGCGATGCCCAACCCATTCTATGGCGTTCGTAAATAGAGCACAGACCCACACAATAAGAATCAGAACAACAACGGTTGTGATTAAAGTAATCAGAATATCCAAGCTATCTCTCCATTAACCCATCTAAAGCAAACATTCCCCGATGAAAGATATCGATCATATGACTCAAGAGCATTATAACGGACTCATGATGAAGTTGCCGACATTACAGATCTTGATAAGGCACCTGTCTTTTTAAGTTTGCATTCAGACTTATTATTTACGGTTGAATATATCCAACGTGCATCAACAACAACTTGATGGGGTTACAAAATAGAAGGAATTACAAACGCGGGGCTGATACCCCCATTTTTTTCAAGTGGCAACATGATAAAACCCCAGAAAAATAAACCCCAAAGAAACAGGTCATACGCCTCAACAAAATCAAACGCATGTCGCCGCAGCTTCTTAAGCAGTTGTATACCGAGCTGGAAGGGGCTCTGAATTTTCCAAACAAAAACTCCCGATGAAACGCACCACCGGGAGGAAAAAGGAGAGTATCAGGTCGAACTAGATTGCCAGTTGAGTCCGTACATGATCGGAAAGCTTATTATAGGCTTCAGCCAGCTTTTCGGTATCACCGGCCTCGGCCAGAGCCTTAACGGACTGAATTTCCCCAAAAGCCAGAACCTCCTCATTGCTCAAGCCATACTGCTTTTGCAGGGAAAGAATCTTATTCGCATTAATTAATGCCTGGGTTTTCCGGGTATCCGGCGGGGTTTTCTCCGCCCGCTCCTCAGCAGGAGAGGTCGCGAATTTCCGGGCCTGTGCCTGCCGGGGGGCCTTCTGAGGAAGATCTTCCCGTTCCGGGTCATCCTCGGTGGCAATGCCAAAGAACTTCAGGTAGAAGTACTTGTTTGCTCCGGTGGTGGCCTTGTAGATGGCCTTATCGTTATTGTCTTCGGCGTACCCGGTAAATTGCGACTCTATCACCTCACCAGTGTCAACATCAACGACTTTAAACAGCAAAGTCACCCTGGCCCAGCTCTTGCCATCGGGCCGAAAGCCGGTTTCCTGCTCTACAGTCGTTGGTAACACCACCAACCCCACGTTATTGAGGGTTTCCTTAACCGTCAAAATATCCGCTTCGGTGGCGTAATGGTATTTATGAAAAGCGTTAAACCCTCGCTTGGGCACAGAATCAATCTGTTTCTGGGCTTGAAGGATTTTCTTGTAAATATTGTCATGCTTCTCAGCCTTGGCGGCTGATGTTTTTGTCGTCGCTTTCGCGGTCATTGCTTTCATACTCCTTTGTTAAAACAGCTTGGCGCTGGGTAATATCACTTCTCTCAGGCTTGGAATTTCCTTCACCTTGGCTCGAGCCTTCAGCTCCTGGAATTTGTCCCAGGGCAGCAAACCTTCACGAACCAGCTCTTTTAGGCGAGACGTGCTCACCCGGGCAAAGAGGGGCAACAAGTGGAAGTCATCCAACTCTTGAATCACGTCCTCTCCGTATATTTCCTGGTTGGCGACACTCAGGCGATACCCGATCCCATGACTTCCAAAGAGCACTTCCCCCTCTGTCATCTGCTCTTTCAAGTCCTCGTCAATACGAGCCAGCTCCTCTTCAATCTGTTGCTTGAGTTTGAGCAGCTCATAGCGTTGATCAATAAGACCAACCGCCCGATCCAACAAGGTCATCTCGTCAATTTCCTCTTGAATCCCCTGGGCGTTGACCCAATCGTTCACCAGCGTGATGGGATCGTCCTGTTTTCTGGCTTGCTTTTTCGGTTTATTCACCTGTTTTCTGACCAGGTTCGACTTTGCCATTCTCTTGTTCCTCACAAATGTTCCTCAGAAATTTGGTTATGAAACCTGTTGAACGCTTTCAAAGCCATCAGGCTCCTTTCTAACAGCATTTCCACCTTTTTACGCTGACATTCGGGTTCTCTGATTGCTCTTTCAGATAATGCCAAAGCGCCTCTTTTAACATCACAGAGCCGTATCCTTCCGGGGGTGGCTTGAGAATTCCTTGTAAAATAAAGCCCAACTGGTTCAGACCTGCCCCGCAACAGGCTACACACACCTCGTAATCAAAGCCAGTCTCCTGATCAGGGAATAGGATTTCGCCAAGACCATGACAAACCTCGCATCGCATGTTGCCAGGGAGGGTCTGCTCAGCCAAGATCTCAATCAACTGGACCGGTCTTCCCATTGAGGCTGCCCTTATGTTTTCACTCACTCCAATTTTTCATTCCAAATTTCATTCCAAATCAGGCGGATGAGCCTGCTTTCGGCTTCACCTGCCAATCCTTTGCTTAAATTAATGTTTATTAATGCCTGCTTTGCTGGTGATTCAGAAAAACATTCCGCCAAAAGGCTTGAGCTACACCTGTTTCATCAGACGTATTTGCATGTTTTTTCGATTTTTTAGTCGGTATCCAAGTGGCTCGTATCTTGTGCTTGTAGACCCTTAAAATGCTTGCGAGACTAAGGGTCTACCTGTAATGAATAAGTCGAACTCTAAGGATAAAAGTTCCACTTTTGCTCGAAAGTTTTTTCGATAAAATATCCCTCTCTTTCAACGCCTCTCCCAAGTTGTTCGGCGTTCTCCCAGCAATCTCCCCCCAACAATCTCCATGGATAAAAAAGACATAAAAAACACGAATGGATTTCTTTAATAAGATTAAGGATTAGGTCCCTGTTATAAATACACGTTGCATTCTGTCAGTGCTTTTATTATGTTAGTATCTGACTCAAACCGGCCCTCAGTACGGTTCAGTTTGAGCGTATCACGTGTTCGTCCCCTCATAAGAGTTAGGATACTTTCCCGAAATGGCCAGTATTAGCAATATTTACGTGTTGATTAAACAGGTGCCGGACCAGTCAGCAAAAGCCGGGATCAACCCCGATGGGACCATTGACCGGGCCAAGGCCAAACGGATGATGAACCCGTTTGACCGTTACGCGCTGCAAGCGGCCCTTCATACCAAAAAGCTGTACGGCGGCAAAGTCACCGCCATTTCCATGGGTCCTCCGCCCGCGGTTGAAATTTTGCTGGAAGCCATTGAGCATGGCGCCGATGAGACCTACCTGCTCTCAGACCGCCGGTTGGCCGCTTCCGACACCCTGGCCACCGCTTACGCCTTGCATAAAGTCATTCAACACCTGGGCAAACCGGATCTGATTTTCTGTGGTTTACAAACCACCGATGGGGATACGGCACAAGTCGGCCCACAAATCGCCGAGCGTCTAGGGCTGCCTCAAACCACCTACTGTGAGGATTTCCGGATGGAAGACGGGAAAATCATTGCCCGCCGCGTCATTGAAGGGGGTTATCAATGGGTCAATATGGAAATCCCCGCCCTGATCACCGTGGCCAACTCTTACCATCACCTGGAATACAAATCCATCCACGGGGCCCGGAAAGTCCAGATGCTCCTTCGCAACGAAGAGGAGAAAAGCAAGGTCATCAAGACTTTGACCCTTGATGATGTGGGTGCTGATCCCACTAAATGCGGATTGAAAGGGTCCCCGACCATTGTTGCCAAAACCGACAAAGTGGCTGAAATTGGCGGAAGCTGCCAGGTTCGCCAAGGGATGTCGGTGGAGCACATGGTAAAAGACGTTGTACAAAATACCAATTTAAGAGAGTTCGCCGCAGTATGACCGAGCAAGAAACAACCACCCTCCCTGAGATTATCACCCCCAGTAACAAGGAAGTCATTGTTATTGGCGAACAGATCCAAGGTAAAGTCCAGCCAGTCACCCTGGAACTTCTGGGCGCAGGCCGGGATCTCGCCAACAAGCTGGGCGGAAAATTATCCTGTATCATCCTGGGTTACCAGTTAGGCGATCTGCCCAAAGAGCTGATTGCTTACGGGGCCGATACAGTTTACGTGGCCGATCACCCGGAACTGGAAAACTACCGGACGCTTCCCTTCCGGCGGGTGATTACCGATTTCCTCAAAACCTTTGAGCTGCCGCCGCATATCGTCTTGCTTGGTTCCACCACCACCGGTCGGGACCTGGCCCCGCGAATTGCGGCTTTCTTTGAAACGGGCCTGACCGCCGATTGTACCGAACTGGACATCGGGCCGTATGAGCACACCAACAAGGCGGACCCTGATAAGCTCGGGCTTTACCCCGGCTGCTTGTACGCCATTCGCCCCAGCTTTGGGGAAAGCTTGAAAGCCCGGATTCTGGGGCCCTGGAACAATCCGCAGATGGCCACCACCCGGCCTGGGGTGATGATCCCGCTGGAGCCGGATTCCAGTCGCCAAGGGGAGGTGGTGGAAGTGCCTGTGAAGCTACAAGCTGAAGACTTCCGCTTGCAGGTGATAGAGATTGTCCGGGAAATCCAATCAGGCCCCAGCATCGCGGATGCTGATGTGGTCGTTGCCGGAGGCTACGGCCTCGGCGGGCCCGAAGGCTTTGATATGTTGAAAGAACTGGCGGACTGCTTTGAGAACGCTTCGGTCGGTGCTTCCCGGAAAGTGGTGGACGCTGGCTGGATCCCCTACAAGTACCAGGTCGGGCAAACCGGCAAGACCATTCGCCCGAAGGTCTATATCGCCGTGGGTATCTCCGGCGCCATTCAACACCGGGTGGGGATGTCCAAATCCGGGTTGATTATCGCCATTAATAAAGACGCTGACGCGCCCATCTTTACCTTTGCCCACCATGGCATTGTGGGGGACCTCTATCAAGTGGTTCCCGAGATGATCAATCAGCTCAAGTCATCGAAAACCAACAAGGAATTAGCGACCCATGCCTGAGAGAATTGAGTATGATGTTGTTTTAGTCGGTGGCAGTCCATCTAACTTTGCGCTGGCCCATCGCCTCGTTGATCTGGCCATCCAGAACGGCACCCAATTCACGATGGCCATTCTGGAAAAAGGCAAGGAGTTCGGCTCTCACGTGATGAGTGGGGCCGTTTCCAACCCCCGAGTCATTAAAAAGCTGTTTCCCAATTACCAAGACGCCGGGTTCCCCGTTGAGGCCGTCTGTAATGAGAGCCACTTCTCGGTACTGGGCAATAAGAGCATGTGGAACGTGCCTGATAGCCTCCTGCCTCCGGGCCTGAAAAAAGAGGGCTATCTCGTCCTGACCTTGAGCCATGTGGTGTACTGGATGGCCAACAACCTGAAAGAAAAGCTCAAAGAGCAGCCGGGAATTCAGGTAGACTTCTTCCCCGGTTTTTCCGCCCACAAGATTCTCTTTGAGAATGACAAAGTAGCCGGGGTTCAGGTGGTTGAAGAAGATAAAGAAAACGCCCAGGATGAAGCTGTCTACGGTAAAGTCACCTGCTTTGGGGACAAGGGCTTTATCTCCCGCGATCTGATTGATAGATTCCAGCTTCGCAAGAACCCGCAGATCTGGTCCGTGGGGGTCAAGGAAGTCTGGGAACTGGCTGAAGGCAAGAGTTACGAAGGCAAAGTCTGGCACACGATGGGCTTTCCATTGGTGGATGGTAGCTTTGGCGGTGGGTTTGTCTACGGGATGAAAGACCGCAAGCTCACCATTGGTTTGATCATCTCGCTGGATAGCCCCAACCCCAACATCAACCCGCAACAACGGCTGCAAGATTTCAAAAAACACCCGTGGCTGCAAGAGATGATCAAAGACGGCAAACTCGTGAAATACGGGGCCGCCCTTTTACCCGAAGGCGGGTATTACAGCCTGCCCAGCAAATTCCAGGTGGATGGTGCCCTTCTGTTGGGTGATGCCCTTGGGGTGCTAGATCTCAGTAACCTCTCAGGGGTGGATAAAGCCATGGAATGTGGTTATCAGGCCGCCGAGGTGCTGCATGAAGCGCTGAAATCGGACGATTTCTCCGCTGCCAAGCTGGCTCCATACCAAGAGAAAGTGATGAGCTCTTTTGTCGGGAAAGAGATGAAAGAGGGCCGTTACTTCCGCAAAGCCTTCCAGGAAAATCCCCGCCTGCTGAATAATTACCTGCCCAAGGTCATGGAAGGCATCGACAGCGGCAGCGCGTATATGGGGCTGGTTTCCGTGGGCTTGTCTAACAATCCTCTTTTGGCAATGAAAGACGCCCTTCGGCTAAAGACACTGATGGATGGGAAGGCGGATATGGGTGAGGTCCAGTACAAACTGGATTACCAGCATATCATTCCAGAATTCAAAGCGCCCCGGCAGATCCAGACCAACGGCTTTGTCAAAGATACGATTTACTCCAGAGCGGATGCGGTCTTCTTTGCCAACACCAAGTATCATGAAGAGAACCGCCATATTGACGAGCTTAATGCCGACACGTGCCTCCAGTGCATTTCCAGATACGACAAATTAGGCAAGGATGCTCCGTGTGTCTCCGACTGTACGGCGGAAGTCCACCGGATTGATATTGTCGGGGATCTGAGGAAGCACGGGATGTCGCTTGAGAACTGTGTCCAGTGCCGGACGTGTGAAATCGTCTGCCCTGAGGTGAACCTGCGGGTTCGCCCCACCGCACAAGGCGCCGGCCCCGACTTCATGGGTCTGTAATTGACGCCAGATCATACTTAAAAAAGCCCGGTCCATTGGCCGGGCTTTTTTGATTTGGGAAGGCTCCCTGTCAAGCAACTTCATCATACCATACCAGCACGGGCCTATACCGGATCGGCGGCCATACTGGGGGCTTCTTCCTTCACATCAGGGGCCTTAAAGCCGAGCATCAAGCTCACCGGCAACAGGAACGACCCCACTAAAACATTGGTTCCTACCCAGGCCAGGGAATCCTGCATGGGGAACCACACGGGAACCGGACTGCCACTGATCCAGGAGCCAAGCCCCGTTAACAGGCAAAACAGGGCAAATGATGCCGCAAAGGTCGCAAGCACCCCCCGCTGGAAGCGGATGAGCGGCTCATCTCCGCTATGACCAAGAGATTCTGCCACCGGCTTCCAGAACCCAGGTGGCTGGGCCTTCTCATAGAACGCCTGAAGCTGCCCCATATCCTCCGGGCCCGTCACCAGGGAGACAACAATTCCAATGACCGTGGCCACACCGGCAAGAATCAGCATCCGCAAGGCGTCATGCTCAATGGGAATCACACTGATTAGAATCGGCGCAAGAATGAGTGACACAATAATGGTTGCGATCTCACCCCAGGCGTTCACCCGCCACCAGAGCCAACGAAGCACCAGCATCACCCCCAAGCCCGCACCCAGCAGCAAGCTGGTCTGCCAGGCCACTTGAATGGAAGAAAGCTGGGTCATGATCACCAGTGACAGCAGCAAAATCAGGATATTGGAAATCCGGGCCACCCACACCAGGGAGCGTCCGCTGGGGGTGCGTTTGAGCAGGCCCTTGCAGATAATCCGCTGGTAAATATCATTGGTCCAGTAAGAAGAACCCCAGTTTAGGTGGGTGTCTACGGTAGAACCCAGGGCCGCCAGCATCCCGGTAATAATCAAGCCCATCGCCCCAGGCGGGAGAAGTTCAACAATCCCTTGCACATAGGTCGCTTCCCGCTCGGCTTTAAAGAGTTCAGCGGTCAACACGGGATCCGGCGGGAACAGAATCAGCAGGCCCAAGCCAATGGGCAGCCAGAACAGGCTTCTCAGCAAAATCTGGGCTACGGCAAACACCACCGTCGCTTGTTTGGCGTCATTATCACTTTTACACGCCATGGCCCGCTGAGCCAGATAGCCGGTGCCATCCGAGTTGATTTGCGCCACCCACTGCACCGCAAAGACCATGAGGAGCATCATGGTCACATCTTTGGCTTCAGTGGGAGTAAAGGCCAGAATCTGATTCGGGAAAATATGCCCCGGCCCGCCATCGGCAAACAGGGTATGAATCTGCTCCGGAATCGCCGATAATCCACCGACCGCAGCCACAACAAAGCCCGCGTAAATGGCGGTGCTAACCATCATCAGCCCGAACTGGAAAATATCCATTTTAATGACGTTTCTCAGGCCGCCTGTTGTCGAGTAGAACGTAGTGACCGCCGTAATGGCGATAATTGAAATCAGGTTACTGGCCGAACGGACCCAGACATCCTCTCCCTGGGTAATCGTCAGAGGCGTCCCAATCCATTGAACAAAAGCTACCACTGGCTCAAACACCCCGGCAGGCAACCATTCGTTCCAAAGCAAAAACGGCTCGGCAATCCGAGTAGCGGCTAACAGCACCATCGCCAGGACGGTACAATTAAAAACCGTCCCCAGATAGAACGCTTTAAAGCCACGAAGCACCAGGGCCGGTTTCTTGCCGTATCGAACCTCGGTCAGCTCGGCGTCGGTAATGACATTGGCTTTGCGCCAACTGGCAGCTAGCAAGAAGCCCAGCATCAGGAAGGCGATGGCGTAAATCCAAAGCCGCCAGAGGGAAAAGATTCCCGCCGTGGCGATCAGTCCCGTGACCAATAGCGGTGTATCGGCGGCAAACTGGGTGGCCGCCATGCTAATGCCCGCTTGCCATCCCTTGAGGCTTCGCCCGGCCAGGAAGTACTCGTTTAAATCCTTGGTCGATTCCGCCTTGGTTCGAAAACCCGTAAAAAGGGCATAGGCGATATAGGCGAAAATAATGAGAATATCGATGGTCGTCATCGGTACGGTTTCCTTTCCCTAGACTTGTTAGATTTTTTCCCAAGTTTGGACGGGGCCTTCGACAACCGTAAAAATCGGATGCGCTTGGATGTTTGTCAGAGCCCTCAGGGTGTCATGTCGGTCCGGGTTCCGGACTTGGAGCTTCTGAAGCAAATGGTCCTTTTCATACGCTAACTGACCTATTGTGACCGGGATAGCGTAGCGACCCCTCGCAGGACTGAGTTTGCTTTGATCGAAGCAATAACCCCGTTTGACAGACTCTTCAAAAATATAAAACAAATATGCCTGGATTGCATCTACCGGATCCGCTTGCTGTTTGAACCGTTCCAGTTGGGGGTGATGCAGGTATCCTTTCGTGTTTCCTTTCAGGATGTTCAGTGCCAGCAGGCTTTCTCGCCAGAGGGCCACCAATCCTTTTCCGTCCAGATAGGATGGATGAAGGGACCAAAGTCTCATACAAAACGCTCCTTCACACTGTCATATCCTATCATTCAGACAATCTGTAAAGCATTGGGTTAAAAACACCCGCTTATTTATAAAGAAAACCGCCCCCCTCCAAAATGTTACCGATTTGTTACATTTCACCCCCGATTTTTACAAACCCTGTTCATGCTCACCTCGGTTTTCTATCAGTGAATTTGTATCGACTGCCCCAACACAACTCAAAAAGATATAATGAGGAGGTCGTTATTCATAATCCAAAGAGAATTACATTGCTTAGTAAACGCAAGAGTATTATCTATATCTTGTATGCGGTCGGGACATTTCATTTAGTGGCTCTTGTTTTAAGTTTTGCAATTGCCGGCTCTCTCTTGACCCACTATGGACCAGTTGTAGCTGGAACAGCCTACTTTTTGTTTATGTCTCTGTCATTCTTCCTTGAAGGCAGTCTAATCACCTCACAAGTCGAGCAACCTCGATGGCTCACCATTCTACTATCTTTATACGCAATACACTTTTTCAGTTTTTTGCCCTTTTTGCCAGGGCTTTGGCATATTCCGTTTGTTACTCCCTGTTCTTCCAAAGGTGAGATACTTCTTGCATGGGACTTATTACTCAGTTTTTTACCCCTGATTTTTTTAATTTTGGGGATCAGAAGCCCGTTAAAGCTATTGGATCCTGATATAGCTTTGGGACCTGCAATTTGTATTTATTATTTCCTGGGTTTTACATTTTTCTTGTCGCTTTGGTACTACTCCCCTTTTGGTCAACTTTTGATTAGACTCTCTTCTTGCAAGTCAATTTGATAACTGGGTTCTTTTTTAGTTTGTATACATATCTAGTCAACGAGCGCATCGTGATAAACACACTTCTCACAACCCAGACCAAAAACACAACTCCGCAGGCGACCAGCCTGGTGGAAGAAATTCTGGTGACCGGGTTTCCGTACCCCACCGCGCTGTTTGATCAGTTGATCGAAGAAGTGCGCTCCCCCCAGCAATCGCTGATTTACTACCTCAATGTCCATGTGGCCAACTCGGCCTTTCGTCTGCCCAAGCTCAAACGCATCTTACAGCAGGGGAATCTGGTGTATTGCGACGGGGCTGGCATCGCCATGGCCGCCAAACTCTTGGGAACACCCTTACCTGGTCGGTTAACGGCGGCCGACTGGATTCTGGATCTGGTGGCTTATATGGCCGAGCAACAGGTCAGTCTCTATTTTCTGGGGAGTCAGCCAGGGGTCCCGGAGAAAGCCCTGAAAATCATTCAAGAGAAGATTCCCAATCATACGGTACTCGGTGCCCATCATGGCTATATTCTAAAAGATGCTGAACTGAATAGCCGAGTCATTGATGAGATTAACCAGCTAAAACCGGATCTGGTTATTGTCGGGTTTGGGACGCCTTTACAAGAAGAATGGATCGCTGAGCATCACAAACAACTCAACGTCCCGGCAGTGTACGCCATCGGGGCGGTCTTGGATTTTGTCACCGGGATGGTGCCGCGCTGCCCGGAGTGGATGGGACGAAACGGGCTCGAATGGCTTTTCAGGCTCTATGCCTAACCCAAGCGACTCTTTGGGCGCTATGTCCTTGGCAACCCCTGGTTCCTGAGCCGGGTGTTTTTACAGGTCTGTCAGCAACGGGTAATGAGCCTGTTCCAAAAACGTCCAGTTTTAAGTAACTAGTTAAGCAACCAGCAGACCGTTCCGTAAGAGCTTGGCCCAGAGAATCACTGGATTGCCGTCCCGGTAATAAATAGAATACCGGGGAACCTCAAAACGGGGGGTGTGGG
>CAYLWC010000031.1:0-28341 GCA_964387265.1 uncultured Vampirovibrionales bacterium | reverse complement strand
GCGACCTTTGGGTTATGAGCCCAACGAGCTACCGGACTGCTCCACCCGCGTCAGGGAAACACGAATATTTATACCTTGCTACAAAGAGACAAGCTTTGCAACCCTCTTTGAGAAATTTCCTGCTGTCCGGTCCTGCTCCAGTAGAGGGGGGGCATGACTGCAAGCGGATTTGGGGGTATATGGGGCAGGATAAAAAACATTTGAAATTCATCAACTTGTAGGATTTTTCAGCGACCTTGCGGGTAAGTGTCCCTGAGAAAGCGAAAAATGTATTAAAATGGAAGCACAAGAGTTAGGTTGAAGATATCCGTAGTTTAACGTGTACCTCAGAGTCAAGCATTTTATTTTTACAGCTCTGTATTTGCTGTTATGGGCGCGCTTCTTTTTTCTGATTGGCGATCCGATTACCTTTCAGGAACCGCGTGCTAGCGCGTTGCCGATTTACACGGACTGGGCGCCTTTGATCGACATGGTGTATTCAGTTTCCAGCTATATCACCATGCCGTTGCATATGGCGTATACGCTCATACAGCCGTATGTTCCACAATTGGGCTGGTTTCCGTATTTAGACGCCTACCAGATTCCCGCGACCCTCATCAATCTGGTTCAGGCAAATCCCAGTCTGGCCTTCGCCCAGGATCTCGTTCCGCAATTACAGTCACCGATTGTTCAACAGGTGTTTAAAGGGGTGTTCTCCTGGTTTACTCTGCTGGCGATTTTGATTTTGCGCCTCATTAACCCGCTGGTTGACAAGATATACGATTTTCTGAAAAACGTGATCTGGAATATTCTGATTGAGTTTTCCTTTACCCATAAAAAGCAGGCCGTGTATCAGCAAGCCCTGGAAAAACGGGCATCTGAACTGATGAAACTCAACGTGGAGTACCGAAACCTGTCCAAACAGGCCAGCGAGCTGCAAGCCTCTGTTATTACCGATGAGCTGACCCAGGTCTATAACAAGCGCTTTTTCCTGACCAAGATCCTGGAAGAGTTTCAGAAGGCCAAGCAGACCCAGGGGGTCCTTTCCTTGATTATGATGGATATTGATCACTTCAAGAGCCTGAATGACAACCATGGGCATATTGTTGGGGATGAGGTCCTGAAGGCGGTGGCGGGCGCCGCGAAAAAAGCCACCCCCCCTGATGCATTTTGCTGCCGGTTCGGTGGCGAGGAATTCGCGATTCTGATGCCGGGCAAGCGCCATGAGGAAGCCTTGCCTATCGCCAAAACCGTTCATCAGAGCGTTCCCATGTTGCAGTTTCCGTCCAACCCGGAAATTAAAGTGACTTCCAGCTTTGGGATGGTCAGTGCAGACTTCAAACTCCAGGAGGCCCAGGCGCTACAGAAGTTTGAGGACTTTGTGAAGCTGGCCGATGATGAACTGTACCGCTCCAAGCTGAATGGGCGGAATCAGATCAACAGCAGAATTATTGAATAAATGGACTTTTATGAGCTCGTCAGGCATCGTCGGAGTATCCGCTTGTATAAACCCGATCCGATACCTGAAGAGGTGTTGAAACGCGTACTGGAAGCAGCCACGTGGGCGCCTTCGGGAAAAAACTTTCAGAATTGGCGATTTTTTGTACTGCAGGGCGTTTATCGGGATGACTACCTGCAGTATTCCCAAAAATCCTGGGAGACCATTCGCCCTGTGCTGGAACGGCGCCTTAAACCAAGTCTGTACCAGTTTACAGAGCGGTTTTTCTACACGCTGGGTGGAGCGCCGGTTCTGATTTTTGCCTACAGCCAGCCTGATCCTGAGGAGAACAATCAAACCATGTTGGGGAGCGTCTACATGGCGGTACAAAATTTGATTTTGGCTGCCGAATATGAAGGGCTGGGAAGTTGCGCATTAGGAAGCCCGTTAGAAGTCAGGGAGGAAGTGGATCGGTTTCTGGGGGTCGATAAGACCGATTTACAGCTGGTTTGCGGGGTGACGCTCGGGTATCCTGCCCATGAGCCACCTGCAGCCCCCAGGCAGCCAGATCGGATTACGTGGCTGGGTTTCTAGAAACTTCTGGATTCAGGATCGTCTGATAAACTATAGAGCGCCAGTCCTAAGCGGAGGGCTTTGTGCTAATATGGCTTCCAAAGAGTCCGCTCGAAAGTTCCAGGTCCATTTATTATGCCAAACTCTATCGACGTGAAGCAGCAAGCTTATCAATCCACAGTGTACGGTCCGGTGCGCTCTTGGCGTGTGGGCAATTCTCTGGGGGTGGATTTGTTGTTTCAATCTTCCATTTGCTCCTTTAACTGTATTTATTGCCAGTTGGGAGAAATCCAGCAAAAAACCCGGGAGCGGCAAATTTATGTGCCTACGGCGCAAGTGGAAAAAGATCTGCGTAATAGCGCTTGGGAAGAAGCGGACATCATTACCCTGAGTGGGAGTGGAGAGCCCACATTGGCCGAAAATATCGGGGAAGTGATTCACTTCATCAAGGAATACACCCAAAAGCCGGTGATGGTTCTAACCAATGGAACGTTGTTGCAGGAGCCCAAAGTAGTAAGCGACTTGCTTGAGGCCGATGTCATCGCAGTGAAGTTGGACGCCGCATCGGAAGTCATTCTCAAGCGGATGAACCGACCTGTGGATGGTGTGACGCTTTCAGGGGTTATTGAAGGCATTAAACAGTTGCGCAAGCGGTACCAGGGGAAGCTCTGTCTGCAATGCATGTTTATGCCCGCCAATTTGGCGGAGGCCGAGCATCTGGCGGATTTAATCAATGAAATCCAGCCGGATGAAGTGCAACTGAACACGCCAAAGCGCCCGTATCCGCTGGAGTGGCATGTGGAATCCCGAGGGAATCATGGCGTTGTGGAGTACCCTAGTGTGAATTTAAGGGTACTGACCCCGGAACAGGCTGAGCACATCGAGGCGACCCTGCGCAGCCGAACCGCCACACCGATTATTTCCGTATATAAAAAGTAAATGGTTCAAGCGGTAATCTCCTACAGCCGGGGGAGCTATGCTTCGGGTTTGGCAAAGCTCATATATAATGAGAGTATGCTGTATGAGTTGGAGCGAACTACCAATTACCGCTTTCAGTATAACAAGCTGAATTTGCGGATGCGTCGGTTTGTCGATGAGGCGATTGAAATTATCAAGGAATCGCCCACAGAATTCCACGGGAAAATTACCCATATGGCAAACCGGAAGACTCATAACATGTACCGTTTTCGGGTACCAGGAGCGTATATTATTTACCTGGTGCCGGTGGAAGGTACTGTGGTCACACTGACCAATATCAAGCGCCTGTACTAATGGTTTTACACGGAAGGGGTCAGCGTACGGGAAAAGACTTCCTGTGAGATATCGGTAGTGATGGGGTTAAAGTAAGCCGATGAAGCGACCATGGCTGCGTTATCAGTACAGAAGCTCATTTTGGGGATATACAGTCGGAATTCAGGGTGGGTCTCCACATAATTTTGGAAATGGGCCCGTAAGCCTCGGTTAGCGGAAACGCCACCAGCAATGGAGAGGGTCTTGATATTGTGGTCTTTGGCACACTTGAGGGTTTTATCAAACAGAGTTTCGATGACCGTACGCTGGAAAGAGGCCGCTAAATCTGCCTGAATCTTAGTTTGAGGCCGATTCTCTGTGGCGCACGCCTTTTCATAGGTCCGCATGCTAGCGGTTTTCAGACCACTAAAGCTGAAGTCATACGCCTGATCGGTTCGTGCCTGAGGGAGTTTGTAGGTATACGGATTTCCAGTCTGAGCCAGCTTGTCAATGGCAGGTCCGCCAGGATAGGGAAGCCCCATCAGTCGGGCAACTTTATCATAGGCTTCTCCAACGGCGTCATCAAGCGTTTCTCCCAGAATGCTCATCTCCTGGTATGAATGCACCAGAATCAGCTGGGTGTGGCCGCCACTAACCAGCAAGCACAGAAAAGGGGGTTCTAAATCGCTTTCCAGGTAGTTAGAGGCGACATGCGCATAGAGGTGATTGACCCCGTAAAAGGGCTTATCTGCGATTAGGCTTAAAGTTTTTGCAGTATTGGCCCCAATGAGCAGGGAACCCACCAACCCAGGCCCCAGGGTGGCAGCGAAGCAATCCACATCATTGAGTTTCAAGTCAGCCTGCCGTAAGGTTTCCTCCAGGCACAGGTTAATGCTTTTGATGTGCTCTCGGGCGGCTGCTTCGGGAACCACCCCGCCGTAGCGTGCATGCAAATCAATTTGTGAAAAAATGAGGCTGCCCAAAACCCGACGGCCATCTTCCACAATGGCTGCGGCGGTTTCATCGCAACTGGTTTCCAGGGCAAAAACTTTCATGAGGAGATTGCTTGTCTTGAGGACTCTGGGCAATACTATAGCGAAAACATGACCCGATAGAGAGAGGGCGAATTTACAAACGAACAGCCAGGAGTCCGCCGATGGTAGGATGCCTGTTGGGTGTTTCGACTGGTAGAATAGACTGGTTTTCTCTTCTTCTGGAACGTGACGCTGGCTGAAATGCGATACGGGCGTCTTCAGGCGTCGTCGGAATTGATGTGCCCGTCAGGTTGACACCAGAAAAAGTCCCGCCGACTTTAAGATTTTACGTTACAATACCCTTCAGGGTTCGGTGAAGGAATGAGAGAGCACTCAACACAATGATGAAACTTCAGACAATTTTCCATCGGGTGGTTCAGTCAGCAAAACCTTGGGCCGTGTTGCTATTGGTCTTTCCTATGGTGCTGCTGTTTAACAATCTCTTTCTTTATCTCTTCCCCGCGCCTGGGATATCCGTCAAACGCTTTGAACCGTTTTCTGTTGAGGGACTGAAGCAGAACCAAACCCAGGTATCGTATATTTATCAGACCCGCAAGCCGGATGAGATGTTTGGCAACTTCTACTTTATGCTGGGCAGTCAGTTGGCTGCCCGCGGACAAATCCTGATTGCCGAAGATTTATTGGAACGGGCCACCCGGTTGAAACCGGATAATGAGATGGTCCATATGACCTACGGCATTGTGTTGGAAGCGCTGGATAAAAACGAAGAGGCGCTGGCTGCGTATGCCAAGGCCGTAGCGTTAAAGCCTTCCCTTTCCCAAGCCCACTACAGTATGGGCTTGCTGTTGGATAAACAAGGACGGCTGGATGAAGGGATTGCCGCGCTTAAGCGGGCCATTGAGCTGGATCCCAAGAACTCGTACCTGTATTACGATATCGGCGTGTTGTACGCAAAAAAGGAAGATTTTGCCAATTCGGCCTATTATTCTGGAAAAGCCCTGGAGGGGACCACGGATTTTGCGGAGGCCTATAATAATTATGGCTACGCATTGGGCCATTTGGGTCGTTATGAAGAGGCTCTGGAGGCGGTGGACAAGTCCCTAGAGCTGAAACCGGATAGCGCGGCGGCTTTGGATAGCCGGGGATTTGTATTGTCCGGTATGAATCGCCATGAAGAGGCCATTGTGGATTACCAAAAGGCGTTGGAACTGGATCCGACCATTGGAGAGATTTATTTGCACCTGGCCGAGTCATATGATGAGCTTGCCCAGTACGATAAGGCCCTAAAGGCTTATGAAACGTATCTGCAACTGATGCCGAACGCCTCCAATCGTTCCAAGATTCAAAAACGCTTGTTGCAGTTGAAGCAGCTGACCAAACAGTCAGGCTCGGAAACGCCGGTTCAAGCCCAGTAACCAGCAGAGGAAAAAACAATGGACAAGAGATTGTGGATCGGGATGGTCGTGTTCTTGATGTTGGCTCAGGGATTGGGATATGCTGAGGAATCTGAGTCTGAACCGGGAAAATCTGCCGTTTATCCGGCCATTCAGTCGAAGGAAACGGTAAAGCAACCCCTCATCGTTCTCCCCCCATTAGCCGTGAAACCTCAGGTACAAGTGAAGCCCAACGATGCCCCACAGGATAACAAACATTGATCGGATCTTTCTAACCGGTTTCATGGGGGCGGGGAAGTCGACCATTGGCCGGCTCCTCTCCAGGGAGCTAAAGTATAAATTTTTTGATACGGACCGAATGCTGGTACGGGGGTTTGGCAAATCCGTAACCAGGGTCTTTAAGGAAAACGGGGAAGAAGCCTTCCGTGCAGCCGAGCTTCAGGTGCTGGGCGAGTTGGTCAAACGTTCCCAGATCGTGGTGTCTACCGGGGGCGGGACTTTGGGGCGAGAGGACGCCATGGCCATGGCACTGGCCCATGGGCTGGTGGTGTATCTGCGGGCGCCGGTGGAAGATCTGTATGAGCGGGTGATCTTCAGCCCCAAGGATCGCCCTATATTGGAAGCTCCAAACACGGAGTCTGTCTTCAGAAGTTTGTTTACATACCGGGAGCAATTTTATAACCGGGCGCATGTGGTGGTGGATACCCGGCAAAAGCATCCAGAAGAGGTGGTTCGGGAAATTCTGACGGCCTTGACGCAACTGCCGCAACGTGAAGAACTTCTGGAAGAAAGCTGAGTCGGACTTTGGTAGGATGGGCCTATGAAAACCGTTACCGTGGATGTGCAGTCCCAGCGCAAGCAATATCCTATCTATATTGAGTCCGGCCTGCTGCAAGGGGTGGGTGAACTATTTGGCAAGCACCTGGCCGGGGCGACACAGGTCTTGGTAATCACCGATACGGATGTGGCGGATTTGTATCTGAACCCGGTTTTATTTGCCTTGCAACATGCCGGTTGTGAAGTGCATACCCACATTATCCCGGCGGGTGAGCCGTCTAAATCCTTGTCCATGGCAGAAACGGTTTATAATACCGCTTTAAACCACCAGTTATCCAGAAACGACGTTATTGTCGCCCTGGGGGGCGGAGTTGTGGGAGATTTAGCCGGGTTTTGCGCCGCCACGTATTTACGAGGGATACCCTTTGTACAAATTCCCACCACGTTATTAGCTCAAGTGGACTCTTCAGTCGGTGGTAAAGTGGCGGTGAACTATCATCGCCTGAAGAATGGGGTCGGCTCTTTTTATCAGCCCCGTTTCGTGCTGATTGACCCCGATGTCCTCAAGACCCTACCAGAATCTGAGTGGCGTTCCGGCTTGGGAGAAGTGGTCAAATACGGTCTGATTGAACAGACGTGCTGTGGGACCCAGGGCTTTTTCAACTACCTGGAAGCCCATGCGCTGGAGATGGCCACACGGGAGAAGGCGGTGCTGTCTGAAGTGATTGCCCGCTGCTGCGAGATTAAAGCCAGTGTGGTCATGCAGGATGAAACCGAGCAGCGGGGTATCCGGTACTACTTGAACCTGGGGCATACCTTTGCCCATGCGCTGGAAGAGATTACCCGTTACCAGCGTTTTTCTCACGGAGAGGCAGTGGCCATTGGGATGATTCAGGCGGCGGTACTGGCTGAAGCCATTGGTTTATTTCCCCAGGCAAGCCTGGATCAGATGAAAGTCCTCTATGAGAAGTTGGGTTTACCCACCGTCTGTTCAGAAGAGTATGATCCCCAGACGATACTCGCCTTGATGCGGCAGGATAAAAAAGCCCATGCGGGTCGTATCCGGCTGGTATTGCCGTATGAATCCATTGGCAAGGTTATGACCCGTAACGATATCGCTGATGAGGTGATTTTGTCGGTCCTCTAACCGAGTTTGGCGACCGCTTAGTTTTTGGCGGAAAGGCTGTAAAGGTAATACAACAGAGTGCGGACCCCGAACCCGGTAGCGCCTTTGGGAATTTCCGGGTAGTCCTGGCTGATGTATGCTGGTCCGGCGATATCAATATGGCTCCAGGCCTGCTTTTCCTCGATAAACTCCTGCAGAAATATGCCAGCGGAGGAAGAACCGGCTTCGCCCTTGGATCCGGCATTGATCAGATCAGCCACATCGCTTTTCAGGCTTTTCTTATACTCGTCATAAAGCGGGAGCTGCCATAGTTTTTCGCCAGCCTGTTCCCCGGCTTTGCGCAAGTTATCCACCAGCTCCTGGTTGTTTCCCATCACCCCGGCGGCCACATGGCCCAAGGCAACAACACATGCTCCGGTGAGGGTGGCCAAATCAATGATTTCATCCGGTTCTGCTTGTTTCTGGGCATAGGTAAGCACATCCGCCAGCACCAGACGTCCCTCGGCATCGGTATTGTTGACTTCAATGGTCTTGCCGTTCATAGCGGTGATAATATCCCCCGGCTTGCTGGAGCGGGCGCTTGGCATGTTCTCGCACAGCCCCACAAAGCCATCGACCTGAATATCCAGATCCTTACGCTCGGCAATGGCTTTCATGGTGGCGATGACGGCGGCTGCGCCGGCCATGTCCATTTTCATCGTTTCCATGGATTTAGGTGGCTTCAGGGAAAGGCCGCCGCTATCAAAAGTGAGGCCTTTGCCCACTAGCGCCACTTTCTTTCTGGGGGTCCCTTTGGGCTTGTAGGAAAGATGGACCAGAAAGGGAGGCTCATCGCTGCCTTTAGCGACCAGTTCAAAGGCCCCCATGCCCAGCTTTTTGATTTCCTTGAAATCCAATACTTTGCAGCTCAGGCCCTTAATGGCTTCGGCTTGTTCCTTCAGGTAGGTTGGCGTGACATGGTTGGCGCTGTCAAAGACAAAATCCCGTGCCAAATTGACGCATTCGGCAATAATCTTGCCTTCTTTAGCGCCTCTTTCGATATCAGCGACTTTGGTGGCGTCATGTTCCACAATGGTCAGGGTTTCAATATCAATGCTGTTATTGTCCTCATCATCGTCTTTCTTGCTTTTGCGGCGAGTAAATTTATAACTCCCTAATAACGCCCCTTCAACCAGCGCGCGAGCGGCAGCAGGTACGATGAATCCGCCGATTCCGGCCCCATGGAGCAGTGTGCCTATCGTGCTGACCTTCAGTTTTTTACATGCCCGGATGGCAGCCGCGCTGGCCCGGCGAAGCTCAAAAGCAGTCAATTCTTCCCGCTTTCCAAGGCCGACGATGACCACATACCGGGCCGGAATCTTACCATAAGTTGGCAAAACCAGGGTCTCACCCAGTTTTCCTTTAAAGGCGCGGGTGTTTTCAAGCTCATTGGAAAGTAACCCCTCCAGGGCTTTGTCCACTTCTCCGGTTCCACCGCTGGGGCGCGTCACCCCTTGAAACAGATTGACAACGATGGCGTCAGCTTGAAACTGGGCAATCCCAGCCGTAACAACGGCGACCTGCATGATGAGCTCTCCCTAAATTGTTTTAAGTACAGACCCTCTGAAAGTGGTGCAGATATTATATCGCAAACCTACCCAGAGCTCTAATCCGGTAGGGCCGGTTCCGACTTTTGGAGGAGCTGGTTCAGAAGATCAGGCTCTGGCGTGATAAAGACGGTTTTTTCATGATAGTAGTTAACATGCCCAGGGTAGGAGCCGGGGATCTTTCGTACATATTTGCATTGGGTGTATATCACCGGCACGTTTTTCCCTTCTCTGCCAGCACTATAATAGACGGCCAGGTTGGCCGCTTCCAACAGGGTCTGCTTGGGGATCTCCTCCACGGTTTTGCGGTCGGTTTTGATCAGCACGTGAGAGCCAGGCATCTGGTGCACATGTAACCAAAGATCTTCCCCTCGGGCTATTTTTCCGACCAAATCGGCGTTCCCCTGACCACTTCGACCCACAAGCAGCGGAAAGCCGTCGGAGGATTGCAAAGCCCGAATACCGGAAAGCTCCGCCCCTGATGGCTTTGATTTTGTCGTTTTCTCTTGTTCATGTCGCTTAACAAGACCGGTATCCTCCATTTCACGGCGGACGGCCTTGAGATCTTCCAGGTTTTCTGCCTGGTTTAACCGAAGTAGAAGCTCTTGCAAGTGGAGCTTGTCATTCTGGAGGGCTTCCTGCTGTTGCAGAAAAGCATCTTGTCTGGCTTTGGTCTTTTTGGCCCGACGGTAATACAGCTGGGCATTATCAACCCAAGACAGGCTGGGGTCAATCTCAATGGTTCGTAAGGCATTGGTAAGATAATCCTGAACCTTCACCTGGCCTTTTTTAGGGACACTCGGGAGTCGCCCGGCGCTCAGGGCCGCCAACAAAAGATCCCCCTGGTGCTGGAGGTCTTGTGTGACAGATGACTCAGGAGGGGTTAGTTCGGTTTCCCGTTTGATGAGGCGTTGATATTGGGTCGTGAGGATTTTTTCCAGCGCCTGATGTTGCTGGGTCAGCCGGGTGGTACGAATCAGATGGGTAAAGTAGTCATGAACCATCTGAACCACGGAGGGTTGCTCTACCCAGAGGAGGGATCCTTCGGGCGGGATAGGTAGCAGGCGAAAGCGGGTATGATCACAGTAAATGGCTGGAGCCAGATTCTGCCCCTGATACAGCGTGGTCAGCCAGTGGTAAACCTCTGTGGTGCTTTGGCTGAGTTGGACAATGTCTTCCGCCATTCGCGTCCCCAGACCCTCCAGTGTGTTGACCAGAAGCTCTGGCCACCGTGTTGGGTCTGCTGAGCCAAGGATTCGTGTCAAATCGGCTGGATCCAGAGTGGGAATGGGGCGTTTTTTGACAGGTTGGGGAGGGGGCAGGTAAGGGAGTCCGGCAGCCAGCTCCCGGAACTGGCTCTGGTGTTCGCCCACCCCATGAGCCACCCCAAGAATGCTTTCCTCAAGCTCGTCGTAGAGGATCATGTTGCTGTGTTTTCCCATCAACTCCAGGGAAAGCACCAGCCGAACCCGGTTCCCTAACTCGTTGAGATTATCAAATGTCAGGTTGAGTACCCGTTCCCCAGGCAGCGTATTGATTGAAAGCAGGTTGGCGCTGCCCAGATGTTTACGCAGCAACATGCAAAATGTGGTGGGCTTGCTGAAGTCCTGGCGGATAAAGTTAGTCTTTTCCTTTCGGTCCAGCAAGGTACAGACACTAAACTGCGGGTGAAGGTTCAGATACAGCTGGTTCCGGGTTCCCCGATCGGCTCGTCCACCCCAGAATGTCAGGAGAAACTCATGGGCCGAAGGGTGTTGAATCTTGCTGACCTTGGCGTGAGCCAGCAATTGATCCAACTCTGCGGCCAAATGCCGGAGCGTCATTGCGTCAAGTGCTTGCATAGCGTGAAAGTGGGTTGCCGTGAACGTTAATGAACCGTTTGCTTGATTTTATCAACAATATTGGTGGTGGAGCGACCTTCGATCATGGGAATAAACTCAATTTTGGCACCTACGGCTTCCAGGACCGGGGTTTCCGGCAAAGATTCCCGGGTGTACTGCCCCCCTTTGACATGGATATTCGGGCGAATCGTCTCCAGGAGATCGGCAGGGGTCGGCTCGTCAAACAAGACCACATAATCCACACATGCCAGACCGGCTAGTAACTCAGCCCGTTCATCTTCCGGGACAATAGGCCGCTCGGGTCCTTTTAAATTTTGAACCGAGCGATCGCTATTGATGGCAATGACTAATATGTCCCCCAGTTTCTTTGCGGCTTGTAGGTAGCGCAAGTGGCCAACATGGAGAATATCGAAACAACCATTGGTTGAGACGATAACAGACTGGCCCCTGTGGGGGGCCAGTCTGTGAACGAGTTGTTCCTTGGTGACGACTTCTCCCATGAGACTAGGAAGCCTTTTTCTCGGGAGCTGCTTCTTCTGCTGCCGGTTCGACTGGAATGGCGGCCTCTTGACTTATTTGCGGCTGATATTTGGGCGCAATCTCGATTTTAGCCGAGGCTTTTTTCTGGTTGGCCCAATCCATCAACACCTGCTGTCTTTTTTGCTGCTCCAGCAGCTGGTGAATCAGGGGCTTGGCCTCCGCCAGCGTTTGCTGTTTTGGTTCCTGCTTCCCATGGACCATGAGGATATGGTAGCCAAACTGGGTTTCTACAATACCAGGGTACATTTTACCCACAGTGGTTTTCTCCAGAGCTGCCCAGAAGTCTGGATCGGTTGTGGCTTCTACCATATCGCCCAAGGCGCCGCCGTTTTTGGCTGATGCGGTATCATCAGATTCTTTTTCGGCAATCTCCTTGAATTTACCTGGATCTGCGGTGACCCGCTTGTACAGTTCTTCAGCCTCTTTTTTCAGCTGGGCCTTTTGCTCCTGGAGCATTTTTTCCACATCCGCTTCAGAAAGCCCGCCTTTGTTTTCCCGGATTTCCTTGCGCATCTGGGGTTCAATAGCCTTGACCAGAATATGGCTGGAGTTGATCCGCTTGGGCACTTCAAACTGCTGCTTGTTTTTCTGGTAGTAGGCGGTTACTTCCGAGTCGCTGACCTGGAGCTGATCGCCGGCCTTTTTCTCGATGAATTTGTTCATCAGGATATTTTCTTTCAGAGATTCATCAAACTCGGCCTGGGTAATCATCTGCTCATCCAGATACTTTTCAAGCTGTTCCTTGGCGCCAGGCTGGCTGAAGATTTCCTTTTGCTTGAACTCTTCCACTTCGTTCTGGGTAACGGTAATGCCCAGTTTTTTGGCGTCGTTTTTCAGCAGAATATCCAGAATCATTTTGTTCAGGGCCATCTGCTTGACGGTGTCTTCCAGCATTTTACGTTGAGGGGCATCGGTGGGCATTTGTGCCAGGTTGAACTTCTCACCGAGCTGCTCATATACTTTATCAAACTGGGCTTTGGTGACCACGGTTCCTTCGACGGTCACCACGGGCTCGTTGGGGTTCCCGTCCGCACCGGCGATTTTGTTGGCGCCGGAACATCCGGCAAGCGCAACGGTAATGGCCGTCAAACCGGCCAACAGCTGAAGCTTGTACTGTTTCATAAACCCATCCTTACTTGTTGAAAACGAATACGATACGAAAGAACTGAACCGTTTTTGGCCATCTCTCCATCAAGCCTCTATTATAGTGGAAAAGTGAAAAGCATCGGCCGAACGTGGAAAATTCTCTGTAAAAACTCACTATAATTGTATGTATGGATGTGCACCCCAGTCAACCAATTACACAAGCTTTTGTTGATGGTTTTGAGCCTTTCGAGACGTATCTGGCCATCAACCGCAACCTTTCGGTCCATACACAGCGGGCATATCGCCGGGATATAGCGGAGTTTCTCCAGTGGTTGCAGGATTCCTGTCAGAATGAGCTGCAGAATGGGCTACGGGGTGGGCTGAATAATGAGCCAGCTATGGACAAAAAAACTTATTTGCGGGAATTACCGGGGCGGTATGTGGCGAACCTGTCTGGTAAAAATTTCTCCCGGACGACCTTGGCCCGGAAAACATCGGCCTTGAAGACATTTTTTAAGTACTTGATGAAGGAGCGGTACTTTGAGGATGGTGCTTTGTCCCTGACCTTTCATCGTCCCAAGTTGCCCCGAAGACTGCCTGAGTTTTTGACCCCGGATGAGGTCCGGCAGCTCCTGGCTTCCCTAGATGCCGCTGAGGACTCGCCCCTAACCCGGCGGAACCGGGCCATTATCCAGTTGCTCTTTTCTTCAGGGCTTCGGGTCGGGGAGCTGGCTGCCCTGGATTTTGGCAGCGTCAACTGGGAGGACGGAGAGCTCCGTATTCTGGGAAAAGGAGGTCGGGAGCGGGTGGGCTTTATGAGCCAACAGGCCCTGAGCGCATTATACCAGTACCGGGAGGCCTGGCCCATGCTGGCAGGAGAGGGGGAAAGCGTAAGCCCGGAAAGTCCGTTATTCTTGAACCGGGATGGCAGCCGCCTGAATGTGCGGAGTGTTCGCCGGATGCTGGTATCTTTAGGGCAATCGGCTGGTCTAGGCAAAGCGTTACATCCCCATCTCTTTCGCCATAGTTTTGCCACGTACCTGCTGAATCAGGGCGTGGATCTGCGGGTCGTTCAGGAATTGCTGGGGCATGTCAGCATACGCAGCACCCAGATATATACCCATGTGACGACGGAACGGCTCAGACGGGCTTACCTGAAGGCACATCCCAGGGCACAAGAGGGATAAGGAGAAGAATACCCCATGCTATGGTTTTACGTTATTTTGCCTTACTTGGGGGAATACCTTTTCCGGCAAGGTGACACTATAATGACAAAGGGACACCTGAGTGTCTTATTTTTCAGATTGAAGCCGCACGAAATTATTTTGAATACGAAATGATGATGATTCATGGATAGGCTGGCAGGCATTATTTGGGGCTTTGCACTGGAGTGGGGATTGCTCCTGCTGATTGCGACGTTGTATGTGTTGAACTTATCCTCTTTCGATTTCCTGTCCATTAAAGAGCTTTACTATGCGGAAGCGGCCCGTGAAATGCTTCAGACTGGCCAATGGCTGATTCCCATGTTTAACCATGAGTCGCTCCCCAGCTTTCCGCCCCTTTACCTCTGGCTGGTGGAGATCTTCTACAGATTGTTTGGGGTGGAGCTTTGGGCGGCCCGACTGGTGACGGTTCTTTCCAGCCTGCTGGGGCTGGTGTTTTTGTATGCCCTGGCCGGGCAGCTTTTTAGCCACCGTTTTGCGGCCTTTCTCTCGGTACTGGTCATGGCGACCTCCTGGGGGTATTTCAAGTATTCCCAAGTCGCTACGTCCGATGTTTTGTTCATTGCTCTGATGATAGCGACCCTGTGGGGGTTCCATCACTGGTTATCGGTTGCGATGAAACGAAAGCCCCAACCTTGGGAATATCAGCCGATTAGCCTGTTTTTGGGATTGGTACTCGGCTTGCTATTTTTACTTAAGGGATTGCTGGGGGTTTTGTTACCGGTATTGGTAATTTTTGGCTTCTTATTTTTTACGGGGGCGCTTCGCGCTTTGGTCTGGATTGACTGGAAGCGTTTTGTCCTGGCATTTCTATTGATATTGCTGCCCTGGTTGGTTCTGGTTTCATTGCAAGAAAAGGATCCGGCGTTTCTGATTCAGTACATGTTTAATTTTTCAAACCTCCCGGACATACTCCAAAGGGGAGAAAGTACGTTATTTGGGAAACTGGGCTTTTATTTGCAAGCGATGCTGCTGGAGTTGTTCCCCTACAACCTGTTTCTGCTGGTGTTGTTGGTGGATCCAGATCAACGACTGCGGGACTTACCGGGTCATGCCTACCTGTTGTTGATGCTGTGGTTTGGGCTAACTTTTCTGGCAAGCTTGGTCTTTCTGACGCCGCAAGACAGCACGGTGGTCTTACTCTTGCCCCCGCTGGTGTTATTGGTCGGTTTTTACCTCAGTCGCTTGGCAAGTGGGGACTGGCTGCCCCGCTTCCACCAGCTTGGCTTGGAATCTACCATTGTTTTGGTGCTGGGGATTTCAATTCTGATTACCATTTTTCTGTTTCAGGTCCTCCCGGATCTCTATCCGGTGAGTTTCTGGAAAATGCCCGGACCCGCATTGATTGACAAAATATGGCTAATCAAGGAGATTCCATTGGAGAATCCAATTCCCATTTGGAAATTCTGGCTGCTGCCTGTTTCTTTAGCCCTGTTGCTGGGAGGGTTCATGATGTCGGTGCTACTGGTGCTCCATCGGCAACAGACATTGGGAATGCTTTTAATCGGGACCTCGTTTGTATTTCTGCTTTGTGTCAAGCTGCTCTATTTGCCGGTTATGCATCGTCCGGTGGCGGAGGATTTCGCCAGGGTCATTAACGAGAAAGTCACTGTCTGGAACCAGTTCCTTGCGGGAACACCGAATTATAAAGAGTTAATTGTCCTGGATGCCCGGCAGCCGGGCACGCTGAACACGATGTTTTTCTTGAAAAGAAGCTTGTCCATGCAAGTTAGTTTGGTTTCCAGGCCGGAAGATCTGAAAAACGTTCTGGTGGCTGGGCAGTACTCCCATGTGTTGGCGGTGCTTCCAGAGCGTTATTATTATGAAATGGACTATGCCGTACGTCGGCAGTTTCGGGTACTGAGCCACAACTGGCACTGGAACGCGTTTGAGTTGGAGGCCATTGGGGGGATTTTGGCGGTTCCTCCCCGGCATTTTAATGAGATGACCTACCGGATGTTACTACTGGAGTGGACTCCTCTGGCCCAAGATGATTCTAGCGGAGCAGCCGAGGATTCGGACGCCCTCCTCTAATATGATGTTTTAAGACCGTGTTTTTATGGAGATGCTGCTTTCTCCGTACTTTTTTCGTTGAAAACCTGTCAGATCCGTTTCCCTGGAGCCATGTTCTATGATGATGATCCCGTCTGCCGCTACCCACTGATTTTGTTCCATGCTCAACAGGAGCGTCTCCAGGTGAGGCCAACCATAGGGCGGGTCGAGAAAGACCAGATTGAAGGGTGGGTAGGGGCAAGACTGGGATAAAACCTGGATGACACTCTCACAAAGCAGTTGGACTTTAAATTCTCCCTCCTGCTTTTTGTTGCCAATAGGGATCCCCAATCGTTTGTAGTTTCTCTTGATGAGGAAGCAGTGCTCTCGCTGTTTCTCAATGGCCAAAACAAACGCCGCACCCCGGCTGAGGGCCTCAATACCCATAATACCGCTTCCGGCAAAGAGATCTAGAAACCGGCTGTCCTGGATCTTGTTCTGAACTCGGTTAAAGACGCTTTCCCTGACCAACGCCGTCGTTGGCCGAATCGCCTGATGTCCCGAAGGAGACTCTATGTACCGTCCGCGGTACTCTCCCCCTGAAATCCGAATCATGGCCGTTTGTTAGCTTCCAGGTTCAGCGGGGTTTGAAAGAAGGGGAATAAATCGTATGTGATGGTCATGGGAGTCTCTGTTTCAATTTCTTTCTTATTTCTCAGGAACAATGATTTGACTGGGACGCTACTGGATCAATGGAATTCAAGATGATTTTTTGCCCACACTGGGTCGTAATGGGAAAGGATATGGAAATTAGAAAAAGGCGAGGATATCCAGCCAGCCAGCTCCCTGGGCGATGAATAAAACCCCGGCCAGAATAAATAGGAACCCACTCATGAGGTTGATGGCGCTACCCACACGGCGCAGGGTGGCCATATGCTTGATCAGCCCGGTAAACAGCCCCACGACCAGGAGCAGCATGGATTGCCCCAGCGCGTAGGCAAACAGGCTCACCCCACCCAGCAGGAGGTTTTGCTCCTTGCTGATAAACCCGAGCATGGCGGTCAGGAAAGGGGTGCCGCACGGTGAGGAGGCCGCGCCAAAGGCCATGCCCAGCAGAATGGGGGTCAGGATTTTTCCGGACTGACTTTCCGGGAGTCGGGTTATGAACTGGGGAATGGGCAGTTGGATCCATCCCAACAGTTGAAGCCCCATCAGCACGGCGATCCCCCCAACCACGTAGTACCAGCCACTCCCCACCAATGTTCCAAAAACCAGTCCCAAGACGCTTACGGCAATGCCCAGCAATGTCAAGATGAGGGAAAAACCCACCATAAACAAGAGAATCTGGCGTAATACCCCCAGCTTGGAGGGTTCGGTATAGCCGCCGACGTACCCCACCAAGACCGGCAGCATGCCTACGGTGCACGGCAAAAGCGAGCTGACAATACCGCCCAGAAAGGCAAAAAACACCATCCAAAGGGAGTGGCTGTTCAAGCTGGTCAGAAACAGGTGTTCTAGCTGAGACATTAGCGGGGCGGGCTCTGGGTTAACTGATCGAGGGCGGTTTGAACTTTCTGTCGGGGTTGTTCATTATACAGGACGTTCTGGATCTTCCCGGCAGGTGAAATCAAAACGATGGTGGGGACGGTGACAGGTTTGAAGGTACTAAAAACCTTGGCAAACCGCTTTTTATCTTCGAGGATGTCAAATTTTTTATAGTGGATTTGTGGGTAGTCCTTGAGAAGCGCTTCGAGCGTGGGGGTCAGCTTTTTGCATTCCAGGCAGAACTTGGAGGTAAAGTAGACCACCGAGGGTTTATTTTCCAATGCTGGCAGGGCGGCATGAACTTCCTGGGGCGGCACATTCCGAAGCCCGACAAATAAGGCGGCGTCATTTGTGCTTGTTGTGTTGGGGAGCGTGTTTTGGCCAGCGTACTGCCAGGCAAGCAGGGCCAGGATCATGACCACCACAAAGACCAAGAGGCTAAAAAGCCGGAGCTTGTTTAGCTTACTTTGGTTGGCTGGTGATTGCTTGCTCACAAACAGATCCTTTGCTGCTCTCGGGTGCGGCGGCTCTCTAGTCTGGGTTGGTGCGGGAGCGGGGGGATAAACTGTATTCTGTTGGTCGGAAAAATCGGCGCACCCGATAACCGTAGATATTTTTATCATACAACCAGGGGGAGATTGGAAACAACCGTAAAGAATAACTTGTCAGACGCGCTTTGCCGCCCTGAGTTCCCCTGGGTATGGGGTCCGTCCCAACAGGTTTTTTCGAAGCACGCGTGAGGGCACAAATCCCAGGGAAAGCCGTCTAAGGTAAACAGATACCGAACGACTGGCTTCGTTGGTGACCTGAGCCCCAAAAATCCTCATTGACATCAATTTCCATAATAATAAAAAAACAAATTAAGATATTTGAACTCCATATTGTTTTTTTTTAGACGTGGAAAATTAGGCGATACCTGAAAGTCAAGGGGGGTTACATAATTTGTTACGGGGAGCGGGTTTTGCAGGTAAGTGTCAAAAATACAAAAAAGTGCTATGATACTGAACCTACGGAAGCAATAGGAAGTTACTAATACCGTTACATACTGTTACAACACCTCTTCGGCTAACACAAACTGGACCGTCAATCACTTTTATATAAACGGAGACACACTCCAATAAATAGGTTGGGTCCATAAAGTGAAAGGGGGTATGCCATGTAACGGTTACATTTCGGGAGGAAATTAGTCCATCATGGCTACGACTACCAGCTCCAAAAAAGCGCAAACCACCAAAACATTCGACCAGCTCTTGGAAGAGCTGCAGAACAGCCCATCAGAAAAAGTGCGCTATAACGCCGCTCGAGTTTTGGGAGAAATGGGTGATTCGGCTGCCGTTGAGCCTCTCATTGATGTCCTGAAAAACGACAAGAACGGTTCTGTCCGTTTGTACGCGGCCCGCGCTCTTGGCGAATTGGGAGATATCCGCGCTACTATGCCGCTAATCGAGTCCTTGAAAGAAGACCGTAATGTGGATGTTCGAGTACGCGCTGCCCGTGCCCTGGGTCGTCTGGGTGGGGAAGAAGTGGTGCTCCCTCTGGTGGAAGCTCTCAGCGATGCCAACAGCCAGGTCTGTATGACTGCCGCTGATGCCTTGATCGAAATCGGGGACATTGCTGTGAAGCCTCTGGTTGAAAGCCTCTCTCACGAGAAAGTCAACGTTCGGTGTGACGCAGCTCGCGCTCTGGGCGAACTCAACGACACCAAAGCGGTTGACGCCTTAATCGGTGTTCTCGAAGACGAGTGGGTGAATGTGCGCATCTATGCAGTTCAGTCATTAGGTAAGCTGGGCGACAAACGGGCAGTGCCTCACCTGATCAAAGTCCTTCAGAATGAAGGTGAAAATGATTTGGTACGTGCTGGCTCCGCTGCAGCCCTGGGTCTTCTGAAAGACGCCCGCGCTCTTCTGCCTCTGCGTAATCTGATTATGAAGGCCGAAGAACTGGGAGAAATCGAAGATACCGCCCTTAAAGCCTACAAAATGATTATGGCTGCCAACTGGAAAGCGGTTCCAGGTGCTTCTTACAGCAAGAAAACCGGTGTGAGCCAGCAGACCAAATAAACACACTCCAAATAACACCTAACACCTTCAAACCGCTCCGCTTTTTGACACGGAGCGGTTTGTGTTTGCTGCCCGACATTATGAACAGGCATGCCCATATTCCCTATGTGGTTTTTTTATGGCTCTGGGAGTCTCTGGCTGATATGACGTTGGGGAAATTAACTTGGCTTTGCTCTATTTCTTGACTCTGAAGGGGGCATTGCACTATCTTGTAGTATACTGATTTTCTCCCAAGCAATTCTGGAGAGCCCCCAACGTTTAATATAACAAGCGTGTGTCGGTCAAAAACAGGTCCTTCCATCGATACGATTTACCTGAAACGGAGTCTGGAAACATGTCTGAAGTTGTTGAATTAAAAGCCTCTGAACGGGATAACACCTTGAATCCCCGTCAATTACGTGCCGCTGGTTTTGTTCCGGCTACGTTGTATGGCAAAAATCTGGAACCCCAGTCGATTCAAGTGAAAACCCATGATTTTGTCCTTGCCTACCGCAATGGCGTTCGTGAGTTCAAGCTGGTGGGTCCTGGAGTTAACGTGGTGGCGCGTGCCCATCAGGTGCAAGTGAGTCCGGTCAAGCAAGATGTGTTGAACATTGAGTTCCTGGTTGCCAGCCCGACCAAAGAGAAAAAGGCTCCCAAGAAAGAAAAGGCGGCTGAGGCCCCGAAGGAAGAAGCGGCTGAGCAAGTGAACGAAACTGTTCTCGCGGGCGCCTAGATCTTAAATCCAAGCTATAAAAAAGACGGGCAAGATTAGCCCGTCTTTTTTCATGAAAATAAAAAACGGACCGAAGTCCGTCAGGGCAGGCAATAGAACGCTCTTATAGACAAGGAACGTTATTGGAGGTTACACCAGTAGAAGTCCTAGACCGGCGACCAGCTGTCCAGCCAGGTTCGGGTTAAAAAGAACCGAGGAGGGCAAGACGATGGGCATCAACATCAGTCCGGTTCCCATCGCCCCAAAGGCGGCAGTGACACCGGAAAAATTCTTTTCCTGAATTTGTGGTTTAAACAGCTGAAACGTCTCGCTGAGCGAAGGCTTTTGTTGATGGATGAGCACTTTTTCTACGTATTTGGCGTAAATCGAGGCATCTCCGGTCATGGCCTTGACCATGTCCACCTTCTCCTGAGGTTGTAGTTGCTTGACGGTTTCCGCTAAGGATGTGGCTTCCTTACTCACAGGCTCAGTGGGTTGGGAAAAGTATTCGGTGTGATCAATCCCGGTGGCGGCTTTCAAAAACTGGGCCGCTGCGACTTTGCGATCCAGAAAACCTTTGCTTTTGATGAAATCCGCAATTTTCTGGCCTGCTTCCTGACCGGTGCTTTTCTCACGAGTCTCCCCTGATTCGGCACGCTTCTCAAACCGATCTCCAGCCTCAGACGCAGGGGATGTCGACTCGGAACCACGGAAACGCACACTCCCTTGAAGGACTGGTTTGGGAAATGAGGCGGTTGGTGGCAGGATTCGTGTTTGGGTGATCATTGGAACTCCCTTCCCCCATGGTCTGTACCAATGAGTACTATTCTAACTGAGGTTTCTCATATTTCAAAATACAAATAAAAACAACTAAAAAAGAACAAGGGGAAAAACCGGGGAAATTCGCCTGGGAAGCCTCTTTGGAGCTTGATAACAAATTTTAACAATACAGCTGACCCCCTCTGAGAAAGGCGTCCACTTGCGTGGCAGCCCCGGATGCCCCCTGATGCGGAAGCCATGAAAAGTCCTTGGGAAATCGCTGTATGCCTGTTTGGGGGAAAGGAATTACTTGAGTAGTGCGTCGTACTGCTTGGCGGAAAACCCGGCCAAGACGCGTTGATCTTTGGTCACCAGCACTGGCCGCTTGATAAACGTGTACTCCTGGTGCATGTAATTGAGCATGTCCGCATCCGAGAGGCTTTTCTCATGCAAGCCCCAGGCCCGGTACTTCATGGCCCGCTTGGAAAAGAGCTTGCCCACCCCGCCAATAAGCCGGCTGAGTTCCTCGATCTCCTCTTTTGGCACAGGTTCTTCTTTGACATGAATATAGCGTTCTATTTTGGCGCCACGTTCCAGTAAATACTGCTCTGCCTTGGTGCAGGTGGAGCAATAGGGCAACCAGTAAAACCGTTCAATGATCAGGGGAGGCATCCCTCTCTCTCCTTCTTCAAAACAAGCTCATACGTACCTTATAATAGGAGTGGTTGAGAGTACAGCCATTTGCAAAAATTTACCTTCACATAGAGCGGTTTGCCATTGGATGAAGCGAGCGTAGTCAGTATAATGGCCGCGTGTCCAATGGTTAGACATTGCTAAAATTTTTAAGTTCTAAAGGATTGAGAGGCGAAAATGCAAGAGGCACCGGATCGCCCTAGTAATTATGGTATTCAGGCAGTGATTGAGGGTGGGAATCCCTTTGAACGGGTTCCTCCCCAAAGTCTGGAAGCGGAACAAAGTGTTCTGGGTGGTATCTTGGTGGATCCTGACGCCATCAATAAAGTTGTTGATCTGCTCAAGCCGGAAGATTTTTACCGTCAGGCCCACCAGCATATCTTTGAGGCCGTGCTGGGGTTGTATGACAAAAGCGAGCCGGTGGATATTATCACCGTCTCTGAGGTATTAAACGACAGCAGCCAGTTGGAGCTGGCCGGGGGACGTTCTTATATTAACGATCTGGCTCTCTCTGTGGCGACCACGGATAACATCACCAATTACGCCCGGATCATCCGCAGCAAATCCCTCTTGCGCCAACTCATTACCGCCGGGACCGAGATTGTCACCACGGCTTATGAAACGCCCGACTCTGATACGGCCATTGATCATGCCCAGCAATCCATCTTCCAGATTGCCCAGCAAGGCATGCCCCATGATCTGACTCATATCAAGGACATCCTGCCCTTCTCGTATGAGCAGATTGAAGAGCGCTTCACCAACAAAGGTACCTTGATGGGGGTTTCCACTGGCTTTTATGACCTGGATACCTACACCTCCGGTTTGCAGAAGTCGGATTTGGTGATTCTGGCGGCCCGTCCTTCGATGGGTAAAACCGCCTTCTGTTTGAACATGGCCTGTAACGTCGGCCTTCGAGAGAACCGGCCGGTGCTCATCTTCAGTTTGGAGATGAGCAAGGAGCAGCTGGTCCTGCGGATGCTGTGTGCTGAAGCCGAAATTGACGCCCAGAAAATCCGCACCGGGGAGATTACCGAGAATGACTTCCAGAAACTCTCCCAGGCAATGGGAAAGCTGGGGGATGCACCCATCTTTATTGATGACACCCCAGGGCTTTCGGTCATGGAACTGCGAGCCAAGGCCCGGAAAATCCAGATGGACGTGGGTGGAGATCTGGGCTTGATGGTCATCGACTATTTGCAGTTGATGGAAGGCCCCTCTTCTAAAGGTGGGGGCGGGGATAACCGGACCCAGGAAATCGGGGCGATCTCCCGAGGGCTCAAAGGGATTGCCCGCGAGCTCAAAGTTCCAGTGATTGCCCTCTCCCAGCTTTCTCGGGCGGTTGAAAGTAGGCAAGATCGAAAACCCATGCTCAGTGACTTGCGGGAATCCGGCTCCATTGAGCAGGATGCGGATATCGTTATGTTTATTTACCGAGATGATTACTATAACCCGGAGAGCGAGCGTCCGGGGATGGCGGATATTATTATTGCCAAGCAAAGAAACGGCCCGGTGGGAGAAGTGCCGCTACTCTTCCAGAAAAACATTACCAAGTTTAAAAACCCGCATGATCGGAAGATCCAGATTTTCTAGCTCCTACGAGGCTACTGCATAGCTGCGCACGCTTAAGAGAGGTGGGTGCCCGGTCTTGCTGAATAAACGCAGATTTCCTGCAGGGAGAAGGGGAAGAAAAAGAAAACCAGGCTTGGGAGCCTGGCAAATCAAGTGGGTTTCATGTAGTAGTGAGGGAGATTAACAATCTGTTTTTTGAGAACCTTTGTCAATGGTCTTTTAAAAAGTTGTCCTACTCACATCGGTTAGTACTAATTTAAAAACAGCCCGAACAAAAGATCAACCTAACCACGGTTAGTAATAGTAAGATTGAAACATTTCTTCATACTACAAATATAGAAAAGTGCTTTTAAGGCCAGTCTGGTTCGGTATAAGGCTTATCTTCAGGGTCATAAGCCCAGGGGGCGATGGTGCGGCTGGGTAGCTCGTTGCCTTTCAGGCTTTTTAGCAAGAACTTGCGCCAGAACGGGTGATTGTTAACGCCGATGATTTCATCCTGTCGATAAATGCCCTGTTCTCCGTATAAATTGCTCAGTTCCACCTGGCCAGTGGGCTCTCCTGCCTGATTGGTCAAAACTCGCCAGGTACACTGACGGCAAACCCGCTGATGGGTCAGGTAGATATCATAAGACCGTTGAGAATCGCCTTTGGCTGCTTGAGCGGGGAGCAAGACAAATAACCCAAAAAGCCAGGAGCAGAGTATATATGCAAGCCAGTAACGTTTTTTCAAGGGAGATCCTGTAAGCGTCTTTCTTATGAAGTGGGGTTAGCCAGATTGTCGATCAAGCAATGTCAAACTTGAATGGAGCCTGAGTCGGAATAGAGGGGTCTTATGGATAGACGGATCTTAGCGTTGTAGGAAAAATCTTAATTTTTTTGAGAATAACCCGATAATGAGTAAAGAAGACGTTGTACCCCGGTCGTAAAGGGCTCACAATGAAAAGGCTAAGGATATAGAAGGACATGATGGTGAGAAAAAAGCTGAGCGGTAGTTTCGGGATGACCTTGTCTGAGGTGTTGGTGGTGGTTGCGATTATGGCCCTGGTAGCCACGTTTACCATTCCTAAGGTCTTAAAAGGGGGTACAATGAGTGCGTCGGATTATAGCGCTCGGGCAAAGCAGGCCGCTGTTATGATTCAATCGGCTTATAGTCAGTATCGAATGGAATCGGAGCCGACTGCCAACTTTAATGCGGGGCTGCTCCTGCCTTACATGAACTATGCTAAGACGGATAACTCAACCACGATTGATTCCGAGCAAGGAAGTGGCACGTTAACCTGTAACGGGGGGACCCGACACTGTTTGGTATTGTTAAATGGCGGAAGGCTTCTTTATTATCCAGGTGTGAAATTTGACGGGACAGACACCACCAATGCGGTGACCTTTTTCTTTGACCCTGACGGGGAGGCCAGTGACAACAAATCGGTTCAGTTTATTTTGTACTATGATGGGGCTCTAAAAACCCGAGGAACGTCTCGTGATAATACGGTGACATCAGCTGATAACTTTGTCTCTCCTTGCGCAAGCTGTGATCCGCCATGGTTCACCTGGGATTAGTACCTGGGGTCCGGGTCTTGATTGCTGAAAAAACCGGGAGTTGATTTCCAGGTCTGTGCTGGGTAGAATCACTACTTATATAAAATCCCCTCAAAGCAGTCCAGGAGATTATCGTCCATGCGTGAAGCAATTCATCCTGAATACCACAAAGTCCAAGCCACCTGCGTGTGTGGCAATGTGATTGAGACCGGTTCTGTGTTGCCGGAAATCAAGTTGGATATTTGCAGTGCTTGTCACCCCTTCTTTACCGGCACCCAAAAGGTGATGGATTCCGAAGGACGGGTTGAAAAGTTCAAAAAACGGTTTGCTGGTCGCGAAAACGCCTCTGCCAAAAAGAAAAAGTAACGACCGAACGTTTCAAGAAAGCGAGTCCCGATCTTTTAAAGAGACTCGCTTTTTTGTTGAAATTGCGGGAATATAGTAGGAAAGAACATCAACTGACGTGTGAAAAGCCATGAATGGTATTGAAAGTCTCCTTGAAAAATTACGTGAAGTCGAAGTGACCTATCACCAACTGGGTGATATGCTTTCAAACCCTGAGGTGCTCTCTAATTCCAGCAAACTGCAAGAAGTTTCCAAAAAGCGAGCCGCCCTGGAAGAGACCATTGAGGTTTTCACGCAATGGAAGCAGGCCAATCAGGATTTGAAAGACTCCAGAGAGATGCTCAAACAGGAGAATGACCCGGAAATGCGGACGTTCCTGGGTGGGGAAATCGAACGCCTGGATCAAGAACTGGAAGCCTTGGTAGAAAAGCTCCAGTATTTGCTGTTGCCTAAAGATCCCAATGATGACAAGGATATTATGCTGGAGATTCGAGGCAGCGCTGGTGGGGATGAGGCCAATATCTTTGCGGCGGATCTGATGCGGATGTACACCCGGTATGCAACCTCTATGGGCTGGCGAACCGAAATTATGAGCATCTCGGAAAGCGAGCTCGGAGGCGTGAGTGAAGTAGTAATCGGCATTAAGGGCAATGATGTTTATCGCCACCTGAAATACGAGTCCGGCGTTCATCGGGTCCAGCGGGTGCCGGTGACTGAATCTCAAGGGCGGATTCATACCAGTACGGCTACGGTGGCCGTTATGCCCGAAGTGCAAGATGTGGAAATCCAGATTCGGCCTGAAGATATTGAGATCATTACTGCCCGAAGCGGTGGGGCTGGTGGGCAAAACGTCAACAAGGTTGAAACGGCCGTCCGCCTGTTTCATAAGCCTAGTGGGATTCAAATCCACTGTACCCAGGAGCGGAGCCAGTTGCAGAACCGGGAAAAGGCTATGCAACTGCTAAAAACCAAGCTCTTTGATATGGAGTTGCAGAAGCAGCAAAAAGAGATTTCCGATTTGCGCCGCTCTCAGGTAGGCACCGGGGATCGCAGCGAGCGGATCCGAACTTATAACTATCCCCAGGACCGGGTGACGGATCACCGGATTGGCCAGAACTTTCCCTTGACCCCCATTATTGAAGGGGATATCGAGCCGGTGATCAACGCCTTGATGGTCGCGGATCAACGGGCCAAGATGGAAAAACTGGCCGAGAGTTCTGTTGCGTAAGTGACGGGGCAGTGATAGGTTAAACGATATCGTTGGCGTGAGTGGAAGGAAGATACTATGGGTTCTCAAACCATGTCGGTGACGAGCGATCGGATCCAGGATGCGCTCTATGGCTTTACCCGGAGCCAGATTCTATTTGCCGCCATTGATCTGGATGTCTTTACCCATATCCACAACGGCAACAACACCCTGGAGAAGCTGATGCCTCTGCTTCAGGCAGAGCCCAGGGGTGTTCGGATACTATTGGATGGTTTGATAGGTATTGGGTTCTTGGAAAAAACCGAAGCCGGGGCGTATCGTCTGCCCATGGATGTTCGAAAGTTCCTGGTACAAGAATCTCCCGAATACATTGGCGGGATGGTTCACCATTGTAAGCGCTTGTATGAGAATTGGTCGATGTTGACCGAAGCGGTTCGTTCCGGCCAACCGGTGGGTGGGGCTCAAAGCTTGGTGCAGTTGGAAACGTATTTCTCTGAATTGGTTAAAGGGCTCTATGTCTCCAATTACCCGACGGCTCGTAAATTGGCCGACTATCTGGAGATGGGAAACCGGCTGAAGGGGCAGCATATTTTGGATGTGGCCGGAGGTTCGGCGGTTTGGTCCATTGCCTTGCTGGAAAAAGATCCAGACAGCCGGGCCACGGTTTTGGACTTCCCGACGGTGATTGAGGTATCCAAGGAATATGTGACCCAGCACGCCTTGGAAGCGCGTTATGAGTATTGGCCGGCGGATTTGGAAGTGGCGGAGTTTCCTGAAAGCGCCTATGATATGGCCCTGCTTGCCAATATCTGCCATGCCCTGGGGCCTTATGCCACAGAAAAACTGTTGCTGAATACGGGAAAAACCGTCAAGCCGGGCGGACGTGTGGTGATCGTGGATTTTGTGCCGGATGATAACCGGGCCAATCCAGGATGGCCCTTAATCTTTGGGGTTAATATGCTGATTTCCACCCCGGAAGGGGATGTGTTTACAGCGGCTCAATATGAGCAATGGTTGAAACGCGCTGGGTTCAAATCGTTTGAGGCGCAGGAAATTGAGCCAGGCGTGACGGTCTTGGTTGCCCAAAAATAAGGGATCTATCGCCAGAGACTATTTCTGGAAAAGCGAATGCCCGATCAATGGACCGGGCATGTAATGGGTAGTGAGTGTTTATAGAGTCGGTTTGTTAGGCCATCAGGCTCAGGCGGGTGCCAGCGTCATCCGGTATTGAGGGAAAGATGATTAAATCCCGGTCTTCGCCAATTTCTGGGGTCATCCCTTCATCCATCGGGAAGATAATCATGTCGGGCTCGTCCCCGTGAGGGGTGTCGGAGATAATGAACCCGTCGCGAACCATTTCTTCCCATTTGCTGGGGCAGTTCAGTTCAGTGGGGCGGATATCTTTTTTATTGGTATCCGGCATGATGTTGGGGGTCTTGCGATCTTTACGAGGAAACGTTGGAATTTGCAGAATGCCGCTAATGCCCATTGGTGTGACCCTTTCATCTAATACTTACTGTTGTTAGTAGCATTATGGATCGTCCATGGGAAAGTTCAACCTAACCTTGGTTAGTAGGAGTTGGTTTGTTACAAAACTTTACAAATCTTGGGGCGGGATCAGGATCCGGGTTTGAGGTTTTTGGTTTGCTGAAACGCTGGCTTAAAGCCTTGATACGATGGTTTTGACCGGGGAAGGCAGGCAGGTCGGGGGATGAGATTTCATAAAGTTAAATATACAAAAATTAATACTAACCACGGTTAGGTTGACGAAACAATATTGGTTTTTATAAGATAAGACACATAGAATTATTGGGATAGAGGGACATTGAAAATGCAAATTTTCGCCAAGATACCAGGGATTATCGGAATTGGAAATCCGGTCAAAGAGCGTCCGCCCATGCCGGAGAAAAGCCTGCCTCATCTGGAGCAAGAGTTTGGGCCATCTGACGAAGCCGCCGATACCCACAAGCTGAATTGCTTTGCATAAGAATCTTTAAGTTCTCATAAGAAGCCCCTGAAGCAAAGGGGCTTTCTTTTATTGTGTCTATTTGGATCAGAAAATATTGAATCCCGGTGACCCCGGTGGTACACTGCTGGGATACGAAATGTCTCCGGGCCGGTGTGGCGAAATGGTAGACGCACTCGACTCAAAA
>CAYLWC010000030.1:0-28715 GCA_964387265.1 uncultured Vampirovibrionales bacterium | reverse complement strand
GGTTTTGCTTGTAGACGGCCTGATCGTAGTTAAAGTACCCCACAAAGTTTTTGAGCTTGGCCAGTTCCTCTTCCATAGTCACCATGTTCCGGTGGGCCACAAAGTACAGCTCCCCGTCATCAATCTGCTCCAGCGCGTTGGTCTGGAGGTAATGCCGGATATACAGGTTAGAGTTAATGACAAAGAGTTTTTTCACTTTTTTGTTTGCAGTTGGCTTGCTCATGGGGGTTTCCTAGCAATTACAAGGGATCATGAAAAAAGTGGTTCCATTATAGCAAAGACAGACACAGCGGTCTGATTTTGGTTTAGCCAATCCTGGCGCCCAGTGGGCTGACGGCGTTTAAATCCAGCTTGCTTGAGAAATGGGGTAACGCTTCTTGAATCAAAGCGATTTGTTCTTCTAAAGTTGCGTTGAACTTGGTGGTGCGGAGATAGTTTCGGATGTGGAAGCCAAAGGGCTCCCCCTGCCATATAAATTCATCCCAGCCATGGCCATGCAAGTCTGGATACCCCAGATCTCGGAAATGTTGGGTACTGTAATAGCGGGTGTCTTTGGGTAAATAGGTCAGTTCTTCTGGAAGTTGCCGCTCTATCCACCGGTTAAAGGCTTTTTTCCAGTGGTTAGAGTCCTGCATGGGGTCAAAAGCCCCCTGGACGCATTCAGACAGGTAATCCGGCTTTCCGTGAAAATCCTTGTAAATCCGGTAGCCGGTATCAGGGGAGGCGCCCACGCTGCGCCGGTTATACATCAGGGATTCCACCCGTTGTTTTTTGTTTCGGGTATAAGCCCGGATAATCAACTGGAGATGCAAAGCCATCCGGCGGCGAACCCCTTTCCGCGAGTAAAACGTCTGGATGTCCGGGGCCTGGAATTCTTCAATCGCGGGGTTAAAGTCCAATTGAGCCTTGTCCACTTTCTCCAAATCAATAAACATGCAGTGAACACAGGGAAAATACCGGTACTTGGTAAGATACAGCGGGAACCAGGGAGCGCCAAAAAAGGCCAGGTTCTGGGTCTGCATATGGCTTAGAACCTGTTGGATCCACTGGGGGCGGACCACAAAGAAATCAGGGTCCAGGACCAGAGCATAGCGGGTGTTTACCTGGCTGATCAGGAGATTCAGGGCGGAAGCATGATGATAACTGGCGGTCGCCTTGAGGGCCTTGGGGCGTTCTATCGGCTCTGGCCCTTGAATGACCGTAAACCGGGGATCAGAACTCAATTCCAGGCGGTAGGGAAGATCCTCAGGCGTATTCTCGGCAATGAGCCACCGATGAGGGCTTTCCGGGTTTAGGGTGCGGGTGATCTCCCGGTTGAGCTCTAGATAAGCGCCGCTTTTATAAGAAACACTGCAGATAGTGAGTTCGTGTGACATAGGACATCCTGATTTCTTATTGGGTAGAGAGGGTGCAGGCCAAATGCCGATACGTCCGACGTTCTTTCTCCTCTTGCCGGGCTTTCAGTCTGGCAAGCTCCTCTGGAGAAGGACCTTCCGGGAGCTTTGGAGGTCGGAATTGCTGTTTTAGCTGTTTTAGAAATGAAACTTTTTTGGGTTGTTCTGATGGGCTTTTTTTCTTTGCGGATTTCTTCCGCCGTTGCAGGGTGGTGTAGGGAATATCCAGCATAGGGACCTGCTGGACCGCATAGTACTTGCCGATCACTTCACTGACTGCCGAGAGTTGGGTGTTGTGGGGGGATACGTCCCGGTTCAGGCTGTAAAGCTGACGGCAGCCTAGTCGTGCCAGTTTGCCCACATAACTCTCCACGTTTTCAGTGGTCATTTCCTGAAAGGAAACCATGTTAACGGCCAGATCCAGTTGCTCTACCTGGAGTTTTTCCCAGGCGGTATGGGGCATCAGAATAAAATCATGGCTTTTCAGAGTGTCCGCATCCAGCTGAGGCGCGTCTTCCTCAACCAGCAGAAAGCGGGCTTCCGGAAACAGGGTTTTGAGATAAGTACCGGAAAACAGTAAGGTGGGCGGCAGGTCCACGATGAGATAGGTCGTGTTGGGGAATAATGTTTTAAACTGGTAGGCAAAGCCTCCCCAGCCGGCCCCAATTTCCAGGACCACCTGACGCTCCGCGTTCAGCTTTTTAAAGGGCGCCAGCACGCCCGCCTTGTTCATACCAATGAGGATTTCATAGAACTTGAGGGTATCCTTGTTGATGAGTGTTCCCTCAATCTCAAAGCCAAACCCGCCCAGCTTGGGGGACTCCCCTACCAATAGGTTCTCTGTATCCAGGGCTTGGAGTTCTTTCAGCTTGCTTTCGTAAGGCGGAGCCATGTGGCTATGGTGGGAGCGGTACATGTACTCATGAATGCCTGTAATGTGATAGCAGTGATGGCGCAGCTTATCAATGGTGAGCGGGGAAGTGTCAAAAAGGTATTCAAAACCGGCTAGCTCCTCTTGCCAATAGCTGCTGGCGTTTGAGGGCTGTAAACCACCAAGACGATCGATCATCCGTGAAACATAATCCCGGACTTCCAAGTAGTTTTTGTAGGTCTGGCTGTTTTCGGTGGCTTCAATCCGTTGGGCCAGCCAGTTGGCGCTGGTTGTCAAAGGCATCGGGGAAACCTCGCATGCGGTGAGCTTGCTTCAAGTGGAACACATTATAACAAAAGCACAATGAACACAAAGAAAATAGCTTCCTGGCCACTGGTTTCGTAAACATTTTTCTTCGGCATGAAAAATTTTAACTTATTTAACTTAAATGAAGGCATCCCTATGGTATTGTATTTTGCTAACCATATATAATTATTGGTTTGTAAGTTTGTGTACGGTTAATTTTATAGACTCGCAAAATGAGGTAAGGGATGACGCCTAGCCCAGAGCTAACGATCTGCACGGTTTCTTATAACAGCAGCTTGTATCTTAAAATTAATAAAGCGTTTGTTGATTGCTTGAATCCGAATGTCTCTTACCAATGGACAGTCTGCGAGAATAGCCCAAAAGATTTGGTATACAGTCTTTCACTTGATGACCCGGATTTCCAGGTCATTAAAGGGCCACCGCCGGAGAAAATCCTGACAGCCGAGCAAGCCAGTGCCAGTTACCATCATGCGGCAGGTCTTAACAGGCTTTTGCATCAAGTAGATACGCGGTATGCCTTAATTCTGGATCCAGACTTCTTTATCGTGCGTCCCGGTTGGATCCAGGAAGTACTTGCTCACATGAAGCAAAAGAAACTTAGCTTTTTTGGGGCGCCTTGGCATCCCAAATACATCACTAAGTACCGATACTTTCCCTGTGTTCACTGCATGTTTATTGATGTAGAAGCGGTTGGGAAGAAGCATTTGGACTTTACCCCCTACTTTCAAGAATATCTTCAGCTTGGAAAGAAGGACAAACATTCGCCAGAGGGCGTTATCAAGCGGATGCCTTGGTATATTCGTCCTATTCTTCCATTGATTACCAAGAATGATGAGATTCGTACCAATCTGTATGTGAACAGTCGCCGTCGGATAGGGAGCTCCCCGGATACGGGCTACCGGATTTATAAACAGTTTCTTCATCATCCGAAGCATCATCATGAGTGCATCCAGCCAGCCTTTCAACCTTTACGGGAAATGTCAATCTGTAAGAAGCGGACAAATCAGAGACTAGAGCGATGGCTTCCCGACGAACTCCGATTTAAGCCAGAAAAGAGACATTACTACAGCACGCGTTACTTTAAACACAAAGGTTGTCCCGATTTACGCGGAGACTATGGCTGGGATGAGTTTCTTTGGAACAATGAACCTTATGGTTTCCATATTCGAAACTATTTACGGACGACGAAAAAGAACGTAACACTTGAAGATCAAGTGCGATTGTTGCTTTCAGTTTTGCCTTCCTTTGCACCGGAGTTTAGGGCTCCAGATCTGCATAAAATGCCCGCCGAGGAGCTCTGCCAGGTCCAAATGTCAAATCTTATTACTAGTGTAACAAATTGATACGGAGCGGCTTCATGTCAGCAATTATGGTATTATCTCACTGTTATCTGTCGCCCCTTGATTCGTAAAGCGTTCTATATAAGGTGTTAATCTCTTTATGCATGTCCTTTTTGTAGTTCGGTCTTATGTGCACTTTGGTTACTACGGTAGTGTTCTGGACGCGTTAATGCGTCGAGGGCATCAATGTACCTTGTTGTTTGATGAAAAAACAAGTAAAAAAAATGACATCCGAGGGACAAACAGGGCATTCAAAACTTTCTTGCAAGGATATCCTCACGTTAAGTATGAAAGAATGCTATATCGTAGTGGCAAGGGAGCAAAGCTTACCCATGACTTACGGGAACTAAGAACTTATGTCAGCAATCTCAACCGGACAGAGCAATCTGAGTATTACCGGAAGCGATGGGCAAAGTATTTACCAACGGACTTGCGAAATGCACTTCAGCGTTTTCCTATGCTGAATCATGTTCTGGCTTTGCCCTTTGTGCAGCCTTTTCTGGAAAAATATGAAGAAAAGTTGCAGCCAGACCCGGAGATTCTAAAGTGGTTACAGGATAATAAGCCTGATATTGTGGTGGCTACACCCGCCAATATGCAGCATACGAAAGAGATCGAGTATATTAAGGCTGCCAAGCACTTGGGGATTCCCACCGTTATTGTGACTTTCAGCTGGGACAATATTTCGACCAAAGCCCAATTTTATGTTCATCCTGATAAACTCATTGTCTGGAATGATTTCCATAAGCAGGATGCGATTCGTTTTCATAAGTTCAATCCTGAAGATATCAAGATCTCCGGCTCTTACTTCTTTGATAAATGGTTTGCCGTAGACCAGAACGATTTACGGGATCGGAAAGAATTTCTACAGGAGGTGGGTCTAAACCCAGAACATCCGTACCTGCTGTATCTGGGCTCCTCAAAGAATATCGCCACGGATGAAACCTGGCTATTCCAGGAGATCCTAAAGGCTTTGGAATCTTCTGAACACCCTGAGTTGCGTAACACTAGCATATTGGTACGCCCTCATCAGCAAAATGCGTCTATTTACCAGAAGTTTCATGAGGATCCGGAGCTTATGGCCTCCTTTAAAGAAAAACTCGCTATCTGGCCAGCCTATGGAGAGCCTTCGGACATTCCTGAAAGCCAGCAAAACTTTGTGAATTCGGTCAAGCACTCTATTGGCGTAGTGGGCATTAATACCTCGGCCTTTATTGACGCGATGTGTCTGAACAAGCCGATTTTTTCCGTGCTGGTACCGCAGTACCAGGCTACTCAGACCGGTTCGCTCCATTTTCGTTATCTACAGGAGTCAAGGGCGTTAGAAACAGTGTCCTCCTGCCAGGAGTTGGCCCGTGCACTCGAGGGGCATGTTGAGAGCCATAACGCGGACGCGGAGTGTCGGCGCAAGGAGTTCATTGAACGGTTCATCCGCCCTAATGGAATAGAACGGCCCGCTGGGGAATGTGCCGCTGACTTCATAGAGGGTGTGGCGTTGTCTGTCTCTAATTCTCCAGTGACAGAAACGTTCCTCCCGGAAGTAAAACAACAAGTATCAGCAAGGTGAAATGTATATCCAAATTATAAAAATTCTCAATAGCCCTTGCTTTAGTGGCTTTCGGGCACTGAAGTGGCTTTAATTGACACTATATCTGGAGGATCTATAATGAAACACATTCGGTTCTGTTGATCGTGCCCCACCCTATAAGAAATTGGATAAATATGTCTGGTCTTAAATTTTTACGTTTTATGACGGTAAATAAATCAGAGCGGCAAAGTCTTCGAGACGCTAAGAGACTTGCTGAATCATTATCAGAAACAAGCCTCGTTGCATTAATCCGGGCTTTGCTTTCAATGCTAGCGAATAAGACAACTCTGAAAAGGCGGGAAGCTCAGGTAACATTTGCCAATATTGCTGAGTCAGATATTGATGCCTTGGAAAAACAGGCTTTAATGTCTCATTTTGCTCTTAAAACAGAACCAACAGAGATGTCTACAGAAGATGGCGGGCAGGTAGGGTTACTATCTCGGGCTCGGCTAAAAAAGTTTTTTCCCCGCTTCATTAGTACATTTACTGATGAACAACAGGTATGGTTGAAGCACCTGATTCATGCCCAAGGCAGACTGAACTATCCAAATGCAGAAATTAAAATGTACCTCTCATCTCCTGCGTCTCTGGCCAGAACCTATACTTGCGATCGTGAGCCTGAGACAGTCCAATGGATCGAAGAAAATATTCAGGAAGGGGATGTTTTCTATGACATTGGGGCCAATGTTGGAGCTTTCTCCTTAATCTTTGCGGCAATCCAAAAGCCTGACTCTGTTATTTATGCCTTTGAGCCGAGCTTTTCAACTTTTGATGAGTTGTGCCACAACATCTATATTAACCAATTTAGCGATCGAATTATCCCGTTTCAGGTGGCTCTGTCGAATGAGACAAGGGTTCTACCCTTTTACTACTCTGATATTGTAGCTGGCAAGGCCATGCACGTGGTTGGTGAGCCTGTAAATGAAGTTACTAACGAGCCTTTCCAATCAACATATGTGCAGCATATGCTGGCCTACAGGTTGGATGACATGATCGAGCAATTCCAGTTGCGTCCGCCTACGCTGGTAAAGATTGACGTGGATAACGGCACGTTGGATGTTCTGCTTGGTGCTAGGAAAGTGCTGTCGATGCCGTCTGTTCGTAGTATTTTGGTAGAGGTTTGTAAACATAGCGGTTTCTTTGAAGAAGCCTCTCGTATTCTTGCTGAGTGCGGGTTTGAAGAATATGAGGAAGTCTCAAAGGCTAACAAAAATGTAGCCAATTTTATCTTTAAACGAACCACGTCCCTTGTTTCGGCCAAATAGAGGCCAAAACTGAAAACTTTGATTCTTTGTTCACCTGCTAACTCGCCGAAACTTTAACCAGGATACATTGCCCGGTCATTAAAAAGAATTTATGAAACTGGCCAGGATTTTGGCTTAAAAACTCATCCACTGCTTGCATGACCCCTGGGCAAGTTTTAAAGCCAAAATCATCCATCACAAACATACCCCAAGGCTTTAGCTTATCCTTGTAGAAATTCAGTCCGTAGAGCGTCGGGTGATAAATATCCATATCCAAATGGATCAAATCAAATAATTGCCCACCTAACTGCTCCTCACAGTCTTGAATACGGGCCTGGATTACTTCAACGAAGGGAAATGCAGAGAGATAGTTTTTAACCTGCTCGTAGCTGGTCTCATTGAACATGCCAGGAAGGTGGATTCCTTCTTTAATATCGTTTTTCCCGTCAGGCAGATCTTTGTCTGAGTGGCCTTCAAAAGTATCAACGCTGTAGAGCTTAAGCTCTGTACCCGCTGGGGCCAGTGTCTGCATTGTACTGGCGATAAAGTAGCTACCTCCTCCCTTATAAACCCCAGCTTCTAGAACAGTAAAGCGCTGACTGTTGTTTTTTTCGTTCGCTTTGAGAGTGCTTTCTAGGGCTTGATATAGTGTAAACAGGCGATCATAATAAAGCATGCTCCCTTCTGGCTGGACAACGGACTTTGCGAGGGAGAGAAAGGGTTCAAATTCTCTGATATCAGTCAGCTTGTGACTGGAACGGCCGTAAATGTCAGGAGCAATGTGAAAGCGGATAGGTTCTCCATCAATATGCAGAACATTAGCCAGATCTTTGGTTTTAAACTTCTCCCCAGCTAGAGTCAGACGCTTCTCGGCTTCTCTCAGAATCTCCTTTTGCTGGCCTACCTTTTCTTTTAATGTTCTATTAGAGTCAACAACACTTTGAAGCCTATCAGAAGGGATGAGTTCGTAGCCCAGTTTATTGAAAACTTTGGATAGGAGAGACATACAGATTTCCATTTTTAAGAATGTAACAAGTAATATTGATGGGGATAATCCACAACCAGAAATCCTAGCATAAGCTTGTTGTCCGGTACAGTAGCAATCTGAGGGTTTCAGGCGTGTTTCTTTACTTGATCTTGTCCTTGAGGCTGTTAGTATATTGATAGTAGCAGCATAAGCGAACGGGTGTATAACTAATGTCCCTCATTGCCCTGTATTCAAAGCTCAAAGCGTCCAAGTTTGTAGTTACGCGGACCCGAAAGCCTCCTGCCAAAAAGGATAAGGAGGATATTGATTTTATCGGGACTATCAAGCGGATTTACCCCTACTATCGTCCCTATAAGTGGACTGCCCTTTTAGTATTGGTGATTAGCTTCCCTGCAGGTCTTTTGGATGGGGCGATTGCCTTTTCTCTAAAGCCTTTTATCGACGCCTTGTCTAGCAACAAGTCATTTGATGCGGTGATTTATTTGCCTTTTGTTATTGTAGGGCTTACGGTAGTACAGGCATTGCTGAACTACTGGGGATCCTATCTGAATGACTGGCTTGGCAACAAGATTATGACGGACTTCCGGCGGGTGATGTATGAGAAAATGATGAGTCTGGATGTCAATTTCTTCGATAATACCACCTCGGCATTTATCATCCAGCGCTTTTTCCGGGATACCGAAATCATGCGGAGTGGTTTTCTGGATAGTGCCCGGTTGTTTATTTCCCGTATTACCTCCAGTATCTGCTTAACAGGCGTACTTCTGTTTATTTCCTGGAAGTTGGCCATTATCTCCATGGTTGTGGTTGTTGTCATGTTGTTTCCCTCAACCCGTATGCGTAAGATTGTGCGCCGGTTGACTAAACAGGAAAACAAGGATGCATCTAAGATCCTGACATTTTACACGTGTATTGTAAACGGCATCCGTTTGATCAAAGGGTATAACCTGACATCGCTTAAGATGAAGACCTTTGACGCGGTTCAGGACAAGCAACTGGAACGAAGAATTAAGGCCGCCAGGATCAAGAGCTCTCTGAACCCTATTATGCAATTGATAACAGCCGTAGGTATTGCCTGGATTATCTGGGAAGGCCATCTCATGGTGGTGAGGGGTGAGATTACCCAAGGTGGGTTGGTTTCGTTTTTGGTTTCCATGATGCTTCTGTTTAACCCACTGAAAAATATGGGTAATTCCATTATGAGCTTGTATTACTCCTTTGTGGTTTCCAACCGGCTCTTTGCGATGTTGGATATGCGCCCTCAGGTCGTAAACAAGCCAGAAGCCAAGCAGTTTACAGAGCTTCAGGAAGCGATTGAGTTTCGAAATGTCACTTTCAGCTATGCGCCAAACAAGCCGGTTCTTAAGAATATCAGTTTTAAAATCCACCGTGGAGAGATGGTTGCTATCGTCGGGCTGTCTGGGGGTGGGAAAACCACTATCGCCAACCTGATTCCCCGATTTTATGATGTGAACGACGGGGCAATTTTGCTGGATGGCGTAGATCTGAGAGATTATCAGGTGGAATCTATCCGGGATAAAATTTCGCTGGTTCTTCAGGATAACTATCTACTGGATGCGACTCTAGGCGGCAATATCCGGATTGGAAAAGTCGATGCCACCAAGAAAGAGATCTTAAGCGTCCTTGAAAAAGTGAACATGCGAGAGTATGTCGAAAGCCTGCCCGAAGGGATTATGACCAAGGTCGGCGAGCAGGGGATGTTGCTTTCTGGGGGACAGCGGCAACGAATCGCGATTGCCCGGGCAATGATTCGGAATGCGGAGATTCTGATTCTTGATGAAGCGACCAGCGCCCTGGATAGCTATAACGAGACCCTGATTCATAAATCCCTGGAAACGGTGATGAAGGGGAAAACCGTTATTGTCATCGCTCACCGCTTATCTACGATTCGCAACGCCAACCGAATTCTGGTTATTGATCAAGGGCAAATTGTGGAAGAAGGAACCCATGAAGAGCTGATGAAGCTGGATGGGCATTATGCCATGCTCTATAATAGCCAGTATAAGAGCTATACGACACATTTGGACAATCAACCAGAAGAGGTCCAGTTAGTGGCAGAGAGGTCCGCTTAGGCTCCTTACTAGACTCCACCGCAAGTGAAACCTCCAACAAAGCACAACAGCAATAGTGTTATTCCTGTATCTGCTTCGCAATCGCTCTTCACTTTCAGAAGACTGCTGGTAATTTTGCTAGTTGGTTTGGTGACTTTATTGATGGCAGAAGGGGTTGCGAGGTACTTGTTCACAATCATAAAACCAGTCCAAGGTTCTCACGATGAGTTTGATCGCAAATATCAGTAGCCAAACAAGGCCCTAATGGTCATAATGTAACGGTACTGGCTACAGGTAATTCGTACCTGCGAGTTGGTATATACTCAGAACGGTTGATGGGCTTGCTTTCTAAAGAGGGGGTTGATGCTGATGTGAGAAACTTAGGGGTGGGTGGTAGTACATTTCCTATGACCTTTTTTATTTTGAAGACAGCCATGAAAGCAATCCCTCATCCTGATCTGGTTATTTTGAATATCACTCCCATGTTTTTTAAGGAGGATGTTCGAAATGATATTTGCAGCGCTCAACAGCAGGCAGATGAGGCTTTTAGCCGCTCTTATATTGGTCAATGTGTTGCGACTCGACCTAAAGACATCTATAAAAAGTTGGATTGCGGCCTTCAACGGGTTTCCTATTTGTACCGCCATCGTGCAATGTTTAAGGAACAAATCCAGTCGTTGCCTGGTCGGATTGCCAATCCGGAACAATTTTCGCATTCGAACGTTATGCGTATCCGAAAACGGAAGTGTCCCCTCTCGGCTGAGCTCCAGGTTATGAAGTCATGAAGCCGCCTGAGGATCCCGTCTTGCTAAAAGAAATAGAAGATGAGTTTGCGCAGAAAAAATTTCAAGATTTCAAATGGACGGATAATTATATTGAAGAATTTATTAAATATTGCGCCGGTAAAAACGTGCCAGTACTGCTAGTATGGATGCCTGTTCACCCGGTATGGAGTCAGAATTTTGAGAAGTACTCCCCTTATTCCATTGAAGAAGTCAACCGAAGGATTCACCGTTTGATTAGTCGATACCCGAATGTTTGGTATTATGATTTACATACACTAGACCCGAATACAGATCACTACTATAATTTGACCCATTTGAATGCCGCAGGGGCCATCCAAGTAACCGACCAATTAGCGAAAATTATTTCATCTTCAGAGATGAAGAATGTTATAACCCGTTCTCAAAATGTCCAATAAAATTATGAAGAATATGGTTACGTAAACCTCAAAAACAAGGGATGAATGTTTGACGTCAATGATCATTACAAGGTAGGGTGGTTAGGAATTGATTTTAGTTCTGAACTAGGAGAATGGTATCTTGTGTAGACTTTCCGTAAAAAATCAAATCCATTTCCTTTCTGAGCTGGAATCGGAAGCGATTGAAATCTTCAGGGAAGGGGCTGCGACAGGCGAAAATCCGGTTCTTTTATATTCTATTGGAAAGGACTCATCTGTTCTATTGCACTTGGCTCGAAAAGCGTTTCACCCATCTCCCCCTCCTTTTCCGCTTCTTCATGTTGATACGACCTGGAAATTTAAAGAAATGTATCAACATCGAAACCGAATGGCTCTGGAAACCGGTATGCGATTAATTGTTTACCAAAACCAAGAAGGGATCACCGCAAACATTAACCCATTTTTTCATGGCTCTTCTTATTACACGGATATTATGAAGACGGAAGCGCTTAAACAGGCGCTAGATCTCTATCAATTTGATATCGTCTTTGGCGGTGCTCGTAGAGATGAAGAAAAATCTCGCGCGAAGGAGCGGATTTTCTCTTTCCGTTCTCCTGATCACCGTTGGGATCCAAAAGCCCAGCGACCAGAATTGTGGTCACTGTACAACACCCGACTTAGAAAAGGGGAGACGCTGCGGGTATTCCCGCTGTCAAATTGGACTGAGTTAGACATCTGGCAATATATTCTTCAAGAAAACATTCCTATTGTTCCCTTATATTTTGCCAAGCCTCGCCCTGTCGTCAGACGAGGCAACACCTGGATTATGGTGGATGATGAACGACTTCCTTTGGAAGAGGGTGAGACACCGCAAATGCGAGTGGTTCGTTTTCGTACACTGGGATGTTACCCGCTGACGGGGGCGATTGAGAGTAAGGCGGATACCCTGGAAGACATCATCGCTGAAACTTTGAACATGCGATCTTCTGAGCGTCAGGGGCGCTTGATTGATCATGACCAAGCCGGCTCCATGGAGAAAAAGAAACAGGAGGGTTATTTTTAATGAGCCTGACTGATACTCAAATAGTAGAGACATCACTAGAACTTCAGCATGTTGGCTGGGAGTCGATCTTACGCTTTATCACCTGTGGGAGTGTGGATGATGGAAAATCTACCCTAATCGGGCGTTTATTGTATGAGTCCAAGCGGGTTTTTGATGATCAACTGAAAGCATTGGAGTCTGATTCCAGACAGTATGGCACTCAAGGAGAAAAGATTGATTTTGCTCTTTTGGTTGATGGCTTGCAGGCGGAGCGAGAGCAAGGGATTACCATTGATGTCGCTTACCGGTTTTTTGCTACTGAGCGACGTCGCTTTATTGTGGCGGATACCCCTGGGCATGAACAATACACAAGGAATATGGCGACCGGGGCCTCTACGGCGTCATTGGCTGTGATCCTGGTAGATGCCCGCAAAGGTATTCTAACTCAGACCCGACGTCATTCCCGGATTGTCTCGATGATGGGGATTCACCATGTTGTTCTTGCCGTGAATAAGATGGATCTCGTCAATTTTGACCCTGCTGTTTTTCAAGCGATCGAAACAGATTATGAAGTGTTTGCAAAGACCCAGTGCGCTTTTGAGTCAATCCAAGCGATTCCTTTATCTGCGTTGACTGGGGGTAACATTGTTGACAAAAGTCCGCATACACCTTGGTATGATGGTCCCACTCTGTTGAATTATCTTGAAACGGTGGATGCCTCATCCTCTCCTACTGAGGAAGCGTTTCGCATGCCTATTCAGATAGTGAACCGGCCGAACTTGGATTTTCGTGGATTCTGTGGACGAGTTGCTTCCGGTGAAGTAAAGCCAGGAGATCGGATACTTGTACTGCCTTCGGGAAAGGAAACGCGGGTCAAGGAGATAATAGCCTGGGAAGGGACAAAGCAACAAGCCCGCTCAGGTGACTCTGTGACCTTGACGCTTGTTGATGAGCTGGATATTAGCCGGGGTGATATCTTGGTGTCCGCGGCTAATCCCGCTCAAGTGGCGGATCAGTTTGAGGTTCGTATGTTATGGATGTCTGAAACCCCGCTCATACAAGGACGATCCTATATTGCTAAAATTCACACGAAAGAAGTGCTGGCAACCGTCAATGAAATCAAATATCAGGAAGATATTAATACGGGAGCCCAATTGACGACCAGGCAACTCAGATTAAATGAAATTGCTGTCGTGAAAATTACCTTCAACCAGCCGGTTGTCTTTGAACCTTATGATATTAACCGTATATTGGGGTCTTTGATCTTGATTGATCGGTTTACCTTCCAAACATTAGGGGCTGGAATGGTTGAGTTTGCTTACCATACTTCCGATATCCGCTGGCAAACGCTGGAAATTGATAAACGGGCCCGCTCAAATATGAAGGGACAAAAGGCTAAATGTATCTGGTTTACGGGGTTGTCAGGATCGGGGAAGTCAACTATTGCTAATATGGTAGAAAAACGTCTTCATGCAGAAGGGCGACATACGTATATTCTGGATGGAGATAATATACGCCATGGTTTGAATCGTGACCTGGGTTTTACGGATGCGGACCGAGTTGAGAACATTAGACGTGTGGCCGAAGTAGCTAAGCTGATGGTGGATGCGGGTTTAGTTGTTCTTGTTTCTTTTATCTCTCCTTATAGAGCCGAGCGATGTCTAGCCCGAGAATTGTTCGAGGAGGGTGAATTTGTTGAGGTATTTGTAGATACTTCACTGGAGGAGTGTGAACGTAGGGATCCTAAGGGGTTGTATGCAAAAGCCCGTCGTGGGGAGTTGAAAAACTTCACAGGAATCGATAGCCTCTATGAAGTACCGACGAACCCGGATATTCACCTACAAACCCAAGATCGCTTGGTTGAGGAATGTGTAGAGCAAATTTTAGAGTTCCTCGGTCAATAGTATGGATGCCTTGTTGATTGTTACAGGAGGCATAGCGGGTTTATTGGTTGGGTTGACCGGTGTCGGTGGGGGAGCGTTGTTGACGCCGCTCTTAATGCTATTTTTTGGAATTACACCGGCGATTGCTATAGGGACTGATCTCTGGGCCGCTTCCTTGACTAAACTGGTCGCTAGCCGAATACATTTGCAACAAGGGATTATTGACTGGCAGATCGTTAAACGGCTTTGGTTGGGTAGTCTTCCGGCTTCAGTAATGACTCTGTTCTGGTTGCAGGGGCAGAAAGTTCAGAAAATGGAATTTTTGTATTTCTTTGTTGCCACAGTGGTTATATTTACAGCCATTTGTATGTTTTTTCAAAAAAAATTGTACTCGCTTGGACATAAGAACCAAACGATAGCGGTAGATAAGTTTAAGGCGTTACAAAAGCCTCTCACAATTATTGCGGGCGCATTTCTAGGAGTGATAGTTACAATCACATCCATTGGAGCAGGTGCCATTGGGGCTATACTCCTTACGTATCTTTATCCACTGCGCTTAAACATCTCTCGATTGATTGCGACCGACATTTTGCATTCCGTGCCTTTAGCCATGTTTGCTGGATTAGGCCACTTGCTGATTGGAAATATAGATTTTTATCTGTTAGGAAACCTCTTGTTGGGTTCGATACCAGGGGTTTTACTGGGTGTGGCGCTTTCTGCTCGTATGCCGTATGGGTTTCTCAGAAATTTATTGGCGATTGTCCTGTTGGCTACTGGAGTCAAGCTGTGGATAAGCGCTGTCACAAAATAATGAGGTAAACGATGAATGTAGATTTCAAGATGTTGCGGACTCTGTGTGATATTGCTGAGCTAGCGGGCGTGGCAATTATGGAAGTATATGAACAGGGAGGGAAGACCTGGGAAAAAGAGGACCGCTCTCCGTTGACAGAGGCGGATTTACGTTCGGATAAAATCATCCGACAATCACTTAAAAAGGCGTTTCCAGGAGTTTTTATCCTTTCAGAAGAGTCAACCAGTCACTCCTCAAACAAATCGGATGATCCCTTCTTTCTGGTGGATCCTCTGGATGGAACCAAAGAGTTTTTAAAGCGGAACGGTGAATTTACGGTCAATATCGCTTTAATCCGTCATGGCCGTCCTATTGCGGGTGTGGTCTATGCTCCAGCCTTAAAGCAAATGTACTATGCGGCAGATGGGCTGGGGGCTTGGAAGCGGGAAGGCATGCAAACGCCTCGGAAGATATTTGCGTCCCATTACCAAGATGAACAGCCATTACGTATTCTTGGCAGTCGTTCTCATTGTGGAGATGCCTTGACCTCATGGCTAGCTCAACACCCTAACCATACACTTATCGCGGTAGGAAGCTCCCTGAAGTTCTGTTATATCGCTGATGGGTGTGCTGACATTTATCCCAGGTTAGGTCCTACTATGCAATGGGACACTGCGGCTGGGCAGTGTATTGTTGAGCAAAGTGGTGGTTCTGTGGTGAACACAGAGAGAAAGGTGTTGACTTATGGATTACGTCAACCGCTGACAAATGATAACTTTTTTGCCGTAGCGGACCTGCGGCTTGTAAACCTGTTTGACACCGCGTATCATTCCAGGACTTAAAACAGTATCTCTACTTTAATAGGGAAAACCGTTCCTTAATTTGTTCATAGAGAGGTAGAAAATTTCTTTCAATGATCTTGATATCCTCATCTTGTAAAACTGTTCTGTACCGCTCGATTACAGCCTTATCAATACCATGTTTGGACTGATATTCACTGTTTGAGGAAACAAGTATTCCATTATAGGTTGGTGAAGCTAGAATGGGATCAAAGGAGAGGCCGGTAGAGTCACAAATGTGGCGCATACAGCCCTCCGTGTTTGAGAGCAATTCTTCAAATATCAAAACCACAGTCCGATCCCCATAGAATTTCTTTGTATCCAGCGCAGCCTGTGCGGATTGTCTCCAGATATCCATAATCTCTTCCAGGCTGTTATATCGTTCAAGATAGCCATGACGAATTGCCGAAGAATACCAGCTCGCGGGATGACGGACTTGGGTAACGATATACCCGTCAGGGTAATCCCGGAAAAACCGGGAAACACTGTCTTCAAGCATAATGGTTCTGGGAGTAAAGGCGGTTACAAATTTTTTATCCTCCAGGTAAATGGCTTGGTAGTCTAACCAGCTATTAAAGAAAGAGGTGAGGTAGGAGTTTAGGATATCCCTCTGTTCTTTCGGAGGTTGCTGGGCAAGCTGAAGGTCAAATATTTTTCTCTGTAAATGCAAATCAAAAATAAATGGGTGACGCTCGAAGCCGATTTTTCGAGAGGGTTCAGCGTAATGTCCGTGGGTGGCCAAATCTACGATCCACCTTTCAAACAAATAATCAAATAAGTCAGGCTGCAACCATGCGTCTTGTGGGATATCAGGCCAATTCCATTTCTTGGGGCGGCCCCAATGAAGTTCCCTGGGATAGGAAAAACATTTTGGATGAGAGTCAAAAAGCCGGTTCATCAGGGTGCCACCGGATCGTTGGACTTGGGATATCAGAATCATGGGTTGGTCAACTGGAACAAGATGACTCAACTTATTTTGTACAATGGTTTCATAACCAAATGTAGCGTAAAGCCTCTCTTTTTCTATTTTCTTTGCTGTTTTCTCATTTTTCCTTATCGCTTTCAGCTCAGCTTTTATCTTTTTTTCATCCGGGGTTAACACTTTTTTCAGTGATGCTTTAGTTTTTTCCATTGTTTCTTTGATCCTCTGCTACAAAATAGAAGGGGGATAGCATAATGCTATCTGCTTAAGTAAGGACATATTACTATACAAGTTAAAGTAATATTAAATACCTTTATAGAAGAGAGATGTTTCTTGGAACAGTTGATCAATTCATGAGTCATTGCACTGGAGGCAAAGATACTGCTTCTGGCATTCAGATAAACATCATCCCAGAAATTCGTCAAGTCGTTATTCACTCTGAAAGCTAGTCTGCTCTTTTCAATAATCCCGCTAATTCGTCCGCTAAAGCCTCAGAAGTGAGCAAGCTGCCTCGAACATTCACATGGGCCTCATCTCCAAAGTCGGTGGGTTTAATCTCTGGTACCTGCACGTCAATAAAGGGAATTTTCCAACGATTTGCTAATGTGTTGATCTTCTCAAGGAACTGGCTACGGGTTGTTTTACGGACAGCGTAATAAAGCTCTGGATACGGGGCCTCAGGGATCAAGACAAGGGCCAAGGGGATCTTTTCCTGTTTGCAGAACTCAAGAATTGGCAGTATATGTTCATTAGTCCATTGATAGGGCTTAATATTATCTGGGAGTGGTAATTTTCCACGAATATATTGTTTATACCGTAGATTATAAAGCTTATTCATTTTTTTAAGAGGTTCAGCCAGGTAGTTAGGGACCCACCCCTTTGGGGAAAAGTCTTCTATTGGATAACTCTTCATTTTTTCCCGGCTAAGCAATTTTTGGTCTGAGTAAAAGATTGAATTTGGAAAATCTTGAATAGCAGTCTTTAAGGAACTACGGAACCGAATTAGATAAAAATTATCCTCCAGCCAGCAACGGATTGGATTGTCTGGTGTGTCCTGAAGCCAGCATTGGTTGAGATAGGAAGTCTCAAATGCTTCATTTTTAGCACTGAAAGATTGATTAAGTATACGGGTTGAGACATTAAAAAGGACATAATCCGGGCGGTTTCCTGCTTTAATGGCCGTTCTAAGCAACGCGATATTCATGTTTGGGCTTCCGTCATGGGTCGCAAGATTTCGAGCATCGACCATAATACCCTGTGTTTCCAAGTCACTGATAATCTGCTCTGGGTAAGCGGCAAATGCCATCATGGAATCACCCATGAAAAAGACCAACTTTCTTCGGGGCTCAGCGGGTTGGAGGGCAAGGTAATATTTTAAATCAAACATCCGGTAGTGACTGAAGCGGGCTTCCTCAGAAACCGCTATGATTCTGGCCAGGGATTCCACGACCACAAGCAACACCAAAGCCGCCAGAATGGCCGATCCTAGTTGTCGGGGCCAGCTTTTCTTTGTGAGGCTGGCATTTTTCTCAACAGAAGGAGGTGAAACGGCGCTTTCTTTGACACTGGGTTGATGGAGGGTCGTTGGCATCGTTGGGTTCCTGGTCGTTAATCCAATAAGGGCAGATAGAGGTAAAAATTGACCGTTAAAACTGAAAATAAATAAAAGGCGCCACCCCATTGGCGGTCCAGATCCAACAGGCAATCGCCACCACGCAAGCCACCTGCACCTTGGCCCAGAAAGGCAGCGGACGGTACAACCCTTCCATCACCTGAACGGCTTTAGGGCCTGTAAAGCAGAGGGCCAGTAATACCGCCATCTGAACCAGTGGGATCACGTCTCCAGTGGCCAGCATAGTAGTCACGTTTTCACCCAGGCTGTTAAAGCGGATCATATGATCCAATACATCGATAGCAACCTGGAAGTTGGGCGCCCGAAAAAAGACCCAGCCAATAACCACCAGGGCAAAGGTCAGGGCCATGGTACCCAGGTGATACACGGGGTTCTGAAGCAGGGCTTTGACCTTTTCTACCCCAAACCACTGCTCCCGCTTGGTTTTGTAGAAGTGATAGATGGCCAGCAAGACCCCATGGAAGCCGCCCCAGGCGATATAGGTCCACCCAGCCCCGTGCCAGGCCCCGGCGATCAGCATGGTAACAATCAGATTGGTGGCGGTTCGACCCAGAGAACACCGGGAGCCACCCAGCGGGATATAGAGATAATCCCGGATCCAGCGGGACAGAGAAATATGCCAGCGGCCCCAGAAATCGCTGATATTGGTGGCGTTGTAGGGGTGGTTAAAGTTTAAGGGCAGCTCAATGTTGAAATAGAGAGAGGCCCCGCGGGCAATATGGGTATAGCCCATAAAGTCAAAATAAATCTGGACGGTAAAGGCAATGGCCGCCAGGTAATTCATAAACGCCGAGTGACTGTCAGGATCATCGAAGATCGGATCCACCACAGCCGCCGCATTATCGGCAATCAACACCTTGAAGATATACCCCAGCAGAATCAGCTCGGTCCCCTTGGCAAAGCGCTCCATGGTGGGTAGCTGAATGGGGGCTTTATACTGATCGGCCAACTCATGAAATCGAATAATCGGCCCCGAAATCAGGTGCGGGAAGTACATGATATAGAAGTTGTACTCCATCCAGCTCTTGGATGGCGCCTGTCCCCGGTAGACATCAACCAGGTAGCTGATGGCCTCGAAAGTATAGAAGGAAATTCCCAGCGGCAGGAGGATATGAAGCGATTCCGGAAGAGCCAGCTGGTACCCAAAGAAGTTGGCAGCGCCATGGGCCGTTCCCAGCATAAAGTTAAAGTACTTGAAAAAGCCCAGTACCAGCAGGTTAAACGTAAGCCCGCCAACCAAGGCCAGCTTTTTTACCTTTTGAGAATCGTTCCGGGCGATAATATGGCTCATCCAATAGTCCATGGAGGTACTCAGCAGGATGACGCCAATAAAAGGGATGCTCCAGGTGCCGTAAAAATAATAGCTCACGGCCAGCAGCATCCAAAAGCGCCAGCGGGCCGGCAACCAGAGGAAGAGGATTAAAGTCAGGATGAAAAAGAGGACAAACTGGGCAGAAACAAAATTCATGAAGCAATCTCATTCAAAGAGGGCAGCCCAGCTATTGTATGATATTGTCCCCATCAATGCATCAAAAAGCTGAGGATCCAGGCTCTTTTGTTAAGAAGAGACTGCCTCCCCAAGGCCCGCTTGGAACTAGTGTGCTTTTTGCTCAATATGGCAATTAATCTCAGCCCAGTCGGGGTGTTTTTCCAGGAGCGACAACGTCTCTTCCAGGGTGAATTCAGGGTTTTTCGGGTACAACTCGGAAAAAATCTTTTCAACGAGCTGAAAATCTTCAATGGTATCTACGGTCCAGCGGTGTTGAGAGGTATCTTTATAATAGGGAATGTTCTTCATTCGGAATTGATTTGGATTCTGGTAAAAATACCGGGTGACATGCTCTCGGTCCGCTGGTTCCATCGCGTTTTTAAAGGCGGTTTCAAGGGCGGCAAAAGAAAACACCTCGGTATCCATCCCCCGTGGATACGTTCGTTCAAGCACATTCGCCACATAATCAAACTGACCGGCATCCTCTCTATAGCAGGCAATCACCGAATCCACCACCTGAGGGTCGATTAAAGGACAATCAGCCGTAATCCTGACTATCGCGTGGGCATTACTTTTTTCAGCCGCTTGAAAGTATCGGCCTAGTACGTCATGCTCAGACCCCCGGATTGTTTGGACGGCTAAGCTTTGGCAGAGTGCTATAACCGGATCATCCGTCTCGTTTTCCGTGGTCGCGACAACAAGATTATCAGCCTCTTGCACTCGCTTCAGCCGTTCCAACTGATATTCAAGCAAAGGCTTTCCCAAAACGGGCTTGAGAACCTTCCCCGGCAATCGGGTCGAGGTCATGCGTGCCTGTACAATAATAACGACGTTCATCAACTTCTGACTGAAACCTTCAGACAAAGAAACTCTCTCTCACTTTAACAAATATTATCAACGTAGAACTTCATCTGTTTGCAGTACTGTTTCAAGCCGATCCATACGTTAAAATATCATTAAACCGATCGATGTATCTCCTTGATCATGATCGTTCTAATAGCAGGCAAAGAGGGCTAGAGTGAGGCATGTTTGACAATCAAGTGATCCTAATTACAGGTGGGACAGGGTCCTTCGGTCAATCTGCGGTGCGAACACTCCTGAAAGATTACAAACCCAAGAAAATTATCGTGTTCTCACGGGATGAATACAAGCATTTTATGATGCAAAAAGAGTTTAACTCCCCCATCATGCGATATTTTATCGGCGATGTGCGGGATAAAGAGCGTCTTTACCGGGCTGTTAACGGGGTTGATTTTATTATTCACGCAGCAGCGATGAAGCATGTGCCTATTGCTGAATATAACCCCATTGAATGTGTGCGAACCAATATTGAAGGGGCAGAAAACATTGTCAATGTAGCTATTGATAACAAAGTCAAAAAAGTCATTGCCCTTTCCACCGATAAAGCGGCCAATCCCGTGAACCTATACGGAGCCACCAAGCTGGTTTCCGATAAGCTCTTCACCGCAGGCAATAATTTGGTGGGTGAGGGCTCAACCCGCTTTGCAGTGGTGCGCTACGGAAATGTTCTCGGCTCCCGCGGATCGATTATCCCGGTTTTCAAAAAAATGGTAGAGGAAGGGGCCAAAGAGCTTCCCATCACGGATCCGCAAATGACCCGTTTCTGGATCACCTTGCCGGAAGGGGTGGATTTTGTCATCAAAGCCTTCCAAAGAATGCAGGGAGGCGAGATTTTTATCCCCAAAATTCCCTCTATGCGTATTACCGACTTGGTAAAAGCACTTCATCCGGGCATTGCCACAAAAGTGGTGGGTATTCGACCTGGTGAGAAGCTCCATGAGGTCCTTTGCCCCAAGGATGATTCCCATCACGCCATTGGGTTTTCGGATCATTACGTGATTAAGCCTTCTGCCGTATTTTCATCCATTAATTATGAGAAGAACGCGTTAGGGGAAAGTGGTGAGCCTGTAGAGCCTGGCTTTGAATACACATCAGACAACAATCCTCACTTCCTGACACCGGAAGAGCTTCGTGAAAAGATGCACGATCTATGATCCAGATCCCCTACGGTCGCCAAAATATTTCCGAACAAGACATCCAGGCGGTTGTTGATGTCCTAAAATCCGACTGGATTACCCAAGGGCCCGCCATTGAGCGGTTTGAAAAAACGGTGGCAGAGTATACCGGGACCAAATACGCTGTTGCGGTGAGTAGCGCCACCGCTGCCTTGCATATTGGCTGTTTGGCAGCGGGCCTTGGGCCAGGCGGGTTGCTTTGGACCGTTCCCAATACCTTTGTGGCATCCGCCAATTGCGGCCTCTATTGCGGCGCGGATGTGGATTTTGTGGATATTGACCCCAACACCTACAACATGAGTGTGAAAGCGCTCCGAAAAAAGCTGGAAACCTCAGATCAAAAACCAGATATCGTCGTGCCGGTTCATTTTGCCGGACAATCCTGCGAGATGGAGGCCATTCAGCAGCTTGCCAGGCAATATGGCTTTAACGTCATGGAAGACGCCTCTCATGCCATTGGTGGCTCGTATAAAAATACCAAAGTGGGCAGCTGCGCTTATTCTGATATGACGGTTTTCAGCTTTCACCCGGTGAAAATCGTGACGACCGGGGAAGGTGGCCTGATCCTTACCAACAACGTGGATTTATACGAAAAACTCATTCGCCTTCGCACCCATGGCATTACCCGAGATCCCCGTTTTATGACCGGAGAATCCAATGGTCCTTGGGATTACCAGCAAATTGAACTAGGCTTTAACTACCGGATGACCGATCTGCAAGCGGCACTTGGCGCCAGCCAAATGACTCGGCTGGATACCTTTGTTCAACGCCGCCACGAGCTGGTAGCTCGGTATAACGAGGCGCTGAAAGACTTACCACTCACCCTACCCTACCAGCACCCGGATACGTATTCAGCTTTTCATCTCTACGTAGTGCGTTTGAGACTGAATGAAATTCAAAAAAGCCGAAAGCAGGTCTTTGAAGAGCTCCAGGCGGTAGGCATTGGTGTGAACGTGCATTATATCCCTGTTCATACCCAGCCGTATTATCAACAACTTGGCTTTCAACCCGGTGATTTCCCGGATGCCGAGCGGTATTACCAGGAAGCCCTTACTCTCCCGCTATACTATGATCTCACCGAAGCCGAACAAGATCAGGTGATCAGGGCATGCCGAAACGCGTTTTAATACGTCATCCCATCGGTTTTCATTCGATCAACGGCTTCCCGTATATCATCTGGAGAGAGTGTCAGGGCCAGACGAATATAGTCTTCGCCATGACAGCCAAAGGCGGTACCTGGCACCGCAATAATACCGGAGGTTTCTAAAAGATCATTCGTAAAGGCGGCGCTGCTTGTGTAACGAGGCGGGATGGGAATCCAAAGATAAAACGTGGCCTTGGGAACCAGAATCTGATCCATCGGCCAACCTAACTCCTGCAGGCCGTGAAGCATAATTCGCTGGTTCTCCATATACCGCTGGTTGGCCTGCTGGGCATACTGCTGGCATTCAGGGCTTTCCAGCACAAATGTTGCCGCTTTCTGGAAGCCACGAAACACGCCGCTATCCAGGGTGCCTTTCATACGCACCAGCACATCCACCAAGTCGGGGTGCCCCACCGCAAAGCCCACTCGCCAGCCGGTCATGGCATAGGGCTTGCTCATGCTGAACAGCTCAATGGCTACATCATTGGCCCCCGGTACTTCCAGGACGCTATGGGGTGGGTCTTCAAAATAAATATCCACATAGGCGGCATCGCTGATTAAGGCAATCCGGTGCTTACGGCAAAAATCCACCACCTCTTGGTAAAAGTCCAGCGTCGCCATGGCCCCGGTAGGGTTGCTGGGATAATTGATAATCAAGGCTTTTAGCTGGGCCAAATCATACCCATCACTCTGCAGTTGGGCCAGGGCCAACTGTAGATCCGGTAAATAGTTATTTTCCGGGAGTAATGGGGTGGGGTAACTCAAGCCCCCGGCAGTCTCAATGGCAGCCTTGTAGTTGGCATAGCCCGGATCGGGGACTAGAAAGATATCCCGCTTTTTGGGATCAGCTTGGGGGGTAATGAGCGACCGGAAGAGATTTCCCAACCCCTCCTTGGATCCAATGAGGGCGCAAACCTCTGTGCTGGAATCCACATTCACATTAAAGCGCCGCTGTACCCACCGGGCTACGGCCTCTCTGAAAAACGCCTCGCCTTTAGGAATGGAATAGACGTGAATTCCTGGCTCTTTCAGGCATTCACAAGTGTACTTAATGAGGGCTTCGGGGGGCTCAAGCGTGGGCGCCCCAATACTCAGACGCAACGGGGACCGCCCTTTGGCGTCCAGCGCTGGTTTGAGTTCCCCGGCTCGCTGGGTAATTCGGAACATGATGTAATCATCCAACTGGGTGCATGCTTTGCTGTATAAATGCTTCAAGCCGTTTTGGGTGTTGAAGGGCATACAAAGCTCCACAAAAGGCTCTTAATAAGACACCGACTGATGTTGCCTAGCTCGCTTAAAGAGCTGGAGCGCGTTTTCACGCATGATGGCTCGGATTTCCTCTACAGAAAGGCCTAAAGATTGAAAAATCTCCAGGCAGCGTTCTTTGTATTTTCTGGCATTACAACTGGGGTAATCAGAACCATACAGGATGCGATCTGTTCCAAGATTATTTATAGCAAAACCAATCAGGTGCGTTACATCCATCCTTAATACTTCTTCTAGCTCTAACAAATAAGAGAGATCTAGCACGATATGTGAGTATTTTTGGGCAAGGCCCACTACTTTTGGTAAATCCAACCCACCAGCGTGTGCGACTACCAGTGGGGTTTTTACGATGGGTGCCAGCGTTGCCACGGCCTCCACGCCGACATTATCCGAAACATCCGGTTGATATCCATACACATGGACCACCATAAACAATCCATGTTCATTAGCCTTTTCTCCCAAGGGCTTCAGGAGAGGCAAATCTCGTTGGGTAATACGCTGGATAGATGGATGGACTTTAATCCCGGAAATCCCAAGCTTGGCAGCGTTATCTACATACCCAAGCACTTCTTCGGTCTCATAAAGCCGGAAAATTTCAAACATGGGACAGAGTTTCAGTCTCTTATCCCAGCCCTCAGCCTTGAGAACCCGGAACATCTCCTCGCCTGCTTCGGTGCGAAACAGATCCTCATCAAGTAAGAACGTCACCGCTTGTTCAATGTTTTCTTGATCCATGGTCTGAATGAGCGGCTCAAAATGCGCTTTAATGGGTATTTCATGTAAGCGCCGCTCCACAGGAATCCAACGAGGGCCAGGATGTACATGGAAATCAATAATGGGGTAATCAAGCATGGGTGGGCACCTCATATTGTACGCTTAAAGTCTGTCTAGCTTTTTCCGCAAGGGCTGTCACCTCCTCATGGGTTTGACCCGTGGCAATAATAAAGCCATGGCGTCCAGCGTCGCAGGTAATAGACTGAACCTGATCGCCAGCGCCGACTGTGAGTTTGAATGTTAGAATACCTGGCATTTTCCTAATCGTTTCAACATTTTCTATAGCTGCAATCTGGCCTGGCTCTAGCTGAAGGAATCTCATTAAGACCTTATTTTCTTCTGGGGTCTTTGGTAAGACTGCTTCACCAAGGGCAAGCTGGACCAGCATCATGGAGATATCATACCCAGAGACTGCTGGAACAATTCGTGAGCTGATATACACACCCCCACCCCGGTTAGCGCATTCCACCAAGTAGATTTCACCTTCATTAGTCACCATATATTCTCCATGAGAACATCCTAGCTTAAGCCCAAGGGCTTTTGTTACCGCTATATGGTTTTCTTTCAAACGTTGTATCAGCTCTTCAGGAATTGGCGGTGTATAACGTATTTCCATCGCTACCCGCTTACGGCCTCCCAGCATAACTTTTGAAGCCACTGCCGTCGCTTGATGGGTACCATCGCTGAAAACAAAGCCATCCACCGTGTGCATGGTCCCTACAATAAACTTTTCCACCAAACATTCCCGACTATGAGCATGGGCAATGGCTTCATAAAAGGCATCGGCTAACTGCCCCGCGTTTTCTACTTGATTGGCCCCAAAGTTCCCCCGGTTATCCAGGGGTTTAACCATGACCGGATAGCCCAATCTCTCAGCAGCCGCCTGGGCTTCTTCCAGATATTTACAGGGGAAAAACCGGGGCTGCTGGATACCAGCCTGCTCACATGTCTGGCGCATCCACTTTTTATTGGTGGCATTCTGTACCGCCCGAAGCCCGGAACCGGGCAAACCCAGTCGCTCAGCGATATAAGCAGCGGCATAGTGGGAATAATCGCATTGATCGGCCATCACCCCATTCACTTGCTTTTCCTGCGCCAGCTTGAGATGGCCGTCAATGTTTCTGGGATCCAAGACATAGGTTTCATCGGCCCAATGAAACGCCGGGGCGTTGGGGGTGGCGTTGGTGGCAATCACATAACACCCAGCGTCCTTAGCCGCCTGGAGCAAATCTTCCTGCTCCCACCCGGCGTTAATAATCAGTAAACGCTTTTGCCCCATACTCCTACCTCTTGGATTCCCGTTGTACTGAGTCAAACTGCTCCTGGGGATGCCCACCAAGTCCTTCGGTATTTCCCCACAAAATTGGCGAACCGGCAGCGATTTCCTGGGTGGCCCGCAAGGTACCGAGGAGCTCTATATGTTCATCAGAGATACCTTCAGCGCTTCGGAGCCAGCAGATTTTTTCCTCAGTAATCAGTTCACCGGGCTGAATGGCTTCTTTGGCGTGCCAACGAACCAGAAACATCTGGGCAATCTTGTTTTCATGATCGGTCACGGTTTTAACCCCTGTTCCCATGGCCTGATACACATGATGGGCCGCTTCCACCATCGCTTTAAATTCGGCGGGCTCCAGGGCAAAGTGGTGATCCGGCCCTTGTTGATTTCGATCCAGCGTCATGTGCTTTTCAATCATCACCCCGCCCAAAGCGATGGCGGCACTGGGAATCTCAATTCCCGGGGTGTGATCGCTGAGTCCGGTCAGGCAATCGTACCGTCGGGCAAAGCTGGGGATGCAGTTTAAATTGACTTTTTCATAAGCGGTTGGGTACTCAGAAACCGTATGCAACAGAACCACCTGATCATTGCCCGCTGCACCGCAGATACGAAAGGCCAAATCAATCTGCTCATAACCGCAATAGCCCACAGACATCACGATGGGCCTGCCCAGTTGGGCCACTTGCTTGAGCAGACTGGGAAAGGTGCGGATTTGTGGGGAGGCGACTTTATAAAAGGCAACATCAACGGCTTCCAAAAGTGGCAGCGATTCCAGGTAGGTTGGGGCCGAGGAGAAATCCACCCTGGCCTTTTTAGCTTCCTCTGCCAGAGCCGTATACCATGTCTCATCAAGATTAATTTTCTTGTATAACTCCTTGAGTTCCGGTGTTTGAGCAGCTTTGGCGTACATTTTATTGATATTGAGCGATTGAAATTTCACCGCGTCGGCCCCGCAACCAGCCGCCACATGAATCATTTCCTTGGCCAGCCCCAAGTCCTGATTATGATTCGAGCCAATCTCCGCAATCACGTAGGGCGGGTGATTCCGGCTGATCACCTGATGGCGGTTGCCTTGCAGTTGAATCTCTTTTCTCATGAGGACAATGACACTTTCTGAGTCAAGGTTAAGATGGTGCTTGCCACTTGCTGAGCCCCTTTGGGGTTAACTAGCCCGGAGCCCGCCTTGGCCAGAGCCTCTCTGCTAGCAGCATTATGAATGAGGGCGTTGAGTTTTTCAAATGCCCGATTAGGATCCCACTGGGCGGTATCCCCCAGCAGAACCGTTGCTTTGGCGTCCGCCATGGCCAGCCCACCAGGGCGCTGATTGTCTTCACAAATCATGATTGCTGTAGGAACCCCAAGCGCCATGGCTTCCAGTGTGACCGTTGATGCGGGCAGGATGGCCAAATCATGGGAAAGGAGCATTCCAGCCATATCTTGCACCGAAGAGAGCTGCGTATAAGCGTGCGGCATTGCATCAAGAATTTCTCGGATTCTAGACTCATGAGGGTTATCAAACCCGGTAATGACCGTCAGCTCCAGGGGGAAGTTGATTTTTGACAGAAGTTGAAGCGCTTCTTGGGTCATGCCGGTTGTATCGCTTCCACCAAAGCAGATAAGAACCCGTTTACACTCTGATTTAAACTGGTAAGCAGTATGATTCTCCGGCCAGAACTCCGGGCGGAGCAGCGCGTACTGCGCCCCCAGTAGCTGGCACTGCCCCGGATTCCCTGGATAGGGCAGCTGGGTAGCTGAAACGTTTGGATTGACCACCAGGTCTAGCTCAGGAATCGTCCGTTCCGGTTGAAAATCATCAACCAGGACAACAGCTTGATAATGCTGACAGCATTGCTTTAACAGATTCGCATCATAACCGTAATGATCCACGATCAAACAGCCCGCGTGTTGAAGGAGCGCAGCCAGTTCCGTTTCCGGGAAAACTTCAAAGCGATCCACTGAATCTTGAACCCAACGAACCAAAAACCCCGCTTCCTGAATTCGTTGTAAAAGCGGTTCTGATAAGGGGCGCGTTAAAAAGCAGACACAGGCGCCCTGCTCTCGGAGGGCCAGAGCCAAGGCCAGCATCCTCATGACATGACCGGCACCGATTGTCTGGGATCCATCGCACCGAATCAGCACATTCATCAGTAATTATACTTCCTTGATCACGTAAGCAGTGGGCTGACGGTTAAAGGGCATTTGCAGAATTCTGTTTTTGCCCACATATTTCTCAAGGACATCGCTCTCCGTGGGGGACACTTCGCAGTTGTAATGATCCATCACCAGAATCCCTCCCTGAACCAGTCGTTTCAGCAGATCTTCCGTCAACTGCTCTCGCCGAATAATCACCACACCACTATCATCAGCCACCAACAGAGATCCGGCCAGCTCTGCCCGCCGCTTTTCAAAAGCGGTTTTATCAAACTCCACTTCTTTATTATGACAGCCAATGGGGGTGGCTCCGTAACACCAGATGGGGTAACGCTCTTTGACCAACGTGTGGGTGTCACGAAGCACCCCCCCCCCCACCAACCCGGCCGCGCCCCGATAGAGCATTGCGTACTTGGCGACCCGTGAGCCAAAAATCCCGTTCCCCTCACAGATTAATCCTACCACG
>CAYLWC010000029.1:0-29221 GCA_964387265.1 uncultured Vampirovibrionales bacterium | reverse complement strand
GGGATACGGGGATTGTTGGCCCATTGGGTGATTCGGTAGTGTCGTAGACTATGGGCCGAAAAGTCGATGCCGGTTTTAAGCGATACGTCACGGATATGCTTGCCCCACCAGTAACGAGACCTGCCCATAGCCCACTGGCATCCTTGTGCACGTTTCGAGAAAGGAACGACTCGCCCCTTTCCCCCCTTCCCACACCGAACCTCAATAAAGGCCCGTGTTGGGTCGCTGCTATAATGCAAACAATCGGGAGTCAGAGCCGAAAACTCGCTGATTCGCAAGGCCGTTTCGGACAAGAAGAGGCAGATAACACTTTCTTGAGTAACCACATCCACCTCCTCCGCCGAAACAAGGCGTTGTTTGACTGGATTGTATGGGCTTCGGATAGGATGTAGCGCCTTTATCTTTAGGTATTCTGTTTCATCCATTAAGCCCTCGTATTTCAGGAAGCGTGCGAACCCGGATAAAGAGGTATGCCTATCCTTATTCTGGCTGTAAGTCCCGTTCATCCATGCCCTGACACCCCAATAGTTGACGATAGGATAGACATCAAAATACTTCTGTAACTGATACAGGCAATGCTTCTTGTGGTTATGAGACCATGGCTTCTCATACAGGCCGCTACTTCTGTACGCTTCGTATTGAGGGATGAGACTGGAATGAAGCTGTGCTGATTTGTACCGAAAGTAAGATGCCCGGCTGATTTTGAGCGTTTCCCATAGCTCCATACAAATAAACCTCCCGGTTGCGTTGTTGCTGTCAGCAACAACGCCGGAAGGCACTTTCTTAAATGAAGCCTTTAGATGGGCCGTGCAATGAAGACTTGTGGTGTCGAGGGGGGGACTTGAACCCCCACGGATTGCTCCACACGCCCCTCAAACGTGCGCGTCTACCGGTTCCGCCACCCCGACATAACAGAAGGGTTTTCTCACGAGGGGAGAGCCATCATCATAATTTTAACAGGCCCCCCTGTCAATTCTCCCCACCTCAATCAATAGACCGGATTAGACGCGTTGATCTTCCTGTTTTACCCAATGGCCACGTCAATGATGTGATTCCCAAAGTCAATGAGGAAGGTCATAATCTCTTGCCCCAAGGCAATGACAGCCGTCAGGCAAAAGAGGGTAACCAGCGTGAGAATCAGGGCATATTCCGGCAACGCCTGACCCGATTTTGGTTGTGTAAGCTGAATCCAAGCTTTTTTGAGAACATCATTTCGCAAGATACACATGCTCCCTTCCCTTTAAGGCGGAAACACACCGGGCCAGCTTTTCTGGCCCGGTGTTTTCCAAGTTAGATCTAGCCTAATGCGACATCCAAGCTATCCGTAATATGCTTAAGGACTTCGGTGATTTTTCCACCTAACGCTTGCAGCGCCGCGATACAAATGACTGCAATGAGAGCCAGAATTAACCCGTACTCGGCCAGCGACTGACCCTTACTTCTCTTCCGAGTGGCAAGGAAAGTTTGAAATTTTGCATACAGCTTAACCATAAGACTGTTTTCCTCCGATTATCGTTCTTTAAAATCTTGGTTATGAGGTTGCTTATGATTAAAGTATATATTTTATGAATATCTGATACATCACACTCAAGGGTGATTTGTTGAGCTTCCTGTCACCTGGTGTGTTTATCTGGACATGGCCAGCTTCATCACCTTGCCCGGCGTATGCAGAGTGTCTTTCAGACCTTTCATCAGCATCTGCCCGCAATCCCTCAGAATATTTCGGCTTTGCTGAAGCAGCGCTTCATTTTTAAAATGGGTAAAGGTGGCAATGGCAATGCCGGCGGTCAGGATACCTACCAAGGCGACAACCAACTCCAGAGGACCCATCAGTAAGGTGTCCGTAATTTGACGGCCCTTGCCAGGTTCCTTGGATTCTGCCGCTGGAGCAGGTTTTTCTTCCACTTTTGGCTCTTCAGGAGTCATCGTCGGTTTTTTCAGCTGGGAGGCAACGTGTCGTCCTGCCTCAATCGCCTGAATCAGCGCGATTTCAGATCCACCATCATACAAACGTTTTCTGAACTTGAGTACTTTTGCCGAATGTGAAGACGTGTTTCGCTGATTCATCTGAATAACTCCTTCTCCAACCTGTTTCCCTTGTATGTGCATAAAAACAACAAAATGGATTTTGTTGTCATCCAATTTGTAAAAAACCCGAAAAAACCGGCTAGGGCTGGCTGAGTTGGAGTAGCAGGTAGCTGAGTGTTTGGCTTTCGTGGGTTTTGGCCTGTAGCATCCGATGTGCTTTCTCCAGATCTGTTTGCCATCGGGTATACCGGCTAAACACCTGGGCTTCTACCTGGACTCCAGATAAAAACCGTTCTCGCAGATAAGTCTGTAATATTTCCAACGCCTGGGGCATGGAAAGTTTTTCTTCGGTGATAAAGTAAGACTCAAACTGCTCATGCAGGGTGTAAATATCCGTTCTGGGGCCAATAGCACTGACCCATTGTTCTAAAAAGGAATAATATGGATCAGGAAGCTCCGCACCACGGGCTTGTTGAATAAAGGGCACGACCTGGCAACGAGAAACAATGGTTTCCAGCAGGTTTTCCTCGCTATCGGTCAAGAAGAAAAACAGGGTTTTGGACGGCGGCTCTTCCAGGGTTTTTAAAAACCGGTTGGCCGATGTGGCGTTGAGTACTTTCCGATTCAGCGGGCGAATGTGAAAGCTCTTTTCCTCCATCCCTGGAATGCTACGCCAGTCATTGGGCGCGATAACGGATGAAGGGGATGAAGCGGGCTTTTCCTCCACATCCGTAAAGATCACCACTCGGAAGTATTCGGATGAGCGGGCCAGTTGCTGCTGGAGTCGGGTGATCTGATCCCCCACGATCTGGGTTTTGGCGGCTTTGGCCAGTACCTTGGCCGAGGCTTCCAGTGAGAGATCTTCCGCGTCGTCAGAGACGAGATAGCTTCTTCGAGAAACGGTAATCACAGCGGGATGTGCGTTTTGATCTACCCAGCGACAACTATGGCAGGCTCCGCACGCCTGATCCGCCCCGGTAGGCTCCTGGCAATTCAGAATTTTAGCTACATCCAGGGCCATCTGGTACATATCTTCCGGTGGGCATCCTTTCAGCACATAGGCGTGCGCCAGGGAGCGGCTCCGCAGGGCGCGAGTGAAAAATTCAGTGGCCAGGGGCTGGCTTTGTACCTGGGTGGTCAGCATGTCAAGTTCCTAGCAACATCTCAAGGGCTAATCGGGAGTCGATCTGGCCGCTCTTGGCGCACCACTCCAGTTCGACCGTTTTTTCTTTCAGTACTTGCAAGCGCTCCATCGGAACCCGGCCAAATTCTTCCAGGCTCCTTTGGATCGCATAGGGTTTTTTCTTTGTCCGTTCTGCTATTTGCCCTTGGGAGTAACCCAGCAGCTGCCAGTACCGGAGCTGGAATAGGTTATTTACATAGGTTTCCGCCAACGCAAACAGGGCAACAGGGTGCTGCCTCAACAGCAGCTCTTGTAATACCTTGAAAACTTGAGCCCGTTGGCCTCCTTTTACCCACTCGGCCAGCATCTCAAAGGTGTTTTCATCATGATTAGATAAGGCCGCTACATCCTGGGGGGTAATAGTCCGCCCGGCCGCATAAACCGAAAGTTTCTGGACTTCATTGACCAAAATCTGGAGATCCACCCCGAAGTGCTCTACCAGTGCATTGGCGGCCTGGGGAGAGAGAGTGGTTCCTTGACGCTTTGCTTCCTGCATGATCAGGCTGGCCGCCTCATCGGTTTTCCACCAGGCCAGCGGCTGGAACTCCCGAACTTCCACAAACTTCTGGGAGGCCAGCCATTTGGGAAACTTGATGCGCCGGTTGATTTTCTTGCTGACAAACAGTACGTGCTTGCTGGCATCAAGCTCTTCCAGGGCTGTCTTTAGCCCTTCCAGCTGCTTTTCATCGGCAGGCTCGGAAGCGGCCTTATTGAGGAACTCAAACTCATGGATCTCAATCAGGGTTGTCCCGCCCAGGTTAAAAAACACGGCGTTGACCGCTTCCAGCACCTCGTAAATGGCCGGGTCTTGCAGGACCCGGTGAGATAAGTTGCCCAGGTTTGGATCGACCAACTGCTGACGGAGTTGGCGATATGCCTGGCTCAATAAGTAACTTTCTTCACCGGTATATAGGGAAATTGGCATCCTGTTTCGCCCTCTAATCAGGCCATGGCCTAGTATGCTTGTTGTTTATTCTTCCATGGTTCGAATCGGTGTACAATACCACATATCGTATCGGAGGGAGGAATACATCGCAATGTCATTTCCTACTTTGGCGTTGATTACCGATTATGGTCATCAGGATGGGTTTTCTGGCATTCTCAAGGGGGTCATCTACAAACTCATGCAGTCAGCCGATTACCTGACCGCTCAGAACCCCTCCCCCCCAGTGATTGACATTACCCATAACATCACGCCCCACCAGATTCATGAGGCCGCATGGATCCTTCAGAGCGCTTATCCTGTTTTTCCTCAATACACCATTTTTGTCTGTATTGTGGATCCCAAGGTTGGCGAGTCTCAGCAAAGACCCTTGCTCCTGTACTGGCCTTCAAAGAAGCTGTATTTTATCGCCCCTGACAATGGCTTATTAACCCCCATTATCAAGACGGCTGGAAGCGAACTGCAGGGATATTCCATTGAAAACGAGAAGCTGTTTCTAAGAGACTCCCAGGGCAAGGTGAGTCAGACATTTCATGGTCGGGACATCTATGCCCCGGTGGCGGCCCACTTGGCCAATGCCCTGTTGCATTACATGTCAGAGGAGTTTCTCCAAAAAATTGGGCCCAGGGTCGCGACTTTTGAAGCATTACCATGGCCTGCCCCAGAGCGGAACAAGCAACTGTTGGAAGGGGTTATTATGCATTGCGATTGCTTTGGGAACCTGATTACCAACATTCCCAACCAATGGCTGGAGCCGGGCAAGCGGGTTGAAATTCAGCTTATTAGCCGGACATGGCAAACCCAGCATTTTACGTCTTATGCAGCCGGGGCCGGCGAAACTCAGATTTTTGTGGTGCCTTCCAGTGGCGGTACCCTGGAGTTGACACTGTTTCAGAAAAGCGCCCAGGAGTTCCTGGGGGCCCAGGTCATGGATAAAGTCGCTCTTCGCCTGATCTAAACTCGGTTATACCGCTGAATTTCGATGGGAGTTAGATAAAGAAAATGTAAAGGTTTTCTAAAAATAGAGTTAAAAATTTATCAGGGATACATTTGTAAATCGCCCCGGTATAAAGACCCTTACATTTTTCAAATACGGTTCCAAGAACCCTCTATTCAGTTCTGTAAAAGGCTTGTAGCCCCTTTGCCTCTTCACGCATGATCGAACAAGGTCAATCGGACATAAAGAAAATATTTTCCAGGCGCCGTTTTATATAGATTGACAAGGCTTTGCCAAATTGCCCCTCCTTTTGAGATCAGGTATAAGTATGGTTAGTTAAAAACAATCTTTCAGAAGATTTGGAGAGTTAACCTGAAAATGAATGCGGCCCTGAAAAGTTTTGAAGCCATTAAACTGCACCTGGTGCAGAACGCCCATTTTACCGCCATTCAGGACAAAGAGAGTGTTTCCCTTGAAGAATTGGTTGAATACCTCATTGAATCCTTAGAGGAAGCGGATACCGCTCAAAGTAGCCGAGCTGAAAACCTGTTAGTCCGGATTGGCAAGCCGGCGATTCCCCACTTGCTGACCGGCTTAAAATCCAGCCACAACAACGTCAAGTCCGTCTGCGCCATGGCGCTGATTCGGATGGGCGAATGGGTGGTTGAGGACATCAAGGAATTCTACGTCCGCAATGCCAGCCGAACAAAAATTCGCTGGGTGGCGGAGTTCATTCTGACCGAGTTATCTGAACCCATTCCCGCCATTGACGTTGAGGAATGCGAGTTGCTGCAAACCCGGAAACTGGTTGAACTCAGCAAAGTCAGCTAAAACAGCTTTCATTACGGAAAGAGAGAGACAAAAAACCCCCTCCTTTACAGGCAGGGGGTTTTCTTTATCTGGGTTTTCCTAATTACTGTGGGTTGTATTGCGGATGGTTAAAGCCAAACTGTTGGCTGAGTTGCTCCATGAACTGTTGGGCCTTGTCCAGCGTGTCCGCCTGGGGTTTATCGGTAGAGAAGCGCTTGGGGTTTCCCTTCTCCATATAAAGAATGCTGCTTTGTTTTTTATCTTCCGAAAAGCCGAGGGACAAGAGGGGTCCTGCTTGCATATCGGGATTGGAGGCCAGGAGGTATTGCACGAAGTTCTGACCGGAACGCTCAAAGCGGCGCTCGGAAAACAGCCACTCACCGGCATCAGTTTTAAAGACCGTATCTACCTGGTATTGAGGAGGGTAGCCGGTGGGTTCCTGGGCAGTTTGACTGAGCTGTTCCAGATTCTGAGAGAACATTTTATCCAACTGCGTCAGACCTTCACTGATCTTGGCATTGCGTTCCTGTTCAGACAGACCGCCAAAGAAACCGCTAAACATGACCTGATCCTGGGCAGGCGTAGCCAAATTGGTATTTACGGGCATGCCTTGTGGCATCGTCATTTGGGGTTGAGGCATGGGCGCCACCTGGGGCGTGCTCATAGGTTGTGGCGGTATCATGCTGGTAAAGCGGGTCATCATAAGAGGAGAACTCCCAATTGTTACAAATGTAAAATTTATGGCGAAGGATTATAACACAATCAAAACGAAAGATTTTAAAGATTGACCTGCTTTGTCATAGTTTTTTATATTTCCAGAATCCCGCTCGCTTAATAGAAAAATTTGGAATCAAAGGGGAAAAGTGCGGAAATGTCCGGTTTTCGGTATAATAGGGCCGATGGTTTTTCAGAAAGTCAGAGGTGGCTGTCATGTCAGAACAATATACTGTGGCCGTGTTAGGAGCGACTGGTCTGGTGGGATCTCATTTGCTGAGCATCCTGGAAGAACGGCAGTTCCCGGTGAAACAACTCAAGCCCTTGGCCAGCAAGCGATCTGCCGGAGAAACCATCCGCTTTCGTCATGAGAATATTCAGATTGAGGAAGCGACACCGGAAGCGTTTGAAGGGGTCGATATCGTCCTGGCGTCCGCAGGCGGGGCGGTGAGTGAAAAGCTGGTGCCGGAAGCGGTCAAGCGGGGCGCGGTGGTGGTGGATAATACCAGCTGCTTTCGTATGGACCCGGAGGTTCCCCTAGTGGTCGCCGGGGTGAATGATGGGGATCTCAAGAATCACCGGGGCATTATTGCCAATCCCAACTGCTCGACGGCGCAGCTGATGCCGGTCCTGAAAATCCTTCATGAAGCTGCCGGGTTGAAACGGGTTATTATCAGTACATACCAGTCGGTCAGTGGTGCCGGGAAAGAAGGCGTTGAAGAGCTTTTGGCGAATACAACCGAACTGTTGGCGCGGATGGAAGGGGGCGCTGAAAGCCTGATGGCTGAGATGACCCCCAATAAAGTTTTTAAACGGCCCATTGCCTTTAACCTCATTCCTCACATTGATGTTTTTGTCGAGGAGGGAGAGCAGGCGGGCTATACCAAGGAAGAAACCAAGCTGATTAATGAAACCCGCAAGATCCTGCACCTGCCCGCGCTGAAGGTAACGGCTACGGCGGTCCGGGTACCGGTCATGGTGGGCCATAGCGAAGCCATTACCGTGGAGCTGGAACGCCCATTTTCTCCGGAACAGGCGGTGGAGGTACTGTCAAAATCCCCGATGCTGGTGGTAAACCCACTGGCCAAGGAATATGCCACCCCCATCGAGGCGACCGGCAAAGATCCGGTGTATGTGGGGCGGATCCGGCGGGATACCTCTAACCCGGAAACCGGTTTGAATCTGTGGGTGGTGGCGGATAACCTGCGCATCGGTGCCGCACTCAACGCAGTACGGATTGCCGAACTGCTGGTTCAAAATAACCTGGTTCGTTCAGCGCTCGTTTAGATGTTTATATAAGCCATATGTTTGTATAAGAAGGAAGCCTAACCATGCCAAACCTCACCGCGGAACTTATTCCAGCCATGGTGACGCCGTTTAAGCGGGATGAGTCCATTGACTTTGAGAAAGCCGAGCAGTTGGCCGTCTACCTGGCTGAAAATGGTTGTGATGGGATTCTGGTTAACGGGACCACCGGGGAATCTCCGACCCTGACCTTTGAGGAAAAAATCGAACTGGTCAAGGTGGTCAAAAACGCCGTGAGCGGGAAAAATGTTCAGATTGTGGTGGGCGCAGGCTCCAACAACACCCACAAGACCTGCGAAGAAGCCCGAAAAATGGCAAATCTGGGCGTAGATGCCTTGTTGGTTGTGGTGCCCTACTATAACAAACCCTCACAGCGTGGCATGATTGAACATTTCACCCGAGTTGCCCAGTCCGTGGACACCGATATTGTCATCTACAACATCCCCAGCCGTTGTGTAGTGCGGATGGAGGCCGATACCATGGCCCAGCTTCATGAAAGCTGTCCCAATATTATCGGCGTCAAACAAAGCTATCCCGATATGGATGCGGTCAGTGAGATTACCGCCAAGCTTCCGGCGGATACCTGGCATACCTGGTGCGGGGATGATACGTTGACCGTTCCGATGATGGCTTGTGGGGCCCATGGTACGTTTAGCGTGTTGGCCCATCTGACCGGCAAGACGATGCGTGAGATGATCCAGGCCGCAAAACAGGGCGATCGAGAACGGGCCCTGCGGCTTCACCTGAAGCAGCTGAATCTGGGCCGGGAGATTTTCTTCCTGCCAAATCCGACGGTGATTAAAACCTGCCTGGCCAAGCTGGGGATGATGGAACCCACCCTGAGGCCCCCGCTGGTTAGCCCGGATGACAAGGAAATGGAGCGGATTGACCGGATTCTGGAAGAGTACAAAGCGCTTCATACGCATGCCTGAGTGTTTTAGAGCTGAATTTCAGGCGCTATAAAATGACGGTGTAATCTGGCGAATGACCTTCTCCAGATCGGGAGAATCGTTCAACAAAAATACGTTGATGTACTCTTTGGCGCCCAACACTTCTTTGAGCACGACCAGGACATTGGGCCAGACGGTCTGATCCCAGTAGCTGTCCATGCCTGGCGCTAGCCGAATACCGAGGCCGGTTTTCAGCGGGCCGTGTGAAAACCCGACTTTAAACATGTAGGCTTCGGCCACACAGTTTCCCTGCTGGCCAAACACCCCGTTGAGGCGTTCTACCAGCATCGTTGGGGTTTTATCCAATGGGGCCAGCCGAATTTCCGTGTTTTTTTCAATGGTGATTTCACCCGCTTGCTCGCCTTGAGGGGGTGGAATCAACCCTTCAGCAAGATAGGCGAATTCATAGTGGTTAATCTCACCGCCAGCAGGTCCTGACATGTTGAGGAGGATAAAATCGAGATCCGCATAAACCGCGTGGGTGCAAAGCAAAGAAAAGGGAATTCCCACATATTCCGTGGGTTCAGTTACCCAAAGTGACATGGCATGTTCGCTGGTAAAGACCGGTACGCCTTTTTCTCCCCGGCCGTTTTCCAGGGCCACTAACGGCACACCTTCATCAATATTGGTACCGGGAGGAACGGGTAGCAATACGATACTGTGAATCAACAGATCATATAAAGACATCAAGATCGGGTAGCGGTCCACGACCTGGCTGAGCGACAGCATGTTCAGCAGATGCTCCAGATCGGGCCCGTTCAGTTCAGCAGCTTGCTGAGGGCCGAAGCCTGATTGTGATTTGGTTAGGGAGTCAACCGGGCGATCAAATGAACGATCATCCCCTAAAGACTCTTGAAACCCATCCAACATACGTTAACTCTCTTGGTTTGGCGGCTTACATGGACCGTATCGGCAAGAGACGGGAAATCTCAAGGTCTCACTTAAGAATTTGTAAAAAAATATGTTAAAGAGATGAACCTTCAGCGGGCGTTTTGGCTTGCAGAATCAGATCCACAATCTCCCGAATCGCTCCTTTGCCGCCTTCCCGACGGGTAATCAGATGACAAAGGCTCTGAACCTTTGTCACGGCGTCGGCGGGGCAACAGGCGAGTCCCACTGCTTCCAGGGCAGGAATATCCGGGAGGTCATCTCCCACGTATGCCACCTCATCCAGAGACAAACCCAGCGACTCGGTCAATTCGAACAGGGGGTTGAGTTTATTTTTGGCCAGCTGATACAGGTGATCGATCCCCAATTCTTCGGCCCGTCGAGCCACCATGGGAGACTGCCGGGCTGTTATGATAGCGGTTTTTAGACCAGCGCGCTTGGCCAGAGTGATCCCCAGACCGTCTTTCACGTTAAAGACTTTAATCTCCTCACCGGAAGAAGTGTAGGCAATTTCTCCGTTGGTCAGAACCCCATCCACATCCATGGCCAGGAGTTGAACCCGACGGGCCCGTTCCAGTACATCCGGCGTCTGCGTTGGCGCGTTGGAGGATGGAGATTGGGTAACGACCATGTTAGCTGATTCCTGTCTTTAAAATATCGTGGGTGTGAATCACCCCACGAACCCGTCCATCTGTTGTGGTGATGGCAAGTGTGGTAATTTTACACTCTTCCATAATCCGCAGGGCCTTGACCGCCAGATCGTCTTCGTCAATGGTCTTGGGTGAGCGGGTCATGACGGCTTCCAGGGGAATGGTCCGGGCGTCCGGGTACTGCATCAGGGCCCGACGAACGTCCCCGTCTGTCAGAATACCCAACATTTTGTCATTGGCATCTATAATGAAGGCCACCCCCAGCTTCTTGGAGCTGATTTCGATCAACGCGTCCAGGAAGGGAGTTTCTAAATGAACCAAGGGCAGGGCGTTTCCGGTATGCATGAGGTCCCGAACCCGAAGCAGCAGTCGTTTGCCCAAGGCACCGGCTGGATGGAACAAGGCAAAATCTTCCTGGGTAAAGCCTTTGCGTTCTAGCAGTACAACGGCCAGAGCATCTCCCAGGGCCAAGGTGGCTGTTGTACTGGCGGTCGGCGCTAGATTAAGTGGGCAGGCCTCTTTTTGAACGCTTATATTCAGGACAGCGTCACTTTGGGCGGCCAGGGTGGATTCTGTCTTGCCGGTCATGGCAATCAAAGGCACCCCAAAACGCTTGACCAGAGGCAAAATATTCAGTACTTCCGGTGTTTCACCGCTATTAGAAATGGCAAGAACCACATCCTGCTTCATGATCATGCCCAAATCGCCATGGCTGCCCTCAGCCGGATGGAGGAAATAAGCCGGTGTCCCGGTACTGGAAAGGGTGGCAGCGATTTTGCGAGCGATAATGCCTGATTTGCCCATCCCGGTGATAATGACCCGGCCAGCGCATCGTTCAATCAGTTCGATGGCTTTTACAAAGTCGGTGTCCAGTTGGGTTTTAATCTCTTCCAGCGCCTGGATTTCAACATCGATGACGGACCGGGCGCGCGATAAAACCGGGTTATCCGTTTCTGTGGACTCAGAAAACAGACTGACGACAATAGGATTACCTGTGATTGTGTCACCCATGCATGAACTCTCCAATCGAAAACAACATCAAGGGATCAGGCATTCTTTTGAATAAAAAACCAATACCATCCTAACATTGACCTGAGCGATATAAAAGCGGGGGACACCTCATCTCGACAAAACCCGCCAGAGGGCGTGGACTCCACCTGGCGGGCTTGGTTCAAATAGATTATGGATCTAGCAACAGTCGTTGTCCGGTCCTTTTTTCTTGGCGGCATCGTTCTTTTTGATTACTTTAATTTCAGTGACATCCACCCAGGGTTCGTTTAAAGCCGTGCTGAAGACGTGACCCTTGACGGAAATCCGATCGCCGGTTTCCAGTTCCACCACCTCATCGCTTTTCTTGCGAGGGAAAAACATCTTGAGTTCCGACAGCGGGATTTGATGTTGCTTTACATCCGGGCGCAGGATCATCAGGTTAACGTAATCCCGAGAGTCTTTAAAGGCTTTTTTATAGTCCAGACCCATATCCGAGAAGCGGTTAAAGGTGCCTTCAAACTGAATATGCTTATCCAGATACTGGGCAGGCGCTTTTAATAAGTCCAGCGGGGCAACAGCCATATATTCAATGTTTTCCGCCACTTTTTCTTCAACGGTGGACTTCTCCGCCGGTTTTTCAATGGTGGCTGCTTGTTTAGGGGTGGTTTTGGTCTGAGCCTCAACACCGGTATAGCCAGCCAGGCCGGAAACCACCATCAAGGACAAAAGTGCGGAGAACAGTTTAATCCGAAAATTCATAGGTCCTTGTTGTTCCTTCCTTTTCATGACGCTTTTGTTGGGACAATCTCTTGTATGGAAGCGCTGCTTCATCATGTGGGATACCCTCTTATAGAATCTATTGTACATCTCTCCCCAGATCCAAGGAAGGATCTGTTGTCGATGGTGGGTTAACCTGCAACCTGGGGGCAACGAGCTCAAGAACAGGGTATCTTTGAGCGGGTGGGGCGGGTTGCTGAACAGGAATAATCTGCGCCTGGACATTGGTTTTGGCACTGAGTAGCTGGTTGAGTCCCTGGCTTAGTTCTGCCGAGGTATTGGCGCTGACAAATTTCCCTTTGGTGGCGAGAGCCACACAGCGGAGTTGCCGGGTGGCGTCCATCCCTTGCAGGCCATAACCCACTACGTTAATTTTCACGTCCACCCCACTTCGAACCAGCTTTACAGCCAGATCGCAGGGATCAGTCGAGCAGGTTTCAATGCCGTCACTGACCAGAATAATACTTTTGGGGCCGGGGATATTGTGAAAATCATTCTCAATGGCTTTTTCGATGGCCAGGCTAATGGGCGTTGCCCCGGTGGGACGGATTTTAACCATCTGGCTGGCAATCTGGAGCCGGTTATGGGTGCCAATAGGCACCAGGGTTTCAGTCGCGCGGCATGCGGACGTGTAATCAGAGCGGTGCCCATAGATTCTAAGACCCACCGGGGTTCCGGCTGGTATACGATCCAGCGCTTCCAGAATCACTCGCTTGGCGGCGACCATCTTGCTTTCCTGTTTATTCAGGGGTTCGGCCATGGAATAGGATGAATCCAGAATAATCATGACGCTTTCCGGCGCATGGGTCTGGCGGGCGTTTTGTTGTGCCTGCCCATGAAGTGGCCCTTGGCCGTAGCCCGATATATGGGTCATCATGCCGAGTATCAGCGCCGAGCCGATCAAAAATATGCCAAATGATTTGATTGGAAATCCCATGTCACGCCCTACAGTTGATAAACGCTACCACATGCATACAACATGACGATAAAAATGCTGTCCTTGCTAATGGACGAATAACCCCTACCGATGGTTCCCACATCATAAACCGGACAAGCGCTCAACGCAAAAATTGCCAAAAAAAAATCTCTTGCTGAGGGGGAAAGAGTGCAAGAGATTACGGATAGAGAGAGGCAGTATTTAGAGAGAGTTAGTGTGTTCGTTTCATAGACATAAATCCCACTCAAGATTCAAAATTGCTTGAAGAGTTGAATTTCTGTTACAAAAATTAATAAATAGATATTTCTCCTTCTTGGCAAGGCAATAGGAAAAAATGTTTCCACGAGTCGGCTTTTTCCATAGGAATAAAAAAGGTGTCATTCCCGAGAAAGCGGGGATAACACCTCTTATTCCAGATTTTTTAGCGATCAATTGAACAAAATACGGAACGAAAACGGGACGCTATGCCTTGCAAAGCCTAAAAACTAGGCGATATAAGCGTACCCCAGTTGCTCGTCGATAATTTCCCAGGTCAGGGGCTTTAACCCGTAAACCGGTCCGGTGTGTAGAATGCCTCGTTCTTTCAGCGCCCGATAGGTGCTCATGATTTCCTTGAATTCATGGCGTTTTTCTAGGCGCGCCCGTGTGTGGGTGGTGGCATAATCCCAGAACGGGGAGTCATACAGGGATCCTCCCTGATAATAGTTGCTGATGACATCTTCCATTTCCTGCACCGCTTTGACAAAGGCAAGGTTGGTGTCGACTTCGTTGACGAAATCCATCATGCGGTCATAGATACAGCGGGCGGCATACATGTAGATAAAAATCGAGTTGGCCACCAGGGGCTCAAAAAACAGGGCCTTGTTCCCATTCTTGAAGATACGCCCTTCAGCCAGTTTTTGGGTGTAATAGCACTTGAAGATGTACTCTTTATCTTCCAGCTCATCGACCCCTAGAATCCGTTTCATGTCGGCCTGGGCCTCTTCCTTGGAGGTAATCTGGTCGTTGTAGAGGTAACCGAAGGTTTTCCGGTTCTTCAAGGGGACACCAAACATCCACCCATGGGCATGGGCGATGTGATCGGTGAAGGGCTCGTACTCATATTCCGGGATGCTATGAATCTGGCAACGATTGACCGGCGTGCAGTCACTCATCACGTAGTTTTCATAACTGCCGGGAAAGCCCATACAGTCAATGGTAAAATCAAACGTATGCTCAACGCCGTCCACGGTGATTACCACATGATTCGGGTGGTTTACCATGCTCTCAACCTCTCCTTCAATCACGCGGAACTGGCGGGGCCAGAGTTTTTCAAGGCGTTCAAAAACGAAGTTTTTAAAATTAAAGTTATTAAAATGAATCGCGGTGTTTCCATCCAGCAGGGGGTTGATCCAGGAGTGTTCACGCCAGCCTGAAAATTTGCTGCCGAATTTGAGGGTCGCGTCCAAAGCATCCAGATCGTCCTGGTTCCCCAGGCTGAAATGGCACCCCCGTTCCAGCAGGCCGACAAACTCGCCGTTGGTGCTTTCACCAATGCCCAGAATTTTTCGGGCCGGGTTGTGGATGGAATAAATTTCCCAGTCATCATCCAGCCAGGTGCAAAAATGCGCCAGACTCAGCAGACCAGCGGAACCGACGCCGATGACCGCAAGTTTGTGTTTTTTTCTCGGGGTTGAATCATGGCCGGGAACCGGCGTGATCGCTTTTTTAAACTGCTCTAACATAGGCTCAGACAATCCCTCTCGCATGTACGAAACAAAATAAGTATTAATAAAATAAAAAACAATCATTAAAAATAATTGCGCCATCCATGGATGATGGAAGCATCTTGTTTAAAAAATTAACAGTGGATGAGGCTGATAGGAGCTATCCCTGGGCCAGCTTGGCTTGTAGACGTTTGACCCGATTTGACTCTTCTTCCCAGGGCATCCGTAGTAAATATTCTTTTAAGGCGTTTTTCGCCAGGGATGCTTGTCCCATATCGGTTAGGATTTCCGCTTTTTTCAAGTAACTGTCCGGCATTTTCTTATCCAGGGTGATAGCCTTGTTCACGTCTTGCAGCGCCTGATCCAACTGGCCCATTTCGTGGAAAATGGAGCTGCGGTTATAGTAGCCCATGGCTTTTTCCGGCTCAAGCTGCACGGCTTTGTTCGTTGCTTCCAAGGCTTTCTGGTACCATTCTTTTTTGGCGGTTGGTTCAGTGGTATTAAGACCTTTTCTGAAGTACAGGCTTCCCAGGTTTTGCCAATGCAGCGCCATTCCATGTTCTTCGGCTTCTCTTTCCTGCCGGGCAATTTCCGCGTCAATATTTTTTGCGATTTCATCGCTGCGATCCGGTTGACTCTTCCGTTGGGAAACGGGAAGGTTGGTAACATCCGCATCCATGCTATAGAGTCGCCGGATCGTGTTGAGATCGCGTTCTGAGGGCGAGGTAACCGGAGCCCGGTTGTTGGTGGTGGGGTACATAATATCCCCAGGGGTGTCGCTATGGCCCAATAGGCCTATCGCATGACCTAATTCATGGATAAGAACGCCGTAAATCACCTCACTGCGTTGAGGCTTGCGGGTGATGTCCAGGGTTCCGATGCGGACCTGCATGTACCGAAGCAGGTCCCCCTCTTTGGCTGGACGAGTGTCTCCGGCGATATAGGAGATTGATTCGGATTTTTCCAGGCCTTTCTCATCAATCAGGCTGTGCCAGGTCACCCGAATATCCCCTTCCTCCATTCGATCCACGGGAATATAACTGATCTGGTTCCCCAGCGATTTTGCCCAGACATCCATGGCCTTGTACACCAGCGGAACATATCCCGCCTCGAAGTGGGCGATTCCCTGAGGGGCCTTTTCTACATAAATGCGAATGGGCATTTTCAGAAGTGACCACCGGATATATTTTCCCTCATCGGTGATGACCGGCAGATAATCTTCCCCACTGACGCGCATACCGATCAGTTTGTCTTCTCGTGAGCCACTTGAAATGCTGGATTGAAAGCTGACAAACTTGAACTGGCTTTGCTGGAACTCTTCCAGGCGGGCCAGTCCAATTTTGGAGAGCCGAGCCGCCTGAGAATTGGGGGCCATGGCCAGAATTTTCTGGTACTCGTTCTGGGCTTCGGCAAAGCGACGTAGCTTCAACAGGGAATCAGCCAGGTAATAATGCTTGTTGGCGTTTTGGTAGTCGGCTTGGACCGCTTCTTTAAAGTATCGGACCGCCACCTCGTAGTTTTGCTCCCGGTAGGTTTTCAGCCCCATCTCAAAGGCGCCACTGGCAAAACTCACAGGCTGAAACAGCAAGCCGGATAAGAGGAACAGGCTGACTGTGAGACTAACAACTTTTTTTATGTTTGGCAGTTTATGCATCAGGTTCGATTATGCGCCATCTTTACGGGGATATTCTGCATATCGGACAGGGGAAAATTTTCTGCAATAATTTCTCCCAGCCCGTTCCTTTATTGTAGGACCAAACCGATGACTTTGGGCATCCGCCTGCTTCAGGCCACTGAAAGAAATCAGATTCTGGACACCCTCACCAAAGAGGTGGTCGGGATTAATGTGCCTAAAACCATCGTGACCCGGACCGCTGATGAGCGCTGGGATACGGCGGTCAGTGAAGCGGGGAACACGGTGGGTTTTCTGGGTTTGGGTTACGGGCTGGATCGGATCCTGAAAAGGATATTCCCGAAAGATGCCAAACTGGCTGTCCACGCCAAAAAGTGGGGGTATCTGGGTAGCTCGCTGGCAATCTACAGCGCCATTTTTTCATTCATGTGGGCTATGCCCTTTATTCGAAATTACCTGACCACAAAACGCACAGGAAAAGTAGACTTCAGCCAGGTGATTGGGGGACAACAGGTTCAAAAAACCGAAAACCCGACTCAGGTGCAGCACAAACTGTCTGAATACAAACAAAAGGCCGCTAAAATTCTGGGGTTGGGCGCTGCCGGAGTCGTGTTGGGGGCCACTAGCGGAAAGCTCCTGAAAAACAGGCCGCTGGGGGCCCTGGAAACACTTTTTAAAAAAGGCTGGGTACTGAAAAACGGGGCGTTTTCCGATTTCGCCGGGAAGCGCGCGTTGATGTTCTGGGGCCTGCCAGCCTATGGCGGCTGGATCCATGCGGCTCGGGATCAGTATGAAAAGAAAGAACTGCTCCTGAAGCTGGGCGCGTTTTTGTTTGGTTTTAGTGCGGTCCCCAAGCTGATTGGGAAGATTTTTGATCCCAAGCTTGCCTTCTTGAAGGCCAAGCAGGTTGAGCCCAGCTTGAAGGGGGTTCAACAGGCACTTCAAAGGCGTTTGCTCAGTGGTGCTGAAGTCAGCCGGGCCAGGAAAATTCTGGGTAGACAGTTTCTGAGTAAGCTGGGGACCTCGGTGCTGGTTCTGGGAACGCTGCCCCAGTTGTTGAATATCTACCTGACCCGACAGAGAATGCAGCGGAATCAAACGCCCCAGCAAGCGCCTGCTCCCACTTCTCCTTTTACCTATCCGATTGCCTATCCGATGACTCCGCCTGCTTACTCCTCGACTGGCCTCACTCAAAAACCCCTGGCATCATGGGGATCCCCTTTGGGACAATTGGCAGCTAGATCCGATCAGGGCTTCAGGTTACAATAAGGGCAACCTTAACTGGCTAGGATGTCGCGATGTTCAAGAAGAGTTTGTTGATGGTGGCCCTGGTGATGACCGTGGTGTTTGCCTCGGCCTTTACCTCCCAGATGATCCAGACCCAGGGACTTCCCTCGTCTTTTGATCCGGGGCTTTCCATTGATGAGGCCTTTAAAACCTCCAAAGTTCCCGTATTTATTGAGTTTTACACTGATACCTGCTCTACCTGCCGCAAGGTGTCCCCATGGGTCCATGATCTGGTAAAAGAAAAGTACAAAGACCAGCTGACCCTGGTGATGATTGACGTGGAATACCCGGAGAATCAGCAGGTTGCCCAGCTCTTTGGGGTGGAAGAGTTACCGGCCATGTACGTGTTTGACTTCAAAAACATGAAAAAACATCCCATCGAGAGCAAGTATTTTGGTTCCAGAGATGGTATTGATCAGGCATTACACTATATTTTAACCGACGCCATCCCCAACACCGAGCCCCGGAAGCTAGATCCGGCCATGGCGCCCCAGGTTTCCTTTAACAGCCCGGAAACAGAGAATTGATTTTTATGTAAAGCAGGCCGGGTAGGTGGATCCCCAGTAATGGGAAAAGGCTATCTCTTGCAGGGGCTTTCTCTCCCGTGGGCTCAGTTCTCGCTCCCGAAGCTCTTTATCCAGCAGATCAGGAGAACCTTTATAGCCGATGGCGGCCATGGCCACCGGATCATAGCTACGGGGAATGCCAAACTCCTCACGGGCCTTCTCAAAATGAAAACCGCCCATCTGGTGCACGTATAAATCCATGGCCATGGCCTGGATGGTGAGGTTCTCCATTGCCAGCCCTACGTCATGATAGGCATGTCGGTTCGGTTTTCCAGTTTGGGTAAAATCCAGCTTGGCTACAGACAGTAGGAGAACCGGCGCTTTTTTGGCCCAATCGTTTCCGGAAACCAGCAGGCTTTGCAAGCGTTGGTGAATGTCCGGGTTGACCTCAGTGCTTCCCACAAAGAACCGCCAGGGCTGCTCATTAAAGCAGGAGGGCGCCCACCGGGCTGCTTCCAGCATGGAGCAGACCTTCCAGGTTTCTACCGGGCGGTTCTCAAAAGCCCGCGGGCTCCAACGCTCTGCAATGAGCGGATGCAACTGATAATGGGCCGCGGTAAGAGTACTCATGATGTCAATCCCCCTGTCTTCTGCCAATACATTATAAAAAACATGTTATCTGATTATCCGGTGTGTTCCCTACTCCTGGCAAGGCCCCCCAAGCCCATAGGCAGCCAGGTCATTAAAACGCTCTGGGAGGCAGGCCCGGCGCTAATGGCCCAGGTATGGACAGCCGTCTGGCGAATATCCACAAGTAGATTGAATATGCTATGGTGGTTTCACCTTTTATTCCAGGAGGGGGACTGATGATTTACTGTGCTGAAACGGCTTACCAGTTTCCGCCGTTAGGAGACTGGACAGACACTCAGAATACATTGCATCGTTTTTTACAGATTGTGGGTAAGATTCGCCTGCGCTATCATCCCAAACTTAATCACTGGTGGCATGTGACGTTTTATCCTTCGGCCCGTGGGATAACGACGGGCCGTATTCCCTATTGCGAACGGGAATTTGAGATCGAGTTTGATTTTATCGAGCATGTCTTGCGTTTAAGAACCAGCGAGGGGGAGCAACAGGCTTTTTCATTGCCCGGGTTATCAGTGGCCGAGTTTTATCACCGGACCCTGGACAGCCTGGAATCCTTCGGCTTGCCGGTAAGAATTTACCCGTACCCTTATCTGCTACCAGGGTCGGAGCATTCATTTGCGGAAGATACCATCCATAAAAGTTACGATTCAGAAGCGGCTCACAAATATTGGCAAGCCCTTTCCCAAGTTGCCAATATCTTTGAAGAGTTCCGGGGCCGCTTCCTGGGAAAATCCACCCCGGTTCACCTGTTCTGGCATAGTTTCGACCTGGCTCTTACCCGATTCTCAGGCCGAAAAGCCCCACCCCTCCAGGCTGGTACACCTGTTGATCAGGAAGCATACTCCCATGAGGTGATTAGCTTTGGGTTTTGGCCCGGCGATCCCACATATCCTCAGCCAGCTTTTTATTCTTATACCTATCCGATGCCAGATGGCTTGGCTGGAAAAGCTTTAGAGCCGGATATCGCTTTTTGGGGCGAATATCGGGGCAGTCCCATGGTGTTAATGAACTATGAGGATTTTCGGCTGCTCCCCAATCCCCATGAGGCGTTGCTGGCCTATTTGGAAACCGCATACCAAAGCAGCGCAAAGCAAGCCCATTGGCCGGTTGAGGAGCTGGCGCTTCACCCATAGAAAATAGGCATAGCAAACGGGATCCGTATTGTGGGTCCCGTCGCATAAGCTATGTTCGTAGACTAGATTCGGCCTTCCCAGTACCCGCCTTGGCGGTCCACCAGCGCATCGTAACCGGACCAGAAACGGTATGGGGGGAGCAGACCCAACACGGCATGGGTAACAACCTTCTTGCCGCTGTTGTCATTGACGGCCTGACCAATGCCCGGCCACACGAGAAAGGACAATACCCCGGCAGCCACTGAACGGCCGGAAATTTTACCTTTTTGACCACCTTCGGCCAGCGCGGCAGGGGTCATCAGACAGCTTGCCGTTGCCACCAACACCAGGACCGCTGCGGATTTTTTCAATAAGTTCATGGATATCCACTCCTTTTTCTTTTATATACAAGGGTTTGCCTGATCAGGACCCAGGGGTCCAGGCGACTTCTTCTTTATTGAAATTTAAACCAGGAAGACCCGAATGTGTCAATTTAGCCAGGTGGGGGAATTGAGGACCTGCCGGTTTCGATGATTCGGAAAACAGCTACCGCAAAGACACTCGTAACCAGGCTGGCTGGTATTCGGGGAACCTGCTTTTATTCAACGGTTTGCCTGAGGGGATTAACCTGGGTGAATTAAATCACCCTTCAGGTGAAAGAGCGGAGGGGATTAATAAAAGGTATTAAAAATGAAATCCATCTACCGGTTAATTGATTACGTTTTATGTCTTTCGTAGGATGCAAGCATTCAAGTTTGAGAGAGAAATGAGAGAGGTGAGCATGTTACGTTCCGTCTCCACTAACGTAACAGTTGGGGAAAATCCGTTTGCGACCGCGTCCGCGAAGGCCAAGAAAGTGCCCATCGGTCAGGTTTTACAAAACACCCTGGCCGGGACGCTCAATGGCCGGGTGCAGTGGCAGCACAGTCAGCATAAGAAACCGGGCAGCGCCCTGGTGGAGGATGTCTTTGAGACGACCCGGAATGGCACCCGTATTCAGCTTACCAGTGTTCGACCTGTTAATGAGGTCGCTAAAGCCATTGATACCCTGGGAAACTGGGAAATCAAAATGGAAAAAACCGGAAAAAAACCTGCTATTTTGGATGGGAAAACCCTGCTGCTACCGGAAGAATTGCCGGAAGGGACCCAAATCACCGAGAATACCATTCCCAAGCTTTTTAAAGCCGTGTATGAAGACAGCGGTCAGCGGCACAGCAAATTGCTTCCTTGGTTGGAAAAGATGACAGAGCGCTTGCAGGCCCGGATGATTCCCAGCGCCGTGACGCATATCAAGCCGGATTTTCGCTATAATTTCCCGCTGGGCGCGAAAATCTTCCAGATTGGAGAGGGAAACAACCGAATTGAGATTGCCCAGAAAATTGGAGATAAAACACAATTTACGTTTCATCGTCGTGGAAGGATACACAGATTTTCCGATGATATTCTCAGGAACCCGGCTGTAAAGGCAGCCCTTGAAAACCTGGTGGAGGAAGCCATGGTACGTCAAAATGAGCCTGCTCGGAAAAAGGTGGCACGACGCTAGATTTTCGTTTAAAAAAGATGCAACGCCGGACTGGGATTCCCCGGTAAAAATCCGGGGCAGGCAACAATTGATCTTGAGGGGAGTTTATATCAGGGCACACACACTTAAACAGAAGGGGATATGTGATGGCCTTATTAAACTTGAGAAGTTTGGAGCACATGATCCAGGAATTTGATCTGCCAACATATATTCAGGCGGGTAGCCCGACGCGGCATATGATTAATTTTGAGGATGCCGTGGAACGCGCCAAGGGGCGACCCATCCGTTTTTCCATTCGGGTTCCCAAGTACGCTTTATCCAGCGAGCAGCTGTCTTGCCTGTTCCAGAATATTCGGCGCGTGTTTACGCCTGAGGAACAATGCACCATTATGAATGCCGGAGACAGTGGCGTCTCTATTGAAGGTTGCGCGGAAGCCAAACATAAGGCCCTGATCGCCCTCTGGGAATTGGGGGTCTATAACTTCCAGTTTACCTATAAATACGGTGTGGCCCGCGAGGCCTGATATATTTTCTATTGATAATAAACCCTCCTCAAAAATAGCCACATAGCTAATAGCGGTCTGCTTGTGTGCTTGTTATGGTATTAATCATCCAATTTTTACCAAGAGGAGGTTTTATTATGGCTAAAATTCAAGCGTTCTTGCTGATGAGTATGCTTATTCTCAGCGCAGGTAGCCTGGCTGCATGTGGGACGAGTGGTCCCGTTCAGGAAGAAGGGACTTTCCGCCAGGATCAGGTTCGAGAAGACGAACGGGGATATGAGAGCGAAGAAATGTTCCGTGAGGAGCAAGGTGTTATGGATGATCAGGGGATGACCACTGAGGAAGGCATGACACGAGAAGAAGGCCCGGTGGGTGAATAGGTTTATTTTTAAAATAATGATTCAGGTTTAGCTTTATCCATCACGTATATTCAAGGGGAAAGCACCATTCCACGTTTTCTGTGGAATGGTTTTTTTTATCTTCCAAACCCCTGTTTTTTTATTTGGTTATATGGTTTTTAAAACAGTCTTAAAGCAAAGAATATTGTGTGGGCTGAAATGACGGCCAACTTGGGATGGGAACGACCTGAGTTTTTTTTGTTTGGAAGCAAACATTGGGGCGAAACGCCCATCGTCTGACACATGAACCCTCACTTTGATTGTCTTTTTGATGAGTCTCCATTACGATAATAGAAACCTCAACTTTAACTGGAGGCTTGATGCGCTTCGCTGAGGGACGTCTGAAATTTTTCGCGGGGAGCCTGTTCACGTTGCTTTGCCTTGGGGTGGGGCAAGTGGTCTGGGCTGAACATGACGTGGACGACTTGAGTCTATGGATGCCCGTAACGCTGGAATTACCTGTAACGGATAAAGTCAGCACCAGCCTTCAGTTGGAAAGCCGTTTGGACAATAATCTTCGGGATTTCTCCGGCCTTCGGATCATTCCTGGCATTGAGTACGCCTTGAATGATCATGTGGCTTTCAGCGCTACCTACGGCTGGTACCCGGATTTTGATGAGGGCCGCATGGAAGACGAGCACCGCCTCCAACAGGAGATCGAGCTTCGCAAAGAGTGGCCATGGTTTTCCGTGGCGTTGGGGCAACGGCTGGAAGAGCGTTTTATTGAGGACGTAGACGGGACGGCCCTTCGTACCCGGACCCAGATCACGTTAAAAGTACCCGTTAAAAACACCCCCTGGTACGTGGTCAGCCGGGAAGATCTCCGAATCAACCTCAATAGCCCAGATAACGGCCCCCAGGCCGGGCTTGATCAAAACCGGATCTTTTTAGGCGTGGGTCGAACCATCGGCCAAGCAACCGTTGAAGGCGGCTACCAGCTCCGCTATAACAACGTCCCCGATTCCGATACCGATGCGGTGGATCACATCGTTCTCATCCGCTTGAACTACCGGCTACGCTAGTTTTTGGGACAATAGGGTGGGCATTCCTCCAAGGCTCCTCAGGGGAGGTTTCTGAGGGGGGCTTCTGAAGTAAAAACCTCTGAAACCTGCCAGGGGTGCTAAAATAATGGCATGATTCCCTTGGTTCAGGATGGGTATGGTCTTGCTTAAACACATATGGCAACACAAGGCACCCCTGGCGGCCCTCCTGTTTTGGGCGTTATTGACCCTTGCCTATACACTACCTTTTATCGGTTATGGCCTGTTTACCGGGGATGGCGGCCTGTTTGCTCTGCATGCCGAGCGGTTGTTGGATGGGAAACTGCCCCATGTGGATTTTTACGCGCCTTATCTTGGTGGGGATACGGTGTTTCATGCCTTGTGCTACCTGCTTTTTGGGAAAAGCCTGTACGCTCTGCGGCTCGGATTGGCGGGCCTCACCGCCCTTTTTATTGTGGCAATCTACTTCCTTTCCCGACAATGCCTTTCCCGTTTTTGGGCGAGTGTGGCGACGCTTCTGGTCCTCTCCTTTACGATAACCAAATACTGGATGCCTGCGGGAGGGTGGTATGCCCTGTATTTTTCAGTCTTTTCATTTCTGGCGCTGATGCTGACCCTGAAGGCACCTCAGAATAAACAACGGGCTGGTTTCCTGTGCTGTGGGTTGCTTCTGGGAATCTGTTTCCTCATGAAACATACCATTGGACTGTATACCGCTTTTTCTATTTTCATGTCGCTCCTGCTTTTCGGGGAAGTTACAAGGTTTCCCGAAAACCTGTCCCCTCGCCTTGCCCGATGGGGGCAGGCAACAGCTCTTCTGGGCGGGGCTGTTATGTTAGCCTATACCTTTAGCATTATCCGCCCTCATCTGACTCTCTGGATTGTGGGGTTGTTTATTCTCCCTGTGGTTTGCATCCTGGCGACACTGGGATATGTTCTTTTGAAAGATGGATGGAAACAAGAAGGTTATTCCCTGTTTCTGAAGCGACTCCTATTGGTTGGCACCAGCTGCGGATTGGTTTTACTGGCTTATGGATTGCCCTACCTGGGGAAAGGTGCGATAAGCACTCTTTTATACCGGGCGTTTATTTTCTGGCCCCTGAATTACCTCAAGCTGTCCAGCCCCATTTATGACCGTCTGTTCTCTGTCCCCTCGTTTTCTCTCATGGTTTTGCTACTTATCAGTATTTTTGTGGCCCAAAAAAAACCTGTATTTGGCGCTCTCGGCTTTATAGGTTTTTTGCTTTCCCTTCAGTATGTCCTGGGTATCAAAGATTGGTTCGCTGTGTACATGTCCAGTTATATTCAACTTCCTGTTTGGATTGCCTGGAGTTTTCTGGCATGGTTTTTTTTCCGGAAAAATCGGGAATATGTCTTAACGGACCGGGTGGCTCTGGCCCTCCTCTTTTATGGCGTTTTGATGTGCTTGAATCTGTATCCCAATTTTAACGATGCCTACTTTGCGGCCAGTACCGCCCCCATTTTGATTGTTGGGATTTATTTAATATCCCGTTATGTAATAAATGCCTCCAGAGTCGGGAAAGGAATCCTGGGGTTGGTCCTGAGCGTTGTATTGCTTTTAAATTTATGGCTGCCCTATCACATTATCCGTGCCGAGGGGTGGGAATTTTTGACCCTGCCTAAAGGGCAAGTCTGGGTTGACCAGAATGAGAATACAAGAATCCAATCCATCCTGGCCTTTATCCAGCGGTATAGCCAGCGTCCTGACGATTTTTACATGTTGCAGGATGGCGTGGAAATCTATTTTTTAAGCAATCACCAGAACCCGGCGCCTTATGATCACCGGATGTATTCCCTTGAAAGCGACGGAGAGGATATTATTCAAGCCCTGGAAAAACACCAGGTGCGGCTGATTGTCCATGAACCCGGCTATACCTCCCTGATGACGTATCCTCTGCAACCCAAACTTAAGGAGTATATCGAGACGAATTTCCAGATCGTGACAATGGCTCCTCCGTATTTTATCGGCATGCTCCGCAAGCCGTAAACGGAATGAGCGGCTCGTTATTTTTGTTATTAAAGATTCATCGGTGAGGGGCGAATCCATTTTTTATAGCTGATTCGGCTCAATTGTTCACGAAAATGGAGCAGTTTGATGAAACACCTAATTGCCCTCGGTCTTTTAAGTGGCCTTGTCCTCAGCGGATGTCAGCAGGCCCAGACACAATCTTCCCAAGTTGCCACAGTATCAGAGTATGGCGCATCCTCCAGGCAACAAGCAAGGCTGGAACGCCGCTCCTGCAACAAAGCTGATCTCATCGGGGAAATGACTCTGTACAAGGTTCACCACACATTGCCGAATGAGGAATACGGTGGGTCTTTGATTTACCCCTATCAGGCGTTTCTGTTTACCGAAAAAGGCATGTCCGGTTACATTACCTCGACTGAGCCGCTGGATGAATCGAGCATGGATCAGCTATACGTGAATGCATATGAGCCCTACCAGATTGATGATCGAAATGGGTATATTTATATTGAATCCAAAGAGTTTGGTCCCTACGGCATGCTTTGCAATTACATTACAAGCGATCAGTATGATGAACAGGACCAACTGCTCGTCCGGGAAGGCGATATCATGATGGCGCTGCTGTTTGCGGAGAAAGACCGCGGCGTCATGCGCTTCTTCCACCGGAAATAACGCTCGGAACCAACGCAACGCATGAAAACCTGTGGGCTGATCCATAATATGCATGAGGGATGCATTGGGCTTTGGCCTGGCGCTTGCCTTCGCTAAAGACGCCCTTATATAGTACAGGGGGCTTTCGCGTTATTCATGGTATTGGCTGAGTATAGCCGCCTGTCTGATTGCGCTATATCTAACACTATGATTAACTTGACTGGTGCGACGTTGCACGTGAAAAAGGGGGATGAGGGGATGGAGGTTTACTCCCGCAATCACTTCAACAAGCGCATCGCGGGGTATGCTATGTCCATTGCCCTGAAGCGTAGGGGGCGCAGTAAAATCGCTCATCGGTTAAAATGCTCGCTGCAGGAAAATCGAGCATGGTATGCTTTATCCGAAGAAGAGCTACTGGAACAATTAAGCACCAGTCGAGAGGGGATTTCTCATGAGGAAGCCAGCCAGAGGCGACGGGAATGCGGCGAAAACACTCTGCCTGAAGCTAAAAGGCCCACACTCTGGGTAATATTTTTTCGACAATTTATGAGCCCCCTGATCTATATTCTGATTGCCGCAGGGATCGCTTCCACGCTGATTGGTGAGATGACGGACGCGGCTTTTATTTTTCTAATCATTCTGATCAATGCCATACTGGGTAGTTATCAGGAATACAAGGCGGAACAAAGCGCGGCGGCTTTACAGGAACTCATTCAAATTACAACCAAGGTTCGGCGGGCAGGGGAAACAGACGAGCAGGACGCCAAAGCGTTGGTCCCCGGAGATATTGTGTTACTGGAATCGGGAAAGCGGGTGCCTGCGGATATACGGTTGCTGGAAAGCCGAAATCTGACCATTGATGAATCCATTCTAACCGGAGAGTCTCAGGCATCAGAAAAAAAGTCCCAGATCATTGCAGGCGCCAACGAGTCTGTTCCTGTGGCGGATCAATACAATATGGCGTTTTCCGGCACGACGGTCATTTCAGGTTCAGGGATGGGGGTTGTGGTGGGTACGGGTACCTATAGCCAGGTGGGGCAAATTGCTAAGACCGTTGCCAGTAAAGCGACCGCCAAAACGCCCCTGGTGACTCGTATGGAAACATTTACCCGCAAGATCGCTATATTTTTTCTGGGAGCCGTCTTATTACTTAGCATCATCATTTTTTTTAAGGGGTATCATCTCCAGGAAATTATTATCACAGCGATTGCCCTGGCTGTATCCACCATCCCCGAAGGGGTGCCTGTCGCGATGACTGTTGCCCTCTCTATTGGCGCCCGACGAATGGCAGAGCGCCATGTCATTGTCCGAAAATTGGTCGCCGTAGAAGGCTTGGGCAGTTGCACCTATATTGCCAGCGATAAAACCGGAACGCTCACCTTAAACAAGCAGACGGTCAAGGTGGTTTCCATTGCTCAAGGCCGCCATTATACAGTGACCGGAGAGGGGTACCGGGGAGAAGGCAAAGTCCAGCCGGAAGGCGGCGAAGGAGAGATACCCGAAGAGGACGCAAGACTTCTGCGGCACATCGCATGGATGGGAACGATTTGCAATGACGCCGTTTTAAAACGGAAGGATGAGGGGCAGTGGTATCATGAAGGCGACCCGATTGATGTTTCTATACTGGCATTTGCTTACAAGATGGGTTTCCAGCCCATGGAAGAGAAAAAGCAGGTGGAAACCCTCCGGGAGATCCCTTATACATCGGAACTGGCGTGGGCGGCCAAAGCGTTTCGATCGGATAATCGGGTGATCGTCTCGATTAAAGGGGCAACGGAAAAGCTGTTACCCCACTGTCATCAAGTTCTCACAGCCGAAGGCAGTATACCGCTGGATGTGGCCGCCGCCGAAAAGGAAGCCACGACCCTGGCGGAAAACGGATACCGGGTTATTCTGGTGGCAGAAGGGGAAATTTCATCTCCTGAAGCTTTCAGCGAAGGTAGCATTCCGGAACTGACGTTGCTGGGATTCTTTGGCATGATTGATCCCGTCCGGCCAGAGGCCCCTCAAGCCGTGAGAGAGGCTCAGGAGGCTGGCGTCAAGGTAACCATGGTTACCGGCGATCACCCAGCAACTGCCCTGGCTATTGCCCGTCAGCTTGGCATTGCTACAGACCGGCGTGAAGTCATGACAGGAGCTGAAATCGATCAATTCGAAGGAGTGGATGATCCGGACTTCTTGGAGCAGATCAGCCGGATCTCCGTTTTTGCCAGAGTATCACCCATTCAAAAGTTATATATTACTGAGGGCATCAAGAAGAAAGGCCATTATATCGCCGTAACCGGTGATGGGATTAATGACACTCCCGCGTTAAGGGCGGCGCATATTGGCGTTGCCATGGGCTCGGGGAGTGATATTACCAAAGATACCGCCCTGATTATTGTGGCTGATGATAATTTTGCTTCCATTGAAGCGGGTATTGAAGAAGGTCGTTATGCCTACGAAAACGTCAGGAAAGTGATCTTTCTGCTCATATCCGCAAGTGTCGGGGAAGTGATTATGATGATTACGGCTGTCCTGTTGAATTTGCCGCTCCCGCTGTTTGCCCTTCAGATACTCTGGCTCAACATTGTGACCAACGGAGTCCAGGACATCGCATTGGCATTTGAGGCCGGTGAAAAGGGTATCATGAAGCGCCCACCCCGAGATCCCAAAGAAGGTATTTTTGATGCCATGATGATCCAGGAAAATCTGGTTGCTGGCCTGGTGGTCGGTTTGGTTGGCCTGGGTACCTGGTGGTGGCTTCTGGGTACTGGGCAAAGTGAGTTTGCCGCCCGGAATCAGTTATTGCTGATGCTGGTTCTGATGGAAAATATTCATGTTTTCAACTGTCGTTCTGAATACCAATCCGTGTTTCGGATTCCCCTTCGGAATAACTGGATTTTGGTGATTGCGGTCTTCATTGCCCAGGGGATTCACATTGTGTCGATGTATATTCCCTTCATGCAAAATATTCTTCAAATTCAGCCGGTTTCTGGGGAAGAGTGGCTGACAATGCTTATTCCGGCAAGCTCTCTCTTGATTGCGATGGAAATCTTTAAATATATCAAACGCCACCAGCTTGAAAGGAAACAGCCCCAGCATCTGCCCGCCCACCCTTAGGCCCTTCGACTGGAGAAGTGTGTATGTAAAGTTTTGAAACATAATATATATAT
>CAYLWC010000028.1:0-30007 GCA_964387265.1 uncultured Vampirovibrionales bacterium | reverse complement strand
TTGGGCCGTGGCGGGCTTTGGGGGTTTCCAGGGGTAAGATTTTTGCGTTGTTTTTTTTTGTGGCATTTTTATTGGGCTTGGTGGGTTCTGGGCTGGGGGTTTTGTTTGGAATGGGGCTTGCGACCGGGGCGGTAGAAGCGGTATCAACAACTGTACAGACCTTGTATACCGGGCAACCGGTGGAAGGTCTTTCCTTTAGTGGCTGGGAGCTGCTATTGGCTGGCGTGTTCGGTTTAACCATCACCTTGCTGGGGGCCATGGCCCCGGTGTTTGAAGCCGCCTCTATTCCGCCAGCGGAAGCCCTACGCCGGGCTTCTTATGAGTCGAAAGTCCAGCGTTTTTCGACCCGAATCGCCGGGCTGGGCGTGGGGGTATTACTGTTGGCGCTTTGGGCCGCCTTTCAGCCGCCTATTGAGAATCTGCCCCTGTTTGGTTTTGTATCAGCCCTGTTTGTGATCCTGGGGTCTGCTTTCCTGATGCCCTTCTTGCTGGATCAGGGCCTGTTGCGACTGGCCCCCCTATTCAAACGCCTGCTTCATACCGAAGGCTACTTGTCTGCCCTTTCTCTTCGAGGGGCTTTGGGGCGAACTTCTGTGGCTGTGGCCAGTCTTATGGTGGGGATTGCCATGATGGTGAGTCTGGCAGTGATGATAGGCAGTTTCCGGCAAACGGTCGCTACCTGGGTCAATCAAACGCTACGGGCGGATCTTTGGATAGAGCCCGCAGGCCGTGTATCCAGCCGACTCACCACCCGGCTCAGCCCAGAGGTGGTGGAAGCTATTCGGAATTTGCCGGGGGTTCAGGCCGTGGATGCCTTTTATGAGTTTCCGGTGGAGTATCAGGGGATGCCAGCCAATATTGCCGTGGGGGATTTTGATGTGCTGGCTGAATACGGCTACCTGCATTTCCTCAATGATGTGCCTGTATCCCAAGTCTTACCCCGTGCGCTGGAAGCTCCAGCGGTGGTGGTTACGGAGAGCTTTGCCCGAAAGCAGGATATCTGGCAGGGGGAGATGATCCACCTGGAAACCCCGGCGGGGCCGGTTGAGTTTCGGGTGGAGGGCGTTTATTACGATTACGCCAGCGATCAAGGCTATATCGTCATGCCCCGGCAGTGGTACCGGCGCTTTTACAAGGAAAACCCCGCTACCGGGCTGGCGGTGTATCTGGAGCCAGCTGTTGATACGGAAACCATTCGAGCGGCAATATACCGGGCAGTGGGCAAAGAGGTTCGCTTATCGGTCGAAACCAATCGGGAGCTGCGGGATGAGGTGCTACGAATCTTTGATAATACGTTTGCCATTACCTATGCCTTGCATGTGATTGCGATTATCGTGGCGATTCTGGCAGTGATGAACGCCTTGTTTGCCCTGGTAATGGAATCCCGGCGAGAGTTTGGCATCCTGAAATACCTGGGCGCCAGCCGCCAGCAAATTATCCGTATGGTGCTGATTGAGGCGGGTTTGCTTGGCGTGCTCGGAAACTTGACGGGGCTGGTGGTCGGGTTTCTCTTATCATTCCTCTTGATTTATGTGATTAACCGGCAATCGTTTGGGTGGACCATCCAATTGGCTCTGCCCGCCGAGTTTTTGGTTCAGTCGTTTATGTTGGTACTGGGGGCGGCCATACTCTCCGGGTTGATCCCGGCCCGGTTGGCGTCTCAAACTTTGGCGCCCGAAGTGGTGCGGGAGGAGTAAATGCGTAAAAAGCCGGAATATAAATCCTGGATGGTATTACTGGGTGTTTTTGTCTGCGTGATGCTACTGCAGTTGGCCATGGCGTTTCAGTACCGGTCGGCTTTGCCGGGGTATCAATATCGGTTTCCTCGGGATCATGCGGCCCATCCGGGGTTTAAAACCGAATGGTGGTATTATACGGGCCATTTGCAAACAGAGTCAGGCCGCCCTTTCGGATATGAGCTGACATTTTTCCGCAGTGGCGTCCTGGAAGATCAGCCCTCTATCATGGGTGACTGGACATTAACCCAGGTATACCCGGCTCATTTTGCCATTTCGGACATTCAGGAAAAACGCTTTGTTTTTGATGAGAAGCTTAACCGGGGTGCGGCGGGGATTGCGGGTGCGCGGGATGATGTGTATTACGTCTGGAACGAGCTATGGTTTGCCGAGCTGTTGAACGATCGTCATATTCTGCGGGCGCGTTCCCCAGAGTACGAGCTCCATCTGATGCTGACTCCAGAAAAAGCGCCGGTGATTCATGGGGAAAACGGGATCAGCCAAAAAGCCTCCTGTGCCGGGTGCACATCGCATTATTACTCCATGACTCGGCTGCGGGCGGAGGGGGTACTCTTTCAGAAGGGTCAAGCCATGCGGGTTACAGGCCTGTCCTGGATGGATCATGAGTTTGGCAGCAATCAGCTGGCCGAAAACCAGGTTGGGTGGGACTGGTTCAGTATTCAACTTAACAACAAGACCGAACTGATGCTATATCTCTTGCGCCAGGAGAATGGAGATATTGATCCCAACTCCAGCGGTACCCTGGTATTGGCAAACGGGCAATCCCGTCACCTTCGTCTGAGCGACTTCCAGGTTGAGGTGTTGGGAGAATGGAAAAGCCCTACGACAGGCGGGGTCTATCCCATGGGCTGGCGAATTCAGGTTCCGGATGAAAACATCCACCTAACAATTACCCCGACCTTTGAGGAGCAGGAACTGACCACATCGGAATCTACGGATGTGGCTTATTGGGAAGGGACATCTAGCGTATCAGGGAGTTACCAGGGTCAGCCCGTCCATGGACAGGCTTATGTGGAATTAACGGGCTACGCTGAACCTTTCAGGCAGGATATTTAGGGCTTGCGGAACAGGAACCGGGCCAGTCTGGGGTTATTATAATCCCCCGGTTTCTTGCGGTAAATCGAGAGACTCCAGCCAGGTAGGCTTACTTCCTGCTCTCCCCAAAAGGGCTTCCCGGCGTTGATCAGGTTACCTCCCCCGTAACGAGCGTTATCCGTATTGAGAACTTCTTCCCAAAGCCCTTTGGGGAAGCGAATTTTATAGTTGTTCTGGTAGTCATACCCGGACATATTGGCAACGATCAAGACCTCATCATCAGGATGCTCCCGGCCTCGGCGATGGAGTACCAAAACATTACTGCCCAGGTAGGAACGATCCACCGCCATCTCCCGCTGATCCCCCTCCCAGAGGGCGGGGATTTCTTTTTTCAGGCGTAGCATATCCTGGTTAAGCCGATACACCCCCGGATCTTTTTGCCAGCTCAGACGGGATTGCAGGAAGTTATTGACGTTAAAGCAATCGGGCTGCGGGTTATTCTTGCGCCCCTCCCGAGTCCCCTGGATGCAGACCGGATCGGTATAGTTGGCAAAGAAGTAAAACGGGCTCTTTTCTGCGTATTCTTCCCCCATAAAGGTCATGGGGATGCCGGGAATGACATATTTCATGATAGATCCCAGCATGAACCGGTTGCGCGGGATTTTCAGGTTGGTCCGAAACCCGTCATGGTTGCCCACTTCATCATGCGACTCAAAATAATTGATAGAATCGTGGAGGCTATTCATTTTATTGTGGGGGCCGGGGAAGCCTTCCTCAATGATCCAGGACAGGCTGGTGATATCCGTGGGAGCGCCCATGTGTGATTGCCCGGTAATGGCACTTTTGGTGCGATGATGGACATCAAAGTTCCACTTGGCCCACATGCCAATGCCGCCGTTTTTCTGGGGCATCGTCACGTGATTGGAAGCCCGGTCATCTTCGGCAGTGAGAATGACGTCTGGGTTAATGTTTTGGATGTGATGTACCATTTTCTTCAACATCTCATCCGGGATTCGAGAGGACATGTCAAAGCGGAACCCATCCACCCGGTATTCTTTGACCCACATTTCCAGGTTATCGAGCACAAACTTTTCAGCTTGCGGGTTGTGCCAATTAAAGCGATCGCCCCACTCCCCGGAAACCGGGTCCAGGAACTGACGGTCAAACTCCCGGAAGTAATTCCCTTCAGGCCCCACGTGGTTGTAAACTACATCCAGCAAAACGGCGATGCCTCGCTTGTGGGCTTCATCCACAAACCTCTTGAAGTCTTCCGGCTTGCCGTAGGCGTTTTCAATGGCAAAATAATCCACCATGTCATAGCCCCAATTCCGGTTTCCGGCAAACTCTTTGACAGGCAATACCTCAATGGCGTTATAGCCTGTTTCTTTCAGGTAATCTAGCTTCTTGATGGCAGAGTTTAGTGTCCCTTCCGGGGTAAATGTGCCGATATGAAGCTTGTAAATCGAAAGCTGTCGCTTGTCTTGGGGGATTTTCCAGCCCTGAGCTTGCCACTGATAGTTGTCTTGAGGCACGATTTGAGAAGGGCCATGGACATCTTCCGGCTGATAGCGGGAACGGGGATCGGGCAATGGCTTGCTGATGCTGCCATCGGAGTAATAAATGCGGAACATGTACAGGTTTTTTTGATCCATGGGCAGATCCGCTTTTTCAAGGTAAAAGCTACGGCCGGATCGATCCGGAGTCATGGGGATGGCTTCCCGGATCCGTTGCTGAAGCGGAACGTCAATGGCCTTCAGGGGATCCATCAAAAGAAGCTCGGCTTTTTCCGCGCGAGGCGCCCAGACCTTGAAACGCACCTTGTTGTTAACCACATGGGCGCCGTATTGCCAGTGCTTTGGGTGGGTATTCCCAAACAGCACCGGTGAATGTTTTGTGGGTGCGTTTGACTGTGAAGCCGCGCGGTGATTTTTCTGGAATTGGTCAGTTGATAAACCCGTCAGATGATTTTTCTGGCTGTTTTGAACAGCAACCTCCCGTTTCTCGGTGGCTGAAGCAAACCACGGAGAAACTCCCTGGTAAGAGACCCTCACGTTCCCTCTCCTATTTGAATCCCCTATATAGTAGTTAAATTAATTATACAGGAATTCTACTACTACAGCCTATGGAGTGGCGAACTTGTTACAACCGGACCCGACTGTTATACCAGCAGGATCATGCCGGCCAGGATGGCAACAAGCCCCATGATTTGCTTAATGGAAAGGGCTTCCTTCAGAATAAAAAACCCGAGCAGGGCGACCAGCGCGAAGTTGGCGTTCATAATGGCGGTGGCCACACCGGTTTTGGAACCTGGCGCGCCAAAGGCAATAATCAGCAGCAGAATTCCCAGTCCTGTGCAAATCCCTCCGGCGACGCTCCAGAGCAATCCGGCTTGAGAGGAGAACAGCTCCGGTTTTTTGGCCAAAACGATCAGGGCGGCCAGAATGGCGTCGGTGAAAAACACAATCACAATGGAGGCAAAGGACGAAATACCCGTTTGACTGGCCAATTTCAGAAAGAAATTCCCCAGCCCCATGACCAACAAACTGCAAAAAGCGATAGCAACCCAGCTCATAAGGCTATTGTAATGAAAAAAACATTTTGTGTGGGGTAAAATAACAAAGCGTTGGTGTTCGTCCCTGGAATGTTGATTGATGCAGCTAGATGAAGCGCTGAACATGATCTGGGCGCAGCAAGTGGTCCGCCCCCAGACATCCAAAGAGGCCTTGGGTCGACTGAGTGAATCGATCCGCTACTGCCTGGAAGCTTTTGAGCAGGATCAGCTGGTTCATACGCAAGTATTGCTGGAGGATACCCTTCCCCAGATTCTAATCGCCATGAAAACCCTGGGGATTGAACCGTCCGCCGCGTTAAGGCGCGCCATGAGTCGGATGTCCCAGCAATCCAACCAGCGGGCGTTTCATATCTACCCGGACCGGGTAGAAATTTGGGCTGAGGGAGAATGCCGAGGGAATTGGCCGCTGTATAGTGATGAGGATTACCGCAACGTGACTCGTCTGGCCCGGGAGTTGGGCTGTGAGATCATCCACAGTGATAGCCGCCAGCTGGGGCTTTTTCAAAACGTCAAAGAACTCGAGGCTCCGGGTGTCTAAAGCCGATACGTCTGATTCCCTGGTGCGGCTGAACAAGCGAATCGCCGATAGCGGGCTTTGCTCCCGTCGGCACGCAGATGTCTTGATTCAGGCGGGCAAGGTGAAGGTTAATGGGAAGGTGGTTACGGAACTGGGCGCCAAAGTGCATCCAGTGACGGATGTGATACACGTGGAGGGGGCGCCGCTTCCACATGTTCGCCTGCAATATCTGGTTTTGCATAAACCCCGGGGGGTGATTACAACCCGTTCTGATGAACGGGGAAGGAAAACCATTTACGATCTGTTACCGGAACAGGCGCTGTCGGTGGATCCTGCCGGACGGCTGGATCGGGATTCTGCAGGACTGCTGATTCTCTCTAACGACGGAGACTTCATCCACCAAGTCACCCACCCCGGCTTTCATCTGCCGAAAACGTATCATGTCACCACCCGGCGGCTGTTATCTTCGGATGATGTCAAACGGCTGATGGATGGGATTGAGCTGCTGCCCGAGGGCAAGGTGGCCAAAATGGAATCGTTGGAGGTACTGGGGCCAAAATCCTACCGGGTGGTTCTTCTAACCGGCTTGAACCGGCAGATTCGCCGGAGCTTTGAGGCGCTGGGCAATGAGGTGGAGAGTCTCAAGCGGGTCGCCATCGGACAAGTACGCTTGGGAAGGCTGAAACCGGGGCAGTTTCGCCCGCTCCGGTCTTGGGAGATTCAGGCGTTACTGGCTAGCGCCGCCGCTTCCAGCCGACCCAAAAAAACGGCAAAAAAGCCCCGAAAATAAAAATCGGCAGGTCAAACACCACGGTCAGGATAAACGTCAACCCCAAGGTCAGCAGAATGCTGAAAAGGAGGATATCCAGCCGGGGCTGTAACTTTTTCCCACCGGAATCTGGCTGAATAGGCCCAGTGGGTAAGGCTATCCCACAATTGGGGCAATAATTTGCCTGATCTGGAACCAAAGCGCCACAGTTGGGGCAAAACATCAGCCTATCCCCTTCATATGTATAGGCCCATTGTACCATTATGGTGAGGTCATTATGATGGGGGTTCTTAAACCGATTGCTCCCGTAGCGGAGTCGGCTCGGCGATAGCGATGGGGGTCGCCTCCAACAAAGGCTCTTGGGCTTGAATGGATACCGTGGTGTTCGTAACGGTTTTGCCTGGAAGCAGGAGGATAGCCCCCGCTCCAATGACCAGAAGCGGCAACATCATCCCGTACAGGGCTTGATGGATTCCAATCAGATCGCTCAGGTATCCAAATAAGGGCATCAATAATCCTCCGAGTCCCCAGGCCAGCCCGTTGACAATCCCCGAGACGGTATTGGGTTTTTTGGGGATCTCCCGGAGCCCTAGCACAACCAAGGTTCCCAAATTGGCCTGCATCACCCCGCAAAGGGCAACGAGAAAAATAAAGGAGAGTAGTCCAGAGGTTTCCAGCACCAGCGGGAAGAGAAAGATACAGGGTGAAAACGTGAGGAACAGAACGTTTTTTTCGCCGAATCGGTCTGAGAGATAGCCGCCAATGAGCCCGGTCGGACCTCCGATAATGGAAGCCGAAGCGACGACGGTGCCAATCACCATGAGTCCATAGCCTTCTTCTGTCCAGATAAAGGGCATAAACGATTGTAACCCAGCCAGCGTAAAGCTTCGAACCATTCCGATAAGGCAAATCAACCCCAAAAGGAGAATTTCAGATCGGTTGAAATCAAAAGTGCTGGACGGGGCTTTAGAAGAAGGCTTGTTGAAACGCTCGGTAAGCTGAACCGTCCGTTTTGGAGCTTTTTGGATTTTTCGGCAAAGTACCCAGCCTAACAATCCTAGTGCTGCGCCAAAGCAGGTAGCTTGTAACCCACCATAATCCACCAGAAACGAAGAGAAAAACATCCCAAAGGCATATCCAATCAGACCGGCTGATAAGAAACACCCCATAATAAAATTCTGACCTTGATTCTGAAGTTGATGGATGAGGGTCGTAGCGGCCGGATGGAACATACCAACCCCCACATAACCGAAGAAAACTAACATGGACAAAGTCCAGTAGTTTGGGCTCCACCCAATCATTGATAGAAAGAGTGTTGCGATGATGATGCCAATTGTAATAAAGGGGATGTTCTTGAAACGATCGGTCCAATACCCATACAGTGGCTGTAGAATAGAGGCACCCAGGCTGGCTAGGGTCAGGAGAAGGCCGGTGGCCGCATGGCTAAAACCCAATGTAATGGCCAAAATTGGCAACAAGGGGATCATGAACCCCGCATACGCGTCGGTTACGAAATGGGTCGCGCTAAGGCGATAAAGCAGCTGAGGCTGCTTGTTTTCCAGGACACCGTTACTCATCACCTCATATATAAGAGATCGCAAGATAAAAAGCAATCCTTCACCTGGAGAGGATTTTCAGAGATAACGATCTGGATATTTATGTGAGATCGGTGGTTTTACGCAATTGGAAATGATACAGGTTAGTGAGAAAGCTGCATGTAGAACTCTAGCTTCTTTTCACACCGGTTCCTCTCTGCGAGAAGATGATCTTCATTCGGAAATTAATAGTTCTTCGGCGGGATTACCAGCTTTTGACCAATCTGAAGGGTGTCTGCGTCTTTCATTTTGTTGGCCCGGGTGATTTTCTCCACATAGTTGGGAGCGCTAGAACCATAGTGTTTGTATGCGATTGAACCCAATGTATCCCCGGACTTGACGACGTAGGTTGCAAAGTTGACGTCTAGTGCCCCAGAAGTTTTATCATCAGCTTGCTCTGAGGATGAACCGGCTGAAGACGTGTCCGTTGTGTCAGGCTGGACGTCTTCGATAATGGGGCTCAAGAGGCCACCATCCCCGGTTTGAATGGCGGGTTTGTTAATGAAGAGAAGGAATACCGCTGAGGTTAGCAGGATACCCAATACGAAACCGCCAATTAAAAAAAGAATGGGGGAGCGTTCTTCCTTGTTGTACAGCCGTCCGGTAGACCATAACATATCCAGTTCATGGGGAGAGGGTTGGTTGGTACGCACATACACCCCGGGGGTGCGTTCCTGGGCCTCGGACATATCATCCCTTTCTTCGGATTCAAATTCTTGATAGGACATTGATAAAACTCAAAGCGAACAATGGTTGTAGAGGTGGAACAAGCTTGGAATGTGCGGACGGACGGTGGAATCTTTGACTTCTTGCCCGCGTCTTTTTGTATATAATATGGGCACTTTCCATGTTCCTTTGCTATTGTACTATAGTTATTCCCAATAGTACCATACTGCCTTGTGGATTAGGCCCAGAACCTTTGTATAATGCAGCTTATTAAAGGCTTTAGGTGACTCTATGCTCTCAAAGACATATGAACCTCAGGATGTAGAATCCCGCTTGTACCAATTCTGGGAGGAGAATGGCTTCTTCAAACCAGAGGTAAACGCGGATAGTTCAAGCCGTTTCAGTTTGGTCATTCCACCGCCCAATGTCACCGGTGTCCTTCATATGGGTCATGCGCTGGATAGCACCATCCAGGACATCCTGATTCGCTGGCACCGGATGCGGGGGGATAAAACCCTCTGGATGCCGGGCACGGATCATGCTGGGATTGCTACCCAAAACGTGGTGGAGCGGAACCTGAGAGCCGAAGGGAAAAGCAAAGAAGACCTGGGCCGCGAGGCGTTTCTGGAAACCGTCTGGGAATGGGCCAACGCCAGAAAACACGATATTGTCGGCCAGTTCAAGCGCCTGGGGGTCTCCCCGGACTGGGAGCGTCAGCGCTTTACCCTGGATGAAGGTCTTTCCAAAGCCGTCCGCCATGCCTTTGTTCACCTCTATAATAAGGGCCTGATTTACCGGGGGACTTATATTGTCAACTGGTGCCCCCGTTGTACGTCCGCTATTTCAGATATTGAGACCGATTATGTCGAGGAAGAAAGCTTCCTGTGGGAAATTGCCTACCCGCTGGTGGATGGCTCCGGGTCTTTGGTTGTTGCGACGACTCGGCCTGAGACCATGTTTGGCGATGTCGCCGTGGCCGTAAACCCGGAAGACGCCCGTTACAAAGACTTTATTGGGAAAAACGTCCTGCTTCCCCTCTCCAACGTGGAGATTCCGGTTATTGCCGATGATTATGTGGATATGGCTTTTGGTACCGGGGCGTTGAAAATCACCCCGGCCCATGACCCCAACGACTTTAAAATCGGGCAGGCCCATGGGTTAGACCCGGTGTGGGTGATTGATGAGCGAGGTCATCTGAAATCGGATCGGGTGCCAGAAGCGCTGCGGGGCCTGGATCGGGCCAAAGCCCGGAAGCAAACGGAAGCCCTGCTCCAAGAAGCCGGAGTGCTGGTGCGGAAACGGGAGCATACCCATCGGGTGGGGCATTGCCAACGTTGCCAGACCACCATTGAGCCCTTGCTTTCCGTCCAGTGGTTTGTAAAAACCCAACCCTTGGCGGAGCGCTGCATTGAGTCTTTGAATCAGGGCGAGATTCGCTTTATCCCCGAGCGTTGGACCAAGGATTATGTCCGCTGGCTCACCGATATTCAGGATTGGTGTATCTCCCGCCAGCTCTGGTGGGGGCATCAAATCCCGGCCTGGTACTGCCAGGATTGTGCTGAGGTGATTGTCGCCGAAGAAACGCCAAGCGCTTGTACAAAATGCCGGTCCGGGAACCTCAAGCAAGACCCGGATGTGCTGGATACCTGGTTTTCTTCAGGGCTTTGGCCGTTTTCTACCATGGGCTGGCCCAATACGGACGCACCGGATTATCAAGCCTTTTACCCCACCGATGTGTTGGTAACGGGCTTTGACATTATCTTCTTCTGGGTGGCCCGGATGACCATGTTTGGGCTGGAGTTTACCAATCAGTCGCCCTTCCACACCGTATATATTCATGGCCTGATCCGCGATGAAAAGGGTCAGAAAATGAGTAAATCCAAGGGCAACACGGTGGATCCGGTCGAGATGATTGAAAAATACGGCTGTGATGGCTTCCGGTACGCCTTAACCAGCCTGATTACGTATGGCGGCCAGGATATTAAGCTGGCCATGGATAAAGTGGAGCTGGGCCGGCTTTTTACCAACAAGCTCTGGAACGCTTCCCGCTTTGTGCTGATGAACATTGATGGGGTGGATAACCAGCCCATTGACCGTAGCCTCTTATCTCCCATGGACCGGTGGATCTTGAGCCGCTACAATACCGCCGTGGACCGGGCCAACACGTTGCTTTCCGAGTACAAATTCGGGGAATTGGCCGATACCCTCTACGAGTTTAGCTGGAACAGTTTCTGTGACTGGTATGTGGAATATGCCAAAAAGCAGTTGAAGGACGATCCAGCCGTGGCGATGAACACCCGGCGGATTCTTCTGCATGTGCTGGAGGGGACCCTCCGCCTCCTGCATCCTGTCATGCCGTATTTGACGGAAGAAATTTACCAGAAGCTGCCCCATCGCCAGTGCGCTTCTATTATGATTGCCCCGTACCCGCAAGCGGATCCCGGTCTGATTGATGCCCAGATTAACGAATCTACGGACTTCTTGCTGGAAGCGGTCCGGGCCATCCGCAATATTCGCCAGCAGTACAACGTGCCACATCAGCAACCGGTGAGCGTGGTGATTGAGGCGGCCGAGCCCAAGGAGCGCAACGCCATCCAGGAGGGGCTGGAGATTCTCAAGCACTTTGTGAAGCTGGACACCGTGGATATTCATGAAAAGCCCAATGGCCGCGCGGAAAACTGCGGGGTGAACATGGTGGGCCACACCCGGATTCTGGTATCCCTAGAAGGGATTATTGATATTGGCCAGGAGCGGGAGCGCCTGCAAAAGAAAATGGAAGCCCTCTCCAAGGAGCAAGAACAACTCTACAAAATGATGAGCAATTTTGATTTCCTGGAAAAGGCCCCGGCGCCGGTGGTTGAGAAAAACAAGGCCCGGCTCAATGAAGTCAACCAGCAGCTGACGGTCTTGGAAGAGCAATTGCAAGGCCTTACCTGTTAAGCTGCTGTGTCCCGAGCAATCTTTGGGCTGTCTGCGTCTTTCTTTACTTGTAATTACGTTGCTTTTTGATAATAATTCTCAAAAAGGTGTACGGGCACGTAAGACTTGAAAGAGAAGGGAATGATGCTGGATCAGGCCAATGTAGGAGAAACGCTTCGGGTGAGTCGGATTGAGGATCCTGAAGTGGCGACTTTGGCTTTGCGTCTGGGGATTTCAGAAGGGGCCAGCCTGCGTCTCACCTCAAAAGTTCCGGGAGGGCCCTTGGTGGTGACTCGGGGTAAAGTGGAAATTGCCTTGGGACGAGAGATTTGCCGGGGGATTGAGGTGGAAAGGCAGGAGGTCTAAAATTGTGCTGGTCCTTGAAGAAAAGAGCCCGGAAACCGTGAGTTCAGACATGATACAATCGAGCCCGCCAGAAGTGCCTCCTACCGTTGATAAGCCGATGGTGGTTGTGCTGGCTGGAAACCCCAATGTGGGAAAATCCCTGTTTTTTAACGCCTATACCGGGAAATACGTCAATGTCTCCAATTTCCCCGGTACCACGGTGGATGTACCCAAGGGGCGGATGGGAGAAAAATATCTCCTCAAGGATACCCCTGGGGTGTATGGCTTATCCGCGATGAGCGAAGAGGAAACCGTGGCGGCGAAAACGATTTTATCGGCCGATGTGGTGGTGAATGTGGTCAGCGCCATTAGTCTGGAGCGGGATCTGTTCCTGACCCAGCAGATTCTGGATTACGGCAAGCCCATGATTGTGGCGGTGAACCAGATGGATGAGGCCAAGGCCCGGCACCTGGAAATTGATTTGGTGGCTCTGGAAAAATTCCTGGGGGTCCCCGTCCTGCCAACAGTTGCTGTGCATCGGCAAGGGCTGGATGAGGTTAAAGCTGCCATTCCCCAAGCCAGAGTTGGCCATACGACCCCGGACATCCCTCCGCTTGATGAGTTGAAAGCGTGTGAGGCTGATCCGGGTCAGCGGATTCAGATTTACGGTCATCGGCGCCATCATGTCAACGCCCTGGCCTCACAAGTGGTCCAGGATAAAGACCAACCCCAGACCTTGACCAAGCAATTCTCACACCAGATGGGTCAGTGGCTGCTTCACCCCTTGGTAGGAATGCTCAGCATGCTGGGGGTTCTGTACCTCTTGTATCAGGTGATTGGTGTCTGGGTGGCCGGAGATCTGGTGGATTTCACTGAAGGCGTCATCATGCTGGGAGAGTCCCCGGAGCTGTTTGTGGGCATTATCCCCTTGATTCAACAGGTGGTTTCAGCCCTGGTGCCGGAGGGGAGCTTTCTCTATCAGGTCCTGAGCGGGGAGTTTGGGGTCCTGACCATGAGTATCCAGTACATTTTTGGGGTCTTATTCCCCTTGGTCCTGGGCTTTTATGTGTATATTTCCCTGTTAGAAGACTGCGGGTATCTGCCCCGGATTGCTGTATTGAGTGATGGCCTGCTCAATAAAATCGGCTTGAACGGTCGGGCGGTGATTCCGCTGATTCTGGGCTTTGGGTGTGTGACGATGGCGACGGTTTCGACTCGGGTGCTGACGTCTCAGCGGGAGCGGACCATTGCTTCGACGATATTAGCCATCACCATTCCCTGTTCGGCGCAATTGGCGGTGATTATGGCCTTGATGGCAGTCGGTGGCGGCTTATTGGGCTGGGGTATTTATGTGGCTACCCTCTTTACGGTGCTGGTGATTCTGGGAACCATTCTGAACAAAATTCTCCCTGGCAAATCCACGGCCCTGGTGCTGGATCTGCCCCCCATTCGCCTGCCTTCCTTTAAAAACGTGGCCAAAAAATCCTGGATTCGGACCAAGTATTTTATCCTGGAAGCAGCCCCCTTGTTTGTTCTGGGGTCATTCTTTGTGGCGGTCCTCCAGGCGTCCGGTGCCTTAAAGGTCATTGAGCGGTTGGTTGCGCCTTTAACCCAAGCCATTTTACACCTGCCCGGTGAAACGGCCCAAGTGTTTATTATGGGGATGGTCCGTCGGGATTTCGGGGCCGCTGGCTTGCTCTTTATGCAGGAAACCCTGACCGCCGTTCAGATTCTGACGGCGTTGATTGTCATTACGCTCTTTGTACCGTGTGTGGCGTCCGCCGCGGTAATTTGGAAAGAGCGGGGGGTGAGAGAAACCCTGACGATTCTTTTTGGTTCCTGGCTGGTGGCCTTTATGGTTGGGGCAGTCGTAACACGAATTCTCGAGTTTTCCGGCCTTCTGTAAGGGGTTTATACACTGGAGAAAAATTTGTTGATCCGGTTCGTCCATTGAGATGAGGTGGAAGGAATGGCCATGACGCTATTCTGAGAATATCAGGTCGCAAGATAAAACAGAGGGGACTCACCAGAGAGAGAGTCAATCGAAGGGGTATATTTTATGACATTAGGACAAGCAGCCCTCTCTATGGGGCTACATGGTCTGTCGATCCTATCGAAAAACCAGGAAGTGGTGAAAGCCGTCAGTAAACACACCGGGGGGCTGGGTACGCCTTTTGCCGGGATTGCGGCGGAAGTTATTTTCAAGGGGATGGATAAATTGCCTGGGATGCTCAATCAATTGCGGCATGCCTCGCCCGGTAGTGTTGATCCATCCGTATTGTTCATGGAAAAACCCGGTTTGCCGACCGGAATTGCCAATGCCTATCTGAAACAAGTGGATAGTAACCAAGATGGGGCCGTGTCTAAGGAGGAGCTTCAGGAGCACCTGAAGCGGTTGAACGAGTCATTGGAAAAATTAGCCAGTCGGGGGGCAAGCAGCATCCCTGAATCCGTTCGAATGCAGGCGTTGCAATCCGCTCAGGAGTATACCAGTCGATTGATGGCGCAATATGATCAGGTGGCTTCCCTGGATGGTCAGGTGGGTATCAGCCATACTGACCTTCACAGGCTGGCCGCTCAAGACGGGAAACCAGGACAGATCTCCCAAGCGGACTGGGGGGCTCTATTGAGTTGATCTCTATTGGGTTTGCCAAAGGCTAATGATAATGGAGGGGGCGTCTGGGTTTATCCAACGCCCTCTTTCATTTGAAAAGTAGACTACGTATGCTTTCCAAAGCGAGACACTATAAGGCCCTTAACACACAATGGATTTGCAATTGGGTATCGCTTTGAATGAGGGAATCCAGGGCTTTTCGAAGCTGCTCTTCAGATATCTTGTTGGTAACAAGCAGCAAGGTGGGTTTTTCCTGAGCCGAAAGCTGTTGTGTTTGCTGGCATTCAATATGATGCTGCCCAAATACCCGGCCAATGTTGTTGAGCAGTTGGGATCCACTGGGAGAGCTGATTCTAAGATAATAACGGTTTTGGGTTTCCGTAATTGGTAAGATGTTGGCAAACCCCTTAATTTCAGGTTCACTGGGTGTGATAGGCTGAAGCCCCTGCTTGAGTTGACTCACCAACGTGAGCAGGTTCCGAGCCATCATGGCCGCCGTGGGCGTGGCATCCTGGCTACTAAAAACAAATTCCCCTCCATTCTGGGGCTTGACCCAGAGCGAAACCGCATTTCTGGGGAGCTTGGCCAGGGTATGGTCTTCGGGCATTAGCGTTGGATGGACCCGGAGGTCTAGATATCCGGCGTCCGCCTGACGAATCATGCCCAGAAACTGGGTATTAAAGCCCAGGGCCTTGGTATGGCGCAAATCCACATAGTTTAAGCCAGAAATACCCTTGGTATAAATATGCTGAGCCTCAATGCGTTTACGGTACAGAATGGATGCCAGTACCGCCAGCTGGTTTGCCGCTTCAATCCCCTCTAATTCTCCCTTGAGCTTGCGGTAGCCGATTTTGTCATTCAGAAAAGGCTCGGCAAAAGGCTGGAACGCTTGCGCGTAGTCCACACCCTGACTTTCCATGAGGTGAAGAATCAGGCTGGCAGTGGGGCTGAAAACGGCCAGGCATTCTAAAACCGGACCTTCGGCGGCAAGCTGTTGCAAGGGGGATAAAAACGGCAGCCCCACGGTTCCCTCATAATGCAGGCAGACATGGTGGGTTTTTGCCAGATCAATAAGCTCTGCCCCGTACCGGGCCATTAGGGCACTGTTTCCGGTAATGACATGCTTTTTTTGCAAGAGGGCTTCCATAACCCAGTCCCGTGCCAGGTCCAGATTCCGGGTGGTATCCGCCGGAAGTGATTCTACCACCGCATGGAGGCTCTCATCCCGAACCAGCTCTGCCAGATTCTTGACGAGCAAGGGCGGATGGAGGGAGCTGCCTTCCGGCTGTTGGTGGGTGGGAATGGATAGTCCCTGAAACTCAATTTCCGGGTTTGCGTGCAACTGCTGATACACTTGCTTGCCTGCGGGCTCCAGGCCGAGTAAACCAAGTTGAATGGAGCGAGGGGGCTCGCTGCTGGCAGAGGGAATAAAAAAATGATCCTGGGCTTTTAACATGAGTTATTCATGATAAGGGAGCAAGCGGCGTTGGAAGGCAAGGGGAACATAGGACAAGGCCAGACCAAACGTCTTATCCACAGACAGCCTGCTTCGGTGAAGGGCTTGGTTGGCCTCATACAAGGTGGCTCCGGTTGTGGTCAGATCATCCACAATTAAAATGGTTTTGCCACCAGCGACCCCATCCGAGTTGACCTGGAGACTGCCCAGCAGATTCTCATAGCGCTTTCGCTTTCCAAATAACGTATGCTGTGGTTCCACTTTCCGGCACCATTCAAGTAGCCCCGCCTGGTAGGGATATCCAAAATACCGGGCGAATTTCATGGCAATGGGCGCGACGGTATCTTGTCTTTGGGGATGGGCGGGGATTGAAGTGACTAGAACCTCGGGTAATACGGGTTGTTGTTGCCAGTATTGGGTGAGCAAGGCAACCAGGGTATCGGTATGCTGGGTTTTATGATGAAACTTGTATTGGTACAGCAGGCGCTTGAAAGCCGGGTTGAACAACGTGGCCGCATGGGACTGGAAAAGGCCAACTCGAAGGATGGGGTGGGCTTCTCTTAGCCCCAGGCGGTTGGTGCAATGTTGGCAAAAGGGCTGACTGCCTGTTAGATCGGCATGGCAAAACAGGCATTCAGGATCTTGAATGGCGATTTTGAATTTTTCCAGCAATGTCGCCAGCATGCTTTCTGCTCCCAAGGGTTTTGTGTTGCCCACAGTACTCTTTTATACCATCCTTGCGATGTCATGAGAAGGAACATTAAGAAAATGTGCGATGGGATGCGATGGCGCCGTGACTTTTCGAGCCATGGATTTTCAAAATATTGTGATTATGATCTGTAACAGCCTCAAGGAGTCTGTTTTCATGAACAAGTGGCATGAGTACCTCCTGGATTGCGTTTACTGGGGGATACAGCTCTCCTGGAAATGCCGACATCCCAGAATGCCCATCGCAGAAGGGCAATGCTACTGCCCGGATTGTGGGGAGGGAGTTGTTTTCCAGTGGGTGTCTCTTCGCTGTGCCGGTTGCCTGCACCGCAGAGCAACCCAGTATTCGTTGAGGCGGGTTTTTCCAAAAGAAGCCCAGTGCCCTGCTTGTGGAACACGGGAGGTCGTTCAGGAGATGCTGGAGTCTCCTCACTATTATCAGGCTCTCAAGGCGCAATTGGTGGCAAAGCGCGAGAACCCGATTGGCTTTCCAGAGGGTTATTTCAAGACATGGGCCTGGATGGATTCCTGCCAGCACCGCCTGACTTATTTAAGGTTAGCAGGCTAAAGTATCTAGCGGATATAGATATAAATACCGCCATCGGATGGGGGGTCCGATTTCAGGAAGTTTTGTAGCTGATGCAGGATTTCCAGGCCAACAATGGTGTTTTTGGGGAGTAGCTTGACCCCTCGCTCGGTAATTAAATCCCGGGAAATGACCATCCCGGCACATAAATCCTGAATATCAATGCGAGTTTCCTTATAGGTCGGGCGCTTGCGTTTTTTACGGCGCGGGTATCCTACAGGATAGATGCCCTCCCTTGGATCTGGCTGCGGCTTATTAACGCTCCTTTGTGGGAACTTTGGGGAGGTGGTTGAAACATGGTTTAGGGATGCCCTGGGAGATGCCTTGGGGGGCGGAGCCGAGCGAGAAGGGCGTGCTACGAGAGGGTGTTGGTATGCCATGTTTTCGCTGATGTAGGGAGGGGTCGGAAACACGTTAGAAGGAGAATCTGTTTGACGGGTTGTTCTGTAGGAATTGGGAGGCGGTGGGACGAAGATCAGCTCCACCTCCTCTTCCTCTTCTATGTCAGTTTCTATATTCTCAGTGTCTATATTCATGGATTTGGAATATGTCTCCCCTGGATACTGGAAGGAGGCAATGGGAGGAGACGAGCGGGCAGAAGCGTTTGGGATAAGAGAAGGATAATAAGCTCCCTCTTCCTCCGCATCCTCGCTTTCCTCGGCATAGAATTCCGGTGCAGGCAGGGCAGAATGCCCAGACGTTTCAGGTTTCGTCGGGTCGTAAGCCGGATAATAGGAGGCGTATGGGATTTTGGGTTCCTCCTCGGCTTCTTCATCCACATCATATTCCAACGCGGCTGCTTCTAACCCTGCTGGGATGATACCATCTGGAGCAATCCCATATTCAAGCTCATATTCCGGTTTATGACCTGAAAACAGGAAAGTGGACTCAGGTTCCGGCGATTCGAACAGAACTTCCTGGGCAAAGTTGGAAATCCATTCCAGAGCCTTTGTGGAGTCGTTTTGCCTAGAGGGGAAAGTAGAAGGCCCGTATTGTGGGTGATCGGTACTGTGTCGGCTCGGTGGGGCAGGTTGCTGAACTTTCCTATCCTTCAATTTGGGGCTGTTTGAGTACTTATCACCAGGGTGTTCCGTAGGGTCTTTGTGGGGCATGGGGGGATCACCATCAACAGACCCGGCTGTCGGATCTGTTGAATTGGGCGTTTCTTGGAGATTATCGGGGCTAGAATGTTCGATTACTTGTTGATGTTGGTGCAGTTCCTGATTGGCAATATGAACCCAGTCCAGTTCACCCGGTCCAGTCGGGCCATTATTTCTCAGGTGGATGTCGGCGTCCTGAGGAGAGAAGCATTCAATAAATACCTGTACAATGCCAGGCTCATAATAAGTTCCCGTGCGGGCATGGATCACTTCCAGAGCTTGGATAAGAGGCAGTTTTTTATGTTCCGTGCGCCCCATCATCAGATTTTCTAACCTGTCTGCGATGGTGATGATGGCGGAACCCAGGGGAATATTGGGGCCCAGCAGGTTATCCGGGTATCCGGTACCATCAAAATGTTCACATTGGTGACGGATAAAATGGGCGGCCAATTCAAACTTTGGAAGCCGCCTGACAATGGCTTCCCCATCCAGGGGGTAGGTGCTTAATTGCTCCTGTTCTTTATCTGTCAGCAGGGAAATGGGCTTTCTGAGGATCTCCCGTTTTACCTTCAGTTTTCCGACATCGTGCAAAAGCGCCGCCACCTCCACTTGAAGAATGTAGTGATGGGGTAATTCCATTTGTTTGGCCACTTTTCTACAAATTTCGGCCACCTTTTTGGAATGGAGAAACAAATGGGTATGATACATCTTGAGTATGGAGGCAAGTGCTTCTACCGAAGCGGCATAGGAACTGGCGAGCAGGTTATCCATTTCTTGAATTTCCTGGTGTTTGATCAGGTTTTTTTTGATCAACTCCTGATTCTGCGCCTTTAAGAGCTCATTTTTTTTTTGGCTCTCTGCGTTTTCCACGTTTTTGTGGTAAGTGGAGACAGCTTCGTGAATGGCGCTTTTCAGCTCATCATCTTCCCATGGCTTAGATAGAAATTTAAAAACCTGGCAATGATTAATTGATGTAGAGGCGGCTTTAATATCCGCATAGCCGGTTAGAATAATCCGAATCGTATCCGGTGATATATCCCGAACCCGCTCAAGCAGCTTGGTCCCCTCCATGCTGGGCATGCGTTGATCAGAGATAATGATTGTAAAATGCTCTTTTTCTACAAGCCGCAAGGCCTCAAAGGGTGAACTGGTAATGGTGAGCTGTATTTTTTCATGTCGGAGCTGCCGTTGCAGAGCGTTTAAAATAGATGGCTCATCGTCAACAACCAGAACTTTAGGAAGGCTCATGGGGTTACAACTCCATTGTATTAATGGAAACACTTGTGTTTGCTTGGGTAGACCTAGGTATAGCCATTTTATGCCGGTTTCTACTTACCTCTTCGGTTGGTTTTATCGCACCATTAATAGTCCTATAGTACCAGTTTTGTAGAGCCATAGGCTATTTTCTCCAGTCAGAGTAGCTTTTTTGTGGAGCATGAAGTATTCTGATTAGGGTATATGATTTTGGTCAATCAAACGATAGAATGGAATATACCCAGTAAGGGTGTCCTGGGCGCATGCCTACTCCCTTTTACCCGTTTAAGAGGTAAGAGGAATGACCAAACTCATCGACTCCGGGTTGGAGTCAGAGTTATCATATTCAAGTTTCTTTTCAGTGGTATGGGTAGTATTGCATGTATAAGTTCCTGTTGATGGATGATGAGCCCAATGTGATTCGCGATATTGTTTTATCACTGGGTTACGAAGTTGTGGTCGCCGTGAATGGGAAAGAAGGGTTACAAATTCTGGAAGCCAGTAGTGAGCCCTTTGATCTGGTTATTCTGGATATTGTCATGCCTGAAATGGATGGCTGGGCTGTCCTGCGAGAGGTTCGAAAAAAATCCAAATATCCCCATGTACCCATTCTCATGCTGACCCAGTCGGATGATGAATTTTATCGTATTGCGGGGCTTCGTCGAGGGGCTGATTCCTTTTTAACAAAACCTGTCACGGTTGAAAACCTCTCCGTTCACATTGAAGCGCTCCTGCGTCGGGTGGAGTGGTCAAAAAAGGCGCGGCAGCCATATATTGAGGTTAATAACCCATATCAAACCGACTTGATCAATAAGCTGACCAACCGGGAAAAGGAGCTGTTGCTTTTGGTGGGCCAAGGGTTGACCAACCGTGAGATTGGCCAGCAGTTATCCATTAGTGAACGGACCGTTAAAAACCACCTGGTCCATATTTTGGATAAGCTGAAAGTGTCTAACCGAACCCAGGCGGCATTGTTTGCCAAAACTTTGGCCGATCAGCACGAGAAAAAGTAGGCGGCCAATTAACGCTATTGTCTGGGCAGGTGAATCGTAAAGGTGGTACCCAGGCCCAACTTACTGCTGACTTCAATATTACCGCCATGTTTTTGAATAATATCGTATGTAATGGACAGGCCCAGCCCGGTTCCGGTGCTAATGGGTTTTGTGGTGAAGAAGGGGTTAAAAATTTTGCTGAGATGTTCTTCCGCAATGCCTTGCCCATTGTCAGAGATACGGATAATGACCTTTTCAGGCTCCGCTTTGGTTTCAATAACGATTTCCCCTTTCTCGGGAATGGCTTGCGCCGCGTTGACCAGCAAGTTCATTAACACCTGGTTTAACTGTCCAGGATGACAGGGAATGAGCGGCAGCTCACCCAAATCAACAATGACCTTGCATTTGTATTTCAATTCATTCCAAACGACCTTGAGTGTGGTTTTAATACACTCGTTGATATCGGCCATTTGCTTCTTTTCTTCATCTTTTCTCGCAAAGCTCTTAAGGCTCCGAACAATCTCAATGACCCGGCGTAGCCCTTCTTTGGATTCTTCCATTAAATTAAAAATATCCTGGGACACGCATTCAATGTGTTCTTGTTTTTGAAGCTCTTCTATGGCGGATAAATATTCTGCGGCCCGCTCCCGACTTACCGGATCCAGACAGGGTGTGACTTTTTCATAGAGCGTTACGAGCTTCAGATAGATCTGCAGGTATTCCTCCAGCGTTTCCAGATTGCTTTTTACAAACGCAACCGGGTTGTTGATCTCATGGGCAACCCCGGCAGCCAGTTGCCCGACCGACTCCATTTTTTGCGCCTGGATGAGCTGGCTTTCCAGGAATTTCCGTTCGTACAATTCCTGCTTTAGTTGTCTGTTTAAACGACGCAGGGTTTTGTTTGCCTCGATAACCTGTTCTTCAGCCAGTTTGGTGAGGGTGATGTTCTCATGGGCGATAACCACCTTGACAGGACCTTCCCCTTCAAAGGGCGTGACGCGCATATCAAACCAAAGGATTGTCCCGTTGCTTTCAATAGGATATTCCAGGTGGAAAAACTCTGCTTCTTGATTTAACACACTCCGGATTCCTGTTAATGCCTGACAAGCGTATTCCCCGTATTGGCCACCGGGATTGCAGACTTCAAAATAAGATACACCCAGGCAGGCATGATCTTCCATAATGCCATGAATGGTTCCAAATTCCCGCCACGCCTGGTTAACTGCAATGATAATGCCCTCTTCATTAATAATGGCAATATGTGCGGATAATGAGTCTACGGTGCCATGGGCGAACCGCTCAGATTCTTTGAGTTCGCCTTCCATTTGTTTGCGGTGATTAATGTTTTGCAGTTGACTGATAAAATAAAGCGGTTCTCCACTGGTATTACGAACCAGGCTTGAGGTGACCTGAGCCCAGATCAAATAACCGTGTTTGTGGACATAACGCTTTTCAAAATTGATGTTTTTGACCGTTCCGTTGAGCAATTGCATAATTAAGTCAATACCGGTCAGGGTATCATCCAGATAGGTAATATCGTTAAAATGGAGTCCAACCAATTCCTCTTCGGAATACCCGAGCATCTGGCATAACGCCTCATTGACGCGAATAAAGCGACCCAGCGGAGATACCATGGCCATGCCTAACGCGGCGTTATCAAAGGCGGATCGAAACATCTCCTTGATTTCAATTAATTCCATATAGAGTTGTCGCTCATCGGTAATGTCAATCACGGAGCCCACGTAATCGGTGCACTCGCCCTCGCTATTAAAAACGGGACACCCTTTTTCCCAGACCCATCGGTATTCTCCGTCATGCCGCTTGAAACGGTACTCTGTTTGGTAACTGCGTTGTGTGGTAATGGCCTGATGATAAATTTCCATGTAGGTTTCCAGGTCATCCGGGTGAATATTGTCCGTCCATCCAAACCCCAGTTCTTCGGCCTCGGGGCGGCCAGAGAATTTTAGCCATGACATGTTGACATATTTATAGCCGCTGCCGTCATTGCTTCCCATCCATAACATAGCAGGCGCCGCATCGGCAATGGTTTTAAACTTTCTTTCACTACCCGCCAGTTTTTCTTCCAGCTCTTTATATCTAGTAATATCGCGACCGGCGGAGTAAACGGTTTTTTTATCGGTATCCGCATAGGCCGACCAAAGTGTCCATCGGGTTTCGCCTGATTTCGTGAAGACCCGCATTTCGTAGTGAAATGTATTTTGTCCGTCGGCAATTTTGTTAAATTCAGACAGCGCACTGTCATAATCGTCGGGATGGATAAAATCCTTAAACGGTTTGTTGAGCATTTCCAAGGGGGTGTAGCCCAGCATCTCATAAACCATGGGATTGGCCATTTTGATGCTGGTGTCAAAATGAGTGATGAGCATCATTTCCGGAGAAAGCGCAAAAAGACAAGAAAGCTCGTCGTGATGTTCCTTGTACTGGCTAATATCGTAACCGTACAGAGTGGTTGGACCTATCTCCTCCGGGGTTATGATATGCCAGCGGTAATCATTGTTGAGGTACTTGGTTTCAATGATCTGATGAGAGTTCCGCTGCTTAAGTAGCTCATCAAGATTGGAAGGGAGTAACGAGAAGAGATCGCCGGAATGATTGTTAGTTTCCAGAAAAGATTTGAGCACCGGATTCATGTATATAATATCGCCTTCTCTGGAAAATTGGGCAATGAAATGGGGATTGTTTTCTGGAATGCCTTTAAGGTCAATTGCGCTTGCAGAGCCCGGTAAGATTTGCCCAAGCAGAAGCGAAGGCAGTTCCAACCGCTGTATTTGTAGCTTATACTGGATTTGTTCTAATGATTGATCGCTACAGAGCGCGATCTGGTAGTCATAGACAGGTTGCTCTGGGGTGAGTTTTCCGGCTATTTCAGTCCAAGGCAGGTCCGAGAGGTTAGGTATACATTCAGAGAGCTTCTGTTCCATGAGCTGCTCTGGGTCTTTTCCAAGCAAGCGAGAAAATGCCGGGTTGACAGACAGAACGATTCCTTGATCATTCAGCAGAAACGATGGAATGGATAAGGCTTGAATGGTTTGGCTTAGAGGAAGTATAGAGGTCTCAATGCCTGTTATTACACAGACAGGAGAGTGTTCAGTACTCATTGTGGATGTCTTCTTATACCCAAGGACACATTACGAAACATCTGCTTGCCTCTATTATATCTGCCTTGCATCACGTCCGAAATGGCTCAGCTTTAAAACAGTACCAAAGTACCAATGTAAATCCTGTGCACAACCTGCATGGATAGGATTTTTGCCTGTCAACAAACACTATCTGGGTATTGAGGGGGGAATGGGTTGTTACCAAGGTGAAAGATGCTTTTAGGTTCTGAATCGTTACATTCCAAAGGTAATATTCCAGGCAATGGAGAATAAAGCCAGGTAGGCTGTGTAGAGTAAAAGGTGTTTAACTTCCTGTAGGACTTTTTGAACAACCATCAATGTGCACCCTCAAACGCTTTTTTATTTATATTAACCGACCTTTCCTATTTCTACATTCCACAGCTGGCTTACCCCAACTGGCGATAATATTTGGGTTGGGCCAGCTTCTGCGACAGTGGGCGCTGCCGGGTCAAAGAGGCTGGTATGGGTATCTAGGAAAGGGAGAAGCCTCCCTTACCATGTTTATCCTGCCATTATATCTATTTTACCGCTACATCGGGCTGAATTCCTGCATACAGCTTTTGTTCAATGACAGCGGTGATATCTTCCACCGTAGCCTTTTTATCCTCTAGGAACCGGGCAAAGTGCTGCTTGAGATCAATGGGCTCCGGGACGCTGACAATGCCTTTTCGAGGGTGAACCAGAATAAAAGACCCAAACACCTCCCGCTCCAGTCGTCGAATGAGTTCCACGTAGCGGTGATCATCCATGTCTTCTTGCAGGTAACCCTCATAAATGGCCACAAAATTCACCAGACGATCCAGATCCTGATGGAAATTTTTCAAGATGGCTTTTTGATGGTCATACAACCGTTTTTCATACACAGTGGGCTCTTCGCTCAGCGTCTGGGTCAAAATTTTGTCCACGGTATTACGAATTCGCCGGACCCGATCCAGATAAGTGAGCCCCTGGTCTGCTGGTAGGTTAATGACCTGTTCCAGCTTGACGAGCATAAAATCAGACAAACCAGCGATATTTTGGACCAGTGATAGCTGGGGGGTCAGTGGATACCCGATTTGTCTGGCCGCACCGGTTAGCACCTGGATGGAGATGGCTTTCAGCCGATCCACCCAGCTTTTGTTATCTGGAATAGTCCCTGTTGCTTTCTCCAAGCGCTGGATGGTATTTTCAATGGTTTCTTTCAGCCCTTCATCTTGATAGACATAGCGAATGCCGACTGGGCAAACATACAGTGAGGGCAACGTGTCCAGATTTTTATGAACGGACTTATAGCTATCATTGAGGGCCATGAATGCCAGTTGAACCACGCCAGTTTCCAGCGGAAGCAACGTCTCATTCTGGTTGGAAATTTCCCCTTCCACAAAAATCACCAGACGCCCCTGGTTCTCCGATAAAATCTCCATGGAGGTTTTCAGGGATTTTCGATCATGACTGCCCCGCACCAAGGAGTATACGCCCAGTCGCTGAAATAGCCATCCTCGCAGGCCGTAGCTGTAATCAAACACTTCGCGGGCGGCCACAAAATAAAAATGCTCTTTGAGTCGCCGACCGAGCTCAAAAATCACACAGGGATCCCACTCCGAAGGATGGTTGGGCAGGATCAGGCATCGTTCCCCCTGAATGATTCGGAGCCTTTCCATCGAGACCGGATCAATCTCAACGGAGAGTCCCTTCAGGGTATTCTTGCAAATGGAGGGAATCAGCCAGTGAAAGACTTTTTGTACCAGGGGGTTGGGAAGGGGTGGCTTAAAATCCAGCGTGTTGAGGCGGGCATGTTTGGCAGGGTCAAAATTAATCACGTTTATTGGGCCTTTGAAAACGCTACGATGTTTATTGACTGGGAGTTTGTTGACTGGAAAGCTTACTGGCAAAGCATTGAATATTACTGATCACCACCGCTTTGTCAGGGATGGTCCGAAGGGCTTTAGTGGCGGCGTCAATGGCTTGTTGGTACTCACCCAGGCCTTCATAACAGAGGCTCAGGTAATGATACGGACGCCAGGTATAATCAGCTTCCTGAATGGACCCGGTGGTGGGACGTCTGGCGGTAGAGGCGGCATGTAACAAGGGGATGGCGCCAGCAAACGCTTTTTGCCGGTAGTAGATCACCCCCAGTTCCATGTAGGCTTCCGCCCGGGAGCAATCCACCTCAATGGCCTGGAGCCCCCATTGGATGGCTTGGGCTTCTTGCTGCAACTCCATGGCGCACAGCATCATTTGGTGTAACGCTTGATACCGGGTGGCGTTTTTTTCGGGATTGGCTTCCAAATGCTCCTGAAAGGCCCGAATGGCCTCTTCAGGGCGCTGGTGGGCTTTCAGCTCCTTGCCGTAATAGTACAGATTCCGGGCCGAGCGATCCCCTTGGGCAATGAGCTTTTCCAGCATCAGCAGGTTGCGGTCACTGGATCGTTCTACGTAGACCTCTGGTTTGTGATGCTCAATACGAATATCCAGCCGGTTCATGTAACGGGTGTTTTCTGGTTGAACAAACGCCTCATGAATGGGATATTCCCATTGCCCACCAGAAGCGCGGCGAAGAATCCGCTCTCGGGGCATGCTGATGAGGCACTGTCCATCCGGGGCGAAGGCAATATCATAGCTACAGACAATCCGGTCCACGCTCTCGTCTATGGGTTGGCTCATCAGTTCCCGAATTTTTGCCTGGGACTCTGGCGGCACCACGTCATCGGCATCCAGCCAGATGATCCACTCGCCGGTGCAGTGAGAAAACGAGCAGTTCCGGGCGGCGGCAAAGTCATTGATCCACTCAAAATGAAACACCTTGGCCCCCAGGCGCTCGGCAATTTCCACCGTTTTATCCGTTGAGCCCGTATCCACCACCACCAGCTCATCGCAAAAGCTCCGGGCGCAGGATAACACCCGTTCAATCACCTGCTCTTCGTCTTTCACAATCATGGCCAGCGACAAGCGCATGAATCCGGCTCTCCAGCGATCTTTAACCCTGACTCAGACTATGACATTTTTTTTGCCCCGAGGACACCCCCCAGTCATAGGAAGTGTGGAGGGAGGAGTCGGGATGCCAGATCCGGGCTTAAGCTTCCCCGTTGGAAGTGGTATAACAGAGGGACTCACATCGTCATGTCAGCGCACGGGAGTATTTGTATGTTTTTACACACCCGATTGAAGGTCCGAGATCTGGAACGGTCCATTGCCTTTTATTCCACCCACTTCAAGATGGTTTGCCGGGACCGCAAAACCTCGCCCCGTGGCAGCCAGTTGGCGTTTATGACCATGCCCGGTTCCCCCACCGAGCTGGAACTGGCTTACTTGCCCTGGGATCCCGATTTTCATCTGCCGGAAGATATATTTCACCTGGCTTTTCGGGTGGAAGATATGAACACCGCCATTGCCCAGATGCGCCAAGCCGGGGTGAAAGTCACCGAAGAACCGTCGGAACGAAGCAATGGGGGTTCTATGGCGTTTATCGAGGACCCGGATGGCTATGAGATTGAACTGCTGTCATACGCCCCTGGGGAGTTTGAGGCCCTGCAAGATGAAATTCGCAGCCTGGCCGGTGCGCGGTAACCTCATGAAGTCCAACTCGCCTTCTTCGGATTTTTACCAAACCCTCAGTGAGCTGGAGCGGGAGTACTGGCACCGCCTGGACGCGCTGTTTCAACAGGTCCAGCCGCAGCAACCGGAAAAGGGCATAGAAGCCCTGATTCTCCGAGCCCGCAGGCAGGCGGAAGCAGAAGGGATTTCTTTAGCAGAGGCGTTAGCGCAGGTGTATGCCGGGGCTGCCGAGCGGACCCGGCGGCGGGTAGAGCTGCTCAGTCGGTGTAATTTAGCGGAGTAAGTACAAATGGGATTGGATGAACTGCTTTCTGCCCTGCAACAGACCCGGACCATTCAGGATCACCCGGACTGGCCCGCCTTTAGCCAGCGGAAAATCCCCCGCTACGTGAGCTTTTACTACACCAACCAGGACGGGCAAGAAGCCTACTGGGATCAGGCGCGCATTATCAAGATGGATTTAAAGCACCTGCATCTGATTGTGGAAGGCACCCACGGGGATCCGCTGAAATTTGACATGTTCAGGATCATGCACTGCAAAGACGCCCAGACCGGGGAAAAAGTGCAGGATCTCTTCTTTGAGTTGATTCGGATGTGGAAAGACATCTACGAAGAGCCAGAAGAAGCATCAGAAGAAGCCTCCGAAGAAGATGGAGCTTAATCCAGCAGGACCTTTACCACGTAATACCCGCCTACCAGGAGCAGGGTGAAGAGAATCGTCAGCCAGCCCAGGTGCTTGTCGATAAAGCGACGAATGGGCTTGCCGTACTTCCAGAGCAGGGCCGCCACCGCATAGAAGCGCATGCCCCGGCCCACAATCGAGCCGATGCAAAAAATCACCGGGTTGAGGGCAAATAAGCCGCTGGTAATGGTGATGATTTTATAGGGAAACGGCGTCAGGCCCGCCATAAAGACAATCCACCAACCATTGGCGGCAAAGGCTTCTTTGAGTTGCTCAAACTCTTCGACCTTGCCGTAGAACTCAATAATGGGTTGCCCCACCGCCTCAAAGAAAAACATCCCGATGGCGTAGCCCAGAAACGCCCCCACCACCGAGGCGAGCGTACAGATCAGGGCATACTGCCAGGCGTTTTCCCGCTTCTCCAGCACCATCGGCATCAGCAACACATCGGGCGGCACCGGGAAGAAAGAACTCTCTATAAACGAAATCCCGGCCAACACCCAGCGGGTATGCTTGTGTCCAGCCAGGGACATGGTCCAGTTATACAGCGGCCTGATCATGCGTGATGCGTCCTTTTTGCCTGCCCGGTCACGGGGGTGTCAAATAGTAACTGAGGGGACTTGCGTAGATATAGCATACCAGCACTCCCCCGTTCAAGGCGATGGGTGAGTTTTTTTTGAGAAAATCCCCGGCCACCAGACCAGGGATTTTCTCAGGAATTTCGCTCCGCCCTAGCGCGCAAACTGGATCTGACCCAGAATGTCCTCAAAGGCGGGGCGGTAGGCCTCAAACTGCTCCGGCTTGGAAGCCCAGGTGAAGTTGTAGTAATTGCCCTTGCCGTATCCAATCCATTGCATCCGGCGGATATCGGGCTTTTGGCCTGCCTCAATGGTCACGTACCCCTGAAACAGGGCGATATCCTTGCCATTTTTGTCTTTGACGGTAAAGTCCTTGCGGTAGTACTTTTCCAGCTCCCCATGCTTCAGGCGCTGCTCGCTGTCTTGGGCCATGGCCTGGAGCGAGGACTGGACGGGGAAATTATCCTTCATCCAGTTGGTATGTACCTGAAAAGACCCTTGCTGCCCCAGGGTATCGTAAAACAGCACCCCGTCGCTGTTGGCGTCGCCACTCATCCGTTGCCACTGGCCGGGTACTTGCGCGGAGTAGCCGAATTTTTGATTGACATACTGGGTGGGGGCCTTGTTCACCTCTGCCGCCGCCGGGGTGGCTTGGGCTGGTTGGGCTGTTTCTTGCTTGGGTTGGGCCAGTTGGTTGACCTTGTTAAGCATGTTCATTTTCTTGAACGCCCAGGCGCCTGAGAACTGACCGACTACCAACGTTCCTGCCATAGCCAGGGCCATGACCTGCACCAATTTTTTCATTACCGCGAAGCTCCTTCCATTCACCACGAAAAATCAACCATAGCATGATTCTACGGGAAACCTCCCCAGCAATAAATGAGCTTTAGCACACAGGATTTCTCCAAGCTCAGCTGTATTTGTTTGATGTAGGGTTCATTCCCCCAGAGGTGCATCGCCACCCCTATTATGTGGCTGTATATTTCTCTTGAACAATATGGTTATCTAATTGGTTGGAAAAAAGTTCTAGGAGCTCCAAGATTTGATCTTTTATTAAGACATATTCCTTATGAGAAATGGATACTTTAGCTCCATGTGCAATGTAATTTCTTGATTTTAGTAAATCTTCATCAATAAGTTTTTGTTTTAATTGAAAAATTTTACTGTCAATATCAATGAGACTACAAA
>CAYLWC010000027.1:0-32569 GCA_964387265.1 uncultured Vampirovibrionales bacterium | reverse complement strand
CCCTTTACCCCCCCCCACATAAAATAACGGAAGGCCCCGAAGGACCTTCCGCCGATTCCCCGAAGGGAATCTGATTTTTTTAAATGGGAGTCTCTTGTTGAGACTCCCACCGATTCCCGAAGGAATCTATGTTTTGTGTGGTTATCCCTGGTTGGGTTCGTCAGTTTTTTAAGTGGGAATCCCTCATCGGGATTCCCACCGACTTCTCGAAAGAAGTCTCAATCCCTTTGAAAGCGAAGTTGGATTGATTTTTTATTCATCAATCCAACTTCAAATATTATGATACACTTTAGGGTTAAAATCCGCAATTAGACACTTGGCTATACTTTTTAAAGCGATATAGCCCCGCTCATACCCAATCACACTTACCCGCCGCCCAGCTTTACCAGCGTCTCAAATTCGGCCTTGGACAAGGGCATCACGGATAGCCGGGCTTGCCGGACCAGCGCAATATCCGCCAACTCAGGCGTTTCCTTAACAGTAGCCAGATCCACGGGTTTTTTGAGCTTTCGCACGGGCTTGATATCCACCAACACCCATTGCCCCTTGGGATTATCTACCGGGTCGGGGTAATGCTCCCGGCTGACCTCGGCAATCCCCACCACCTGCTTATCGCTGACGCTATGATAGATCAACACCGGATCCCCTTTTTTCATCAGCTTCATATTATTGCGGGCCTGAAAGTTCCGCACCCCATCCCACTTTGTTTGCCCGTCCCGCAGAAGATCCTCGAAAGAATACTCCCCAGGCTCCGATTTCATTAACCAATACTGCATTCTCTGCCACACGCTCCATTTGTTGTTCGGATACTCTTTGAGGTATTGTAACAAGTCCCCCCTTGCTGGCATAGAACAACCCTGTGGTATGATGGTGTCCTGGTTATTGGGTAAGACAATTTGCCACAAATACTGAAACTTTGCTACGTCGCGGATGCGACCAATATTCATGTCCAACGCTGGCTCCGCTTTTTCGTCAAACGGGGGCACCAGGTTTATTGCCTAAGCGATAAAGGCGGACAAATTGATGGAGTCATCGTCATTGAGCTGCCCAACCGGGATAGTTTGCTAGCAGAACGGAAGAAGGCACATAAGACCGCGGTACTCAAAGCCCGCAGCAGGCGCATTAAAGAACTGCTCCATGAAATTCAGCCGGACATTCTCCATGCCATTTTCCTGTACCAGCGGGGGTGGTCTGCCTCCTATACCGGCTTTCATCCTCTGGTGATTTCCCTGCTGGGCTCTGATATTTATCTTCCCAGAGGCCAATACCGCAATGGATTCCAATATTTCCGGGATCGCCTCTTTAATGCCAATGCTCTGCGCCAGGCCGATCTGATTACCGCCGTTTCCAACGACCTCTGCCAGGCCGCCAACCAGCTCACCATGAACTTTGTCCCGGTAGAGCTGGTTCCCATTGGCACCAATCTGGAACGATTCAAGCCGGATCTGGATACGACCCAGCTTCGCCAGACGCTGGAAATCCCTGAAGACAGCTTTGTTATCCTCAGCCCACGCCAGATGACCCCACTCTACAACCAGGATGTGATTCTCCATAGCGTTCCCAAGGTACTGGAGGCCTTGCCCAACGCGGTTTTCATCATGAAAGATTCCTTCTGTGACACCGATGAACGAAAAAATTATGTCCAATCCCTCAAAGACCTGGCAAAAAACCTGGGCATCAGCCATGCGATCCGCTGGGTGGGGGAAGTCCCGCTAGAGGAGCTACCCCTCTACTTTGTTCTGGCGGATGTGATTCTCTCTGTCCCCTCCACAGATGGAATGCCGGTAACACTGTTTGAGGCCATGGCCTGCCAGAAGCCGTTGATTGTGGGGGATCTACCGTCTTATAACGAAGTCATTACCCAAGGACAAACCGGCCTTCGGGTTCCGGTGCGAAACAGCCAGGCACTAGCTCAGGCCATTATCCGAATTGCCAATAACCCTGATCTGGTAACCCATATGATCGAAGAATCCCAGCTGGTACTTCAGCAGTACGGGATTTTTGAACAACAAATGCTGCGGATGGAACGCTATTATCAGCGCCTGGCCCATGAACAACCCCGCTGGACCAACACCATGCGGATGAAGTTTGATCGCCTGATTTACAAAGCCCTGATTAACCTGACTTAAGGCGCTGCTGGCGAAGCACTTCGTACACCAGAATCCCGGTAGCAACCGACACATTCAGTGAATCTACCGCCCCATGCATGGGAATTTTCACCAGAAAATCACAGCGCTCTTTCAACAAGCGGCTCAAGCCCTCGCCTTCACTGCCCATAAGCAAGGCCACCGGCATGTTATAATCCAGCCGGTCATAAGCCTGGGCTTTTTCAGAGGCATCGGTCCCCACACACCAAAACCCCGCTTCTTTTAAGCCCTCAAGCGCCTGAGCCAGATTTCCCACCACCACCACATCCACCGTTTCTTCGGCCCCGGAAGCGGTTTTGGCGACTGCCGGGCCAAACCCGGCACTGCGATTTTTGGGCACCACCACCCCGGCCAAGCCCGCCCCATCAGCAATCCGCAAGATCGCCCCAAAGTTTCTGGGGTCCGTAATCCCATCAAGAACCAGAATGTTGGGCGTTTGGCCCGCGGCCATCTGTTCCTTGCATTTGGTGATGAGTTCCCTGAGGTCCAAAAGCTTCTTGGGTGCCACAGACGCCACCACCCCCTGATGGGTTGCCGGTTGCTCGGTATCCCCCACCATCTGCTCCAGCTTTTGCCGGGCTACTTTTTGAACCGGAATTTTATGGGCGTGAGCCAGATCATAAATGCGCTGCAAACGCTTGTCCGGCTTTTGCTGCTCCAGCAAAAACAGCTTAAACACCCGCTGGGGGTTGGTTTCAAGCAGCGTAACCACGCTATTTTTCCCAAAGACATACTGACTCATGGCAACTTTGACGCTTTCTTCTTCTTTTTTTTCTTTTTCGGCTGGGGTGGATTAGGAACAGGTTCTGCCAGCAGCCCATTGGAAGCCACTGGCACGTCGATTTTTTTCAGACTAATCAACTCCGCTCGCTCGGCCTCCACATCATATCGCCAAAGTCCCAGAAACTTCCGTTCCTGATGATCATAGGCCCAGCACTCTAAAATCACCATCGTATCGCTGTGCGGCTCCCACCCCAGCGGATAAATTTCCCAGGAAGCATGATTCAAATCCGGCAAATTACTGTTCTTTTGCCAGTAATGGCGGACAATTCGCTGGACTTCCGGGTAAATGGTCACCGTGCCTCGCGTCTGATCAAACACCAGAATATCTGAAGTGTGCAGTCCCATATGCAAGACTCCGCTCCGCTGCTTAAAAAGCAGCCGCCTGCCGGTGGCGGACCAATCCACAACCGACAGTGTCCGAAACTCAAAATCACGGGTCCGATCATCTCCCACCCCCAAAAGCTCTTCCCGAAAGCGGATTGTCTTATCCGGCTCATACCGGTTGACATAATACTGCGGATCCTGGGGGAGTTCCTGGGTCATCACCTGGCCTGACTCACTGGGTAAGGCCTCCACAGGCGGCGGCTCTGGCAGGGGTTGGACCGCCACCCGATACAGCCGGGAAAACGTCTGCCGGTTCTTGGGCATAAACAGAATCTCGGTATAGGCAAAATACGCCCGGTCCGGTGAAATCACCGCCGGACTCCGCACAAAACGCCGGGCCTCCAGTTGCCACAGATCCAGCTCATGCACCAGGTTATTGTACGGCTGGAATTTTAAAAAAAGGGTTTCCGGATTCGGCGGCAAAGGCGTTTGCGCCCATGAAAGAGGGGCAAACAGCGTCAGCGAGGCAACAACGTAAAGTAAACTGAAACGAACGCTCATACTCCTATTGTGTCATACTCTCCCCCACCACAGCGTCGGAGGATTGGGGGAAGTCTGTTTGTTAAGTTTTGTAAGTATATACTATTTATTTAGCAATTATATTCAGTAGATATTTTTTATTCCTGTAACAGACCTCATTCCATTCATCTCACTCACATCTTTATTTTATGTTCTTATCACGTATCTCACCCACTCAGTAGAAGGATAGCGTTTATGGCCACGATAGCGGATCAAATCGCCGGGAACAGTTCGGACTTCCTCAGCCCGAAGTTTATTAATAACGGTGTCACAAATTTTGGGAGAAATATCCCCACGGTCACCTCCTCCGGTGGATCTTCGGATCTGTTTGGGAAAAACCCCAGCTTTTTAGATATCCTTCATGGTACCAAAGATACCTATACCAGCATTATTAGTGGCTCCGCATCGATTCCAAATACCGGGTCAGTGCTTCCTCCGCCGAACTACAGCCATTCATTATTCAGCCCGAACGGGTACATTATTCCGCTGATTTCAGGGAATCCACCTTTGCAAGGCAACAACAACCCCTTGCTTTGGCAGAACCCACAAGCATCCGATGTCATGTTCGGCAGCCTGTTTGGCGCCACCAATATTCTATATGGCAATCTCTCCATGCCTGCCTATTCAGGCTATGGGTATGGGGCAGTCTTTGGCTCAGGCTTTGGCGCCAGCATGGGTAGCCCCTCCGATTTAACCATCATCAACAATTTTTATGCGCCGGTTAACCCCCTACAAGTATTAAAAGCCCAGATTTCCGGGTTAATGGGCCACCTGCAGCTAATGTTTAGCTAGCTGAACCGAACACATAACCAGTTTTGAAAGAGAGAGACGAAGAACATCCTACCTTCAACATGAGTGAGATGATACGGGCGGTGCGAACTGCCCCTTTTTTTTGTTATAATGCCCCATCGCAATGAGTACGCAAATTCCCTCACAACACCCCTTGATGAAAGTGGATGATATTCTCAAGGCCGCCCAGGACGGGCAGCTCCTTTTACATGAGCAAGTTGCCGCTTTGCTGGCCCTACTGGAAGCCGGCCAAGCTCAAGCTTTGCGAGAAATTGCCGATCAGCTCCGACAACGGCAAGGTGGAGATACCGTCAGGTTGCTTCCCGAAGTTCCCCTCTGGGTGACCAACCTTTGTGAAATGCGCCCTTCAATCTACCGTTACCCCCAGGAAGGGGAAAGCAAGCTGGCGTTTGTCATCACCATTGATGATATTGAGGCCCGCATTGAAACCGCCTTGAAAGAAAAGGCCCGGCAGTTTTTCATCGCCGGTGGCCTCTGGCCTGGATTGCAAATCCCAGGGCTGGAATCCCAAAACATCCTGAAAACCTATGGCCGGTTGATCCAATATTTGCATGAACGGGCCCCGGACTTGACGATCCATGGTCTATCCCCCGAAACCGTCGATTTCCTGGCCATCCTTTCAAATCGCTCTTATACCTATATCCTGGAATACCTCAAGGATATGGGGCTGAGCAGCCTCTCCGGTCATGACGGGGATATTCTGGTCGACAGCATCCGGCGGAAAATATCGCCCAAAAAGCCTACGGTCAAACAATGGCTGGGCATCATGGCAGAAGCCCATCGTTTAAACATGAGTGGAACGGCCTTTATCACCTATGGCCATTTTGAAAATCCCCGACATCAGGCAGAGCACCTCCTCACCCTCCGCGCTTTTGCCCAGAAACATCCCGGATTCTTCTCCCGCTTTATCCCACTCCCCATTCCCAACCGGTTCCAGTTGCCGGAAGCCCCTCCACTGGGTTCTATCCGACGTTTGCAGATGATTGCCGTAACTCGACTGGCCTTGGGCGAATTCATCCGCCAGATCCAGCCCCATTGCCTTCCTGATGAGTTCAACGAGACCCAAGAAGGCTTGCAATGGGGGGCCAGCCATTTTGGCACCACCCACCCCATGGCGCTTCCCTGCTTCCTGTGGGGGATTCAGACTTGCGCCAACCCCTCTCCCGGGGAGCTAAAAAAGCTGATAGAAGACACAGGACGGGTAGCAACGGTATAATCGTGTACTAATTGAATTGTCCCTGGTCTAAAAAAGGAGTACGGCATGTTTCCAGAGAAACGGCAAATGACCTCAGAAAAAGCATCCCGCTTTACCGAGTCGGTGATTCGACAGATGAGCCAGATGGCCCGAAAATATGACGCCATTAACCTGGCTCAGGGCTTCCCGGACTTCCCCTGCCCGCCAGAACTCAAAGAAGCCGCTTGCCGGGCCATTATGGATGACATTAACCAGTATGCCGTCACCTGGGGGGACCCGTATTTCCGTCAGGCCTTTGCCGAAAAATCCAGCCGGTATCTGGGGATCCCCGTTGACCCGGAGACGGAAGTGACTGTCACTTGTGGGGCCACGGAAGCCATGATTGCGACTATGCTGGCTACTGTGAATCCGGGGGATGAGGTCATTGTCTTTGAGCCCTTCTATGAAAACTACGGACCAGATGCCATCATTGCCGGGGCCACGCCTCGTTATGTGACGCTTCATCCACCCCACTGGACCTTTGATCCTGAGGAACTGGCCAAAGCTTTTAATCCCAAGACCAAGGCCATTATTATCAATACCCCGCACAACCCGACCGGGAAAGTCTTTTCCCAAGAAGAACTGGAAGTGATTGCCGAACTCTGCCAGAAGTGGAACGTCCTGGCCTTTACCGATGAGATTTATGAGCATATTCTTTACGATAACCACCAGCACGTGGCCATGGCGTCTTTGCCGGGGATGAAAGACCTGACAGTCACCATCAACGGGCTTTCCAAAACCTACAGCGTGACCGGCTGGCGGGTGGGCACCATTATCGCCAACCCGGAAATCACCGGGGCCATTCGGAAAACCCATGACTTTCTGACCGTGGCCGCCGCCTCTCCCTTGCAAAAAGCCGGGATTGCCGCCATGCAGTTGTCGACCTCTTATTACACGGGCTTATCGGCCATGTACACGGAAAAGCGCAACACGATTTTACGGATTCTCGATGAGGTGGGCATCCGCTACTTTAAGCCCCAGGGCGCCTATTACGTCTTTAGCGATGTCTCCAGCTTCGGTTACAAGACCGATCTGGAATTTACCCATTACCTGGTGAAGGATGTGGGTGTAGCCGTGGTGCCGGGCTCCAGCTTCTTCAGTCAGCCGGAGTTGGGCTATAAGTACGTGCGCTTCTGCTTCAGCAAGAAGCCGGAGACATTGCTTGCCGCCAGCGAGCGCCTGACCGCCCTCAAACAAGCCCTACGGTTTAGCACATAAATCAGACATATCCATAAACTGGCAACAAAGAAGCCTGCTACTCGCTGCAGCAGGCTTCTTTTAAAGTTTGAAAATCCTAGGCTTTTGGCGCGGATTTCACAAACACGTCTTGAGCGTTTCCAAACTGAGGAACTGCTTTAGCACAGCCAGCACCAAACATTGTTGCCCCTACTGATGCTGCGGCTGGAGCGCCCAATTCGACTTGTGGAGCACCCTGCGGTGCGGCTTGAGGAGCTAATGCTCCCAAATTTGGCATACCCACTGCGTTAGGACCCATCATTCACTTTCCCTTTCTACTAAATCGGTGTGACAGTCAACCCGACGGCTCTGATACTACTACAGATTAGCTTGGTTGTAATCACTACGGATCCTATATTTTTTACAGCTACTGGATACTCCGATATGCTGTCTATATATGGAACACGTCGTCATTATTTCCTGAATTCTCAGGCCATCGAATATCCATATTAAAGCCAAACCTGAAAAATTGTTGCTACCTCAATGGATCCAATACGATTGATATACGAAACTAACGTTCCCGCTTCATTTGTCTTACCAGCTCATCCGGTTCCGTCACCGGCGGCAAGCAAGTCCTCCCTTCACAGACCCGCGCTTCGGCTTTATCTTCTTCTGGCCGATACAACAACAATTTCCCCGGATAAAACACCTTGCGAGCTGTATGCTCCAATGTCTTCTCTCCACCCAGCAATTCGATTTTCAGCGGAGGGTACAGGTAATAATACAACGCCAGGGCCAGGGCGCTGACAAAAATTCCATACCCTTGAAAGCGATCCGCAAAGGCATAGAGGGCTTTTTCCGCCGCCTGGTAATACGTCTCATCCTCGGTCAGATAATATAGCTGAATCAGCACCAAAGTCGCCACGGCGTTGGCACTGGAACTGGGGCTGTCTTCCACCGGCTTACGCTTGAATTTAAGTAACCCCAAAGAATTGGGCTCCGGCTTGATATCAAAGAATCCACCCAAGTCTTTATCCTCGAAATTCTGAATGACCAGTTTCATCACATCCTGGGCAATCTCCAGGTATTTGGGTTCTCCGGTGGACTGGTACGCCTTCAGGTTCGCCAGGGCAAAATAGACGTAATCTTCCAGCACCCCAGCCACTCCGGTGGTGTGTAACACCTGCTTGCCTGGCTGGTAGAATTCCGCGATCAGGCGTTCCAGGGTTTTCCCGGCAAAAGCCCGGACTTCATCCCAATCGAGTAAGTCCGACGCCTCAAACCAGGCAGCCAGAAACATCCCGTTCCAGTTCACATAGAGCGTTTTATCAATAAAAGGAATCGGGCGGTTGTTCAGCCGGTGCTGGCGCATTTTCTTTCGGGCAGATTCCAGCCATTCCTGAATTTCAGCGGGGTCTTTCAGGGTTTCTTCGGCGATTTTTTCAAGGGAGGAACGCACCCACAACACGTTGCGCCCCGGCCTGTCATGCATATCCCCGGCTTCGGTCAGATCATAATACCGAATCACTACCCCGGCCTCTTGCGGCGTTAAAATGGCCTCCACCTCCGGGATGCTCCAGGTGAAGTGATCCCCATCGTCTTGCAAATCAATATCAGCGTCTTGTGAAGCGTAAAACCCCCCGTGCTCCTGATCAGACAATTCTTCATGCACCCAATGAACGATTCCCATCGCCACCTCTCGGAAAAACGGGTTTCCGGTTAGCCGATACGCTTGCGTGTAAACTTTAAGGGCCTCGGCGTTATCATAGGCCATCTTCTCAAAGTGGGGCACATGCCAGTATCGATCTACCGAATAGCGATGGAACCCACCGGCAATCTGGTCATAGATCCCGCCCAGAGCCATCTCTCTCAGGGTATGTTCCAACATGCCCCTGGCTGAGGTATCTTCCGGGCTATGGAAGGCGCAGGTATTCAGCAACTCCAGCGTGCTGAAGTGGGGAAACTTGGGTTGCACCCCAAACCCACCATGAGCAGCATCGTAGGTGCCTCGAATCGTTGAGAATACATGCTCGAGAAAATCATCGGAGAGCCGCTCAATGTCCTGTTGGGGCGGCTGGGATTCTTTAAACTTCCGCTCCACCAGTTCATCGGTCAGCAACTCGGCGCTGGAAAAAATGTCGGCCTTCCGCTCCTCATACAGTTTTCTGATTTTAAGCAGCAAATCTTTCATTGCATGTTTGGGGAAATACGTCCCGCCATAGATCAAACGGCCATCATAGGTCAGAAAGCCTGTCAGCGGCCAGCCTCCTTGCCCCGACATGGCCGAGACTACTTGCTGATACCGGGCATCCACATCAGGCCGTTGATCCCGATCCACTTTGACCGGCACATAATTTTCATTGATGATCTGCGCAATCTCCGGGTCATCATAGGATTCCCGATCAATCACATGGCACCAGTGGCACCACACGGCGCCAATATCCAACAAGATGGGCCGGTCCAGTTCCTTGGCCCGATCAAACGCTTCTTCCCCGTATTCATACCAGTCAATGGGCTGATGAGCCGCACTCCGCAAATATGCGCTGCTGGAGTTGGCAAGCCGGTTGGCGGCGGTCGGGTTTCCCATGGCTGTATCTCCCCCTTCTCTATTTATCATTGACTCCATTGATTATTTACTCTTCTACCAAAATCACGCTGACCGGACACGCCTCAGCCGCTTCCCGGCATTCAGCCTCCCGTCCCGGCACGTTTTCGTTGTTGGCCACCGATGTATCCAGTACCGTAAACACTTCCGGGCACAGTGCCTCACAGACGCCGCATGCAATACATCCCGGAACAATTTTTACTTGCATATGGGCATCACCTCAATTTCCCTTGCAGCATGAGACGGCCTTGACTGGGCCAACGTTCCTAGTGGGTCGGAACGGGCTCGCCTGCCAGCTCATGTACTTTTCGAATGACCTGATGGGCTATGTTTCGGAAAATCGTTGCCTGCTCGCTATTTGGAGCGTAGACTACCACTGGAACGCCTTCATCCGCCTTTTCACGCTGAGCCGGAACGATGGGCACTTCTCCCAGGAACGGTACACCCAGCTTGTCCGCAGCGTTGCGCCCGCCGCCATGGCCAAAGATTTCATATCGCTTGCCGTCATCCCCGACAAAGTAGCTCATGTTTTCAATAATGCCCAGAACAGGGATTTTTTGATCGGTAAACATGGTCAGCCCCTTACGGCTGTCGTGAATAGCCACATCTTGCGGGGTGGTGACGATAATGGCGCCCACCACCGGGGTGGCCTGGATAATGGTCAACTGCGCGTCCCCGGTTCCTGGCGGTAGATCGATAATCAGGTAATCCAGCTCGCCCCAGTCGGCCTGGGTCAAAAACTGGCGAATCACCTTATCCAGCATGGGTCCCCGCCAGACAACGGGTTGATCTTCCTTAATCAGGAAGTACATACTGACTACCTTCACCCCATGGTTTTCAGTGGGGATGAGCATGTCTTTTTCCGGGTTGTGGCCAAACTTGGCACCCCGCAGCCCCATCATGATCGGCACATTGGGACCATAAATATCCGCATCCAGAATTCCAACCTTGGCCCCTTCCTGCTGAAGGGCGCAGGCCAGGTTCACGGAGATGGAGGTTTTACCCACCCCGCCTTTTCCACTGGAAACGGCGATAATATTTTTAATATTGGGTAAGGAGGCCATGGGAGCGGGCGCGGACGGGGTTTTGGTAAAAGCCGGTTTAACAGGCGGGGTCTTTAGCGAGATGCCCACATTCACGGTTTGTACCCCTTCCAGGGCGCCCACGACTTCTTTTACTCTCTGAAACAGGGCATCCCGGTTCGGATCCGCCGTAGAGGACAAGATCAAGTCAACCCGGGCAATACCATCACAAAAAGCGACCGTATCCACCATTTTCAGCTCAATAATGCTTTTTTGCTGCTCCGGATGCTGGACTTTCACCAGGCTTTCCAGGATCCACCCTTTCATTTGCTCCATTTGGTCCATGATCGTTACCCTTCTATGTTGAAGCCTCACTTGGCCAGCTCGCCAAAGGCCCGCCCTGTTTGAATTGTCAGTTGTGAATGATTTTCTTACCCCTTATTGAATCACAAAGATGGTTCAAACGGTACTATTCTCATCAAAGGAGGCTGAAGCAAACTCGCGAAGCCCGGTCCAGGCTGCCTGCCATGGGTCAGGTTATAAAGTCGAAGAAAGCCCAAATTGGCCAAGTACAAGCTGGCTTCCATGCTACGAACCCCATGTTCGCAAATGACAACGGTCATTTGTTCTTTATCCAGGCTTTTCCAGGTGTTGGGCAGCTCATAGGTCGGTAACAGTTGCGCGCCCGGAATATGTCCCAAAAAATGATACTCTTCCGGCGTCCGTACATCCAACAACAGAAGGTCTTTCTCCTGCTGGATCAAATGTTGTAGCTCATCGTTGGAAAGCTGTTGAATATTCATCCGCCACCACCTCAAAACTTATGAACGCAACTTTCATGCCATAGCCCTGCAAAAAGACCCTCAACTTCTCTCAAGCCACATATCGTTGTTCTTCAGATCAGACTATAACGACACCATACCGACTGCAACCGTGGCTGATTCAAAACGCCAATCAAACCCAATACGCCCTACGACGCAAGAAGGATCTATTGAAGACACCATACCTATCAGAAAATATCCCTATCAAATTGATTCTATCCTCTGACGATGAAATAAGGCAATCATATTTCCGTTTTTAGGAAGAGAACAAGGGCGGAACGAATTCACCAAGCTGGCCAGCGACAACGCAAACGCGCATCCCCATCTCATCTATCTCACTATGAACACCCCGTCATGCCTGGAAAAAACAAGCTAAATCATCCGCTCCAGCAAAACGGTTACCACATAGAGATATAAACTAAACGTTAAAATATCGCTCATGGTGGTAATAAAAGGCCCACCCACCCCGGCAGGATCCTGGTTAAAGACTTTTTTAAACGTGTACGGAATTAAAATTCCGGCACTGGCCGAGAAACACAGAGACAGGGTAATCCAGAAAAACAGCAGCAAGCTCAGTTCCCAGTGACGATACAACACAAAACTGATGGCCATGACCAAGGTCCCAAAAGTCAACCCGGTCACCAGCGCCACTTTCAATTCCCGACGCCATTTTTCCCATACGTTTTGATCGGTAATCAACCCCTGGCTCAACCCCCGAACGGCGATGGTATCGCTCTGGGTGCCCATGTTTCCGCTGAGGCCGGTTAAAAGCGGCATAAACGAGACCGCAATCACCGCAGCGGCCACGGTTTGATTATAAGACGCAATAATCGTGGATCCAAACAGCTGCCCGACCAGGGTAATGGACAACCACGGCATTCGGGCTTTCACCGCGTTGATGGCCGGACCCATAATCAGGTTTTTTTCATCAATCTCTTCCAGGTTAATCCCGGATGCCCGGTAAATCTCTTCGGACGTCTCTTCCTCAATGACATCAATAATGTCATCAATGGTGATGATGCCTCGCAGAATGTTTTCATGATCGACCACCGGCATTGCCAGCAGATTGTAGTACTTTCGAAACACATTGGCCACCAGCTCCTGATCGTAACTGGTGAGGATGGATTTTACGTCAAACTCACTGATGCGGCTGAGTGGGACCGAGTCATCATGCAAGATTAGTTTTTTCAAGCTGACCACCCCGACCAGATGCCCATCAGAATCGGTGAGATAAACGTAATAGATAAAATCTTTCTCCTCGGCCCGGCGGATCAGGTTCATGGCGCTGCCCACCGTGCTTTCGACGCTGACCTCCACATAGTCCGTAGACATCAATCCCGCCGCCGTATCCGGTTCTTCCAGAAGCAGGTGCTGAATATTGCGGGTATCCGTATCAAACGGCATTTCTTGAAGAATTTTCTGGGTTTGGGAGCGATCCAGCTCTTGCAGAATATCGACCGCGTCATCCACGGCCATCATCCGAAGAATCCGGCTCCCCATCACTGTCGGCATTGAGGACAAGCAAGCCATTTGCCGCTCTTCATTCAAACTGGTCAGAACCTGAGCGGCCTGGCCCACGTTGAGATACTGAAACGTTTTAACCGCCTCTTCTTCCGTCAGGGTGTTCTCCATCACTTCGGCAATATCCGCAAAGTTATGACGGGCCAGCAGGCGCCGCAAAGCTGAGGCGTTACCCGTCACCAGATAGCGTCGGATTTTATCTCCCAGATCGGTTGCTGATGGGGACGTCATACGCACAAGACCTATTCATTGAAAAAGTGTTGGAACCAAAGCGGGGAAAACATTTCTGATTGTATGAAAGATACAAACGGATGACTACCCCCTTGAACAAACGCCGGGGTCCCCAGATCGGGTCCTGGCGCAGAAGCGCCAGGAAACAGGTTTACCGAGGCTGGAGGGTTAACGTATCCCCATCCGTCGAAACCACGTCTACGGGATCATGCCAGTTGTTCTGGAAGTAATCGCCATGTTTTTCAAGCTTGTCGCTGTACCGGTTTGGAATAGGCGCGCTGCCAGGGGTGAAGACAATTTCATCCAGCACATTCTGAGCCACGCGTCGCGCTGTTTTCCCGTCTTCAGAGACTTGGAATTTATCAACCCGGACATTCATGTTGACAAACTGGGCCTGACTCAAATCCAGAGAGACACCATTTTGGCTTTGTTCCTGGGCCACATCTCGCGAATGTTGACCGGTTCGCATGACCCTGCTCTTTTCAATATGCTTCACCACAGAAATTCGTCCGTTATCAAGAAAGCCCTGATAGGCAAAGTTCGGGCGGATGCTACTGAGTTGGATAGCACCAAAGCGGACAGCGTTTACTTGAGACATGGTTTGTTCTCCCAAACGATACGATACGGACATCTTATCTTATCGGGAAAAACCGCTCAAACAAAAAATTGTTCTGTTCCGCTTCTAAACGCAAAAAAAAGGACCGCGTATGAACGGTCCGGTTGGTGTAGGGGATAGAGTATAGGAGTTGAATTAACGTCTGTTGGTTCATCAACAGAAAGACGCATCCTCCTTGTCAAAAGAACATTAACCGGGCTCTTCAAGGGAACCCGATCCCTGCTTTGCATACAGTTTCCTATTCATTGGCAAGAAGGGGTCCTGAAAAATGGAGACAGCAAAAGCCCCAGGTTGTTCCCAGTTGCTGGGAAATTATCTTGATACAATAGAAACGTTCTCAGTTGTAGCGGGGCACAACCAGCCCATGACATCTTTAACTCCCAAGCAAACGGAATCCATTCAACAGGCCCGTGGTGTTCTCATCAAAACACTGCTTCTGAACCTGCTGGTGGCCAGCGCCAAAATCATCTGGGGACTCCTAACCCATACGCTCAGTATGACCGCAGATGGGTTTCACTCGTTGCTGGATGGCTTCTCCAACGTGGTTGGCATTATCGCCCTCAGTATTTCCTCCAAGCCCGCTGACCCGGATCATCCCTATGGGCACCGAAAATTTGAAGCCATGGCCGCGATGCTGATTTCCTTTTTTATCTTCTTAACCAGCTTTGAGATTATTACCGAGGCTTTTCAGCGCTTCTTCAGTGAAGAGCACACCCACCCCACGGTGGGCCCTATCAGCTACCTGATTATTCTGATGACCATGGCAGTCAATATTTTTGTAACCCGATATGAGGCCCGAAAAGGCAAGGAGTTAAATAGTGACCTCCTGCTGGCAGACTCTCAGCATACACTTTCTGATGTCTACGCCTCCCTGTCGGTCCTGGTATCGCTCATCGCCATTCAGGCGGGTTTACTGTGGCTGGATACGATCATTGCCATTGTCATTGTCATGATCATCCTGCGGGCAGGTTATAACATTATCATGACCCACATGGGCTCCCTGGTTGATGAGGCCGCCCTGGATCCCAAAAAAGTCGTTCAGGTGGTCATGAACATTCCAGGGGTTCTTGGGTGCCATAAAGTCCGCAGCCGGGGCATGTCCAACCATATTTTTCTGGATCTGCATATTCAGGTTAACCCCAATCTCACCGTCAAGGAAGCTCATCGGATATCCTACCTGGTAGAAGAGGCGCTGATGAAAAGTTTTGAGGGGCAGTTGGCTGATGTGCTGGTCCATATTGAAGAAGATAAACACTACGAACACAAAGTCCAACGGGATTTTTCCGTTTAATTAGGCTACAAATGCTTCCGTTTGGAATCAGTCATTATATAATGTATATAATGCTTTTATATGATTGTTTTTATAATCTTTAACATCGTTATTTTTTCTGCTTTTTAAAAACCGATTCTAAAAAAATATCTGAAATTTAAAAAACACCCTTCAGTTCTTGAAAAATGGGTCGAAACTTACAGAGTAAGACATCGCGATATTCGTTTAGATCCGGTTGAGGGTATCCCCTTGGCCGGATCGCAACGTTTTTTGGCTCCGTATCATTATGAAAGTCACGAAACAACATTGGATTACCGGCTTTATACTCCTCCTGGCACTTGGCGCAGGAACGTTTTTAGGCATTTCAGTCTATAAAAGCAAGAAGATGGAAGAGGCCAAGAAGCAATATTGTTCTGTGTTGGACGATTTGCCCCCCCCGCCCGAAACATTTTACACCGATCAGCTTCAGGTTGAAATGAGTAAAATGGTTCGAAACGGTCACTATCAAGCCGCAAAACGCTCTAAATGGGTCTATGGCTACATTGATAAGTCGGGTAAGGTAGTAATCCAGCCACAATTTACAGAAGCAGAAGCTTTCTCCCAGGGGCTCGCTGTTGTCCATCGACCCAATGGGGAGGTCGGCTACGTTGATAAAACCGGTCAGATGGTCATAGGGCCTGGCCCCTATGAGGCCAGAAAGTTTTCATACGGGTTAGCCCCCATCCAGGCTGTTAAAAACGGACCCTGGGGTTATATTAATTTTCGGGGAATTTTTACCATTCAACCCAGCTACTCCAACGCGTCCGTCTTTTCCGAGGGACTGGCCCGAGTCGAGAAAAACGGGTTGTGGGGCTATATCAACCCGAAAGGAGAGACCATTATTTCCCATCAGTATGACTGGGCTGGCGATTTTGACCATGGGTACGCCAAAGTAAGAAAAGGCAGCCAATGGTTCTACATTGATCCAGCCGGTCAACCGCTTAAACAAGGGAAGAACTATGTAGAGCCTGGCACTTCAAAGACGAAAGACAAACGACCTTCAAAAAAGGATGGCTGGATCGCCATTAAGGCTGAAGACAAGTATGGTTATATCGATCAGAACGGTAAAGTGGTCATTACGCCCCAATATGAATGGGCGGGTCATTTTTCAGAGGGATTTGGGGTCGTGGGCTACCTCTGCACTCCGGGAAAAGGGGATTAAAGCCAGAGTAACATTTCTCAATGAAATTCAACCCGGTTAAGGGTAAGATAGGGGCGCAGACCCCTTGAGGTTTTTTGATGAAAATCCCCTATCATCCGCTTAAATACCGTTACCATGCCTTGCGCCCCTGGACTTTACAGCCACTGGTCTGGGCATTTTTCTTCCTGGGCCCGCTGCTGAACTGGCTGCGGGTGGATATGATCAATCAGAAGCTTATTTTTCTAGGCAACGCCTACCCCTTTGAGTTTCAATACCTGATGTGGCTTCCCATCGGGTTCTACCTGGGCGTGGTATTGATTGGCGTGATTTCTGTCATTTGGGGCCGCCTGTTTTGTGGCTGGACTTGTCCTCATAACACCCTCACCGAATGGACCCGCCCTCTGCGTGCTGCCGTAAAGCGAGAAGCCATGCCCCTTATCTTTAAACGTTTTTTGAATCGACACAAAACAATAAACACCCTATTCACGGCCACATCGCCATTACTGGGCATCGCCATTGCCTTCATCCTCAGCCTGCTACTAACCGCCTGGGTCGTCCCCATGGAGTGGATATTGGCACAATATCAAAGCGGCCAACCCCATGTGGCACTGGTGTTTGGAAATGTACTTTTCACGCTCATTGGCCTGTTTTTACTGTACACCGGCCATGATTTTTGCCGGACCTGCTGCCCCTACGGGATGGCCCAGTCCATGTCGGCATACCAGGAAGGCAAGTGGAAGCCGATGGAGATCCGTTTTTCAGGCACCCGCATTGAGGAGGATTGCAAAACCTGCACCGGCTGCCAGACAGCCTGCCCGGTGGATCTGGATCCCAGAAAACCGGAAAACTTAGTAGTGGGGCAGTTTTATGGGTGCTTTAACTGTGGAGAATGTATTGACGCTTGTAAAACCGTACACAGCCATAAAGAGCAAGCCGGACTGCTTTCATTTGAGCTTCCCTGGGAGCGTCAGACGAGAAAGAAGCAGGTGGTTCAAGAGTCTAGATAGTTCTTTCCCTTGTGCCCTTACTGGAAACCTCAAATCCCGTTCTTGTTTTTCAAGGGGGGCTTCATTGCTAGCCCCTTTGAAACTTGTTTGATTTAGAACTTAAACTCCCCTCATGTTTGGGCTATGCTTTTGCGGAGTCCCTATTGAGAGAGAAAGGTCTTTATTCATGGCAAATACCCCGTCTGTCATTCGTGTGGCCCATAGCCCGGATTCTGATGACGCGTTTATGTTTTACGCCCTGGCCAACGACAAGGTGGACACGGAAGGGCTGACCTTTGAACACAACCTGACCGATATCGAGACACTGAATCGGGAAGCCATGAAAGGCACCTATGAGATGACGGCTATCTCTTATTTTGCCTACTCCAAGGTGTATGACAAATATGCCATCCTCAACGTGGGTTCCAGCATTGGCGATAAATACGGCCCGGTCCTGATTGCCAAGGAAAAGCTCAGCAAGGAAGATCTGAAGGATAAAGTGGTTGCAGTCCCTGGAGAGCTGACCTCTGCGTATCTGTTTACCAAACTCTGGGAACCCACCCTGAAAACCCAGGTGGTGCCGTTTAACGAGATCATGGAACGGGTGGGTTCGGGTGAGTTTGCGGCTGGGGTCATTATTCATGAAGGCCAGCTGACTTACGCCCAGGAAGGTTTCCATAAAATTGTCGATTTGGGTGAGTGGTGGTTTGAAACCACAAACTTGACACTCCCGCTTGGAGGCAACGCCATCCGCCGGGATTTGGGACCGGAGATGATCCAGAAAATCGGTCGGGTCTTTAAGCGCAGCGTGGAATACAGCCTGGCGCATCGGGAAGCGGCACTGGATTACGCCATGCAGTTTGCCCGCGGATTAGAGCGGAAACAAGCCGACGAGTTTGTCGGGATGTATGTCAATGATATGACGCTTCATGCCGATCAGGAAATCCGCAAGGCCGTCCGCCTGATGCTGAATATGGGATACGGCATTGGCCTGATTCCGGAAAAAATTGATCCGGAATTTATTGACGTGGAAGACGGGGTCCCCGCATAAATTTTTGACAATCAGAACCTACTCTCCAGCCAGGGCGTACTATCAATGCCTTTCGGGTTAATGTTTTACACCAGGGGCAGATGCCGGGTTCGCCGTTCAACCGGAGCGGCATACAGCCCTTCATGTAGGGTGCGCAGAATACCTCGTGCCACCTGCGGCTTAGGCGCTTTGGGCAATGGCCTAGCCTCTCCATCGGCCAGGTACAGCGTCACCTCGTTCTCATCGGCATTAAAACCAATATCGCTTCGGCTGATGTCGTTGGCGATGATGGCATCCAGGTTTTTCCGCCGCAATTTCTCCAGGGCCTGCTGTTCCAAATCCTGCGACTCAGCGGCAAAGCCAACGATTTTTTGGGTATCCCGTTTCCGGGTGCCCAAATTCGCCAGTAAATCCGGGTTTGCGACCAGCTCCAGACACAGGGTGTCTTGGCCTTGCCGCTTGATTTTCTCAGTAGACGGCCTGGCTACGGCATAGTCGGAAACGGCAGCGGCCATCAATAAGAGATCCGCTTCAGAAAAACGGGTATCCAAAGCGGCAGCCAGCTCCGGCACCGTTTCCACCCAAACCACCTCATAGGGACGGGTGATTGGCTGATTACCCGCCAGTAGCAAGGTTACATGGGATCCCATGGCAAACAGCTCATCGGCCAGGGCAATCCCCATTTTGCCGGAGCTGCGGTTGGTAATCCGCCGCACCGGATCAATGGGCTCTTGCGTGCCACCTGCGGTTACCAAAGCCCGGATCCCTTGGTACATCCCCTGCTGAGGGTGCAGGCTCCGATACAGATACTGCAAGACTGTTTCGTGATCCGCCAGATGGCCTTCACCAGTTTCCCCGCAAGCCAAATGGCCCGCTGTGGGCTGAACAATCTCCACAAAATCCAATGTGGCCAGTTTGCAGAGATTCTCCTGGGTGAGCGGATGCTGCCACATCCGGGTATTCATGGCCGGGGCAATCACCACCGGTTTTCCTGTAAACGTCATAAACGTGGTAGTAACCATATTATCAGCCATCCCATTGGCCAATTTCGCCAGCGTATTGGTGGTGGCGGGATGAATGAGCAGCGCATCGGCTTGTTGCGCCAAAGCGATATGCACCGGCACACCCTGTTCATCCACGGCCAGATCGGAAGTATACACCTTCTCCTGGCTCAGTGATTGAAGCGTTAACTGGGGAATAAAAGCTTCGGCTGATGGCGTCATGATGGGGATAACCCGTTGAGCCCCACGACGATACAGTTCCCGAATGAGATCGCAGGAGCGGTAGGCCGCAATACCGCCTGTAATACCAAGAACAATGGTTTTTCCGGAAAAATCTGTCATATTTTGCTGAGGGCTGTTCATCTTTTAATGAATTATTTTAATTAACCACAAAGAAGCATTGTTTTCTTAAACGAATAGATCGTTTTTCATTTTGTCAACCCTATTTTTCTCAATCCCCGACTGTTTTTCATGCATATAGGTCTAAAACCCAAAAGGCACAAAATTAGTGTATTTTTCACACTAATTGTAAATAATTGTAACATCATGGGCTCCAAATGACCTTTCAAGTATTGCAATGATGGGTTGAAGCGATAATCTACCATGCATAGTTTCTACGAACTACGAACAAGAATTGAATACTTTCCCCCTCACTCCCAACCTAAAAATTGGATCAGCCTCTTTCTCTTGAAGGAGGCTTTTTTTTGCCCTTTCTACTGATTGAGTAGTAACGAAATGTAAATTATTCCATTTTAAATTCAGATCATGACTTGTTCTTAAAACTTGACCTGATACACTACAAACCTAATAAATTCCAAATCGCAAAAGCAATACACTTTTCCCCCTCACTCCCAACCTGAAAGTTGGAACAGCCTCTATAAAAGAGGCTTTTTTTTTGCCTGAATTCCCGTTGCTCACCCGCTCCTTCCGTACTAGGCTAGAAAAAGACTCCAAAAATGGGTGGTTTTTTCTAATGCCCCTTCAAGAGCAGTACAATCAAATCCTCTACCAGATTGGATCACGACCAGTTACTCTGGTCGCGGTCAGCAAATATGCTTCTTTAGCGCAGATGCAAGAAGCGTACCATGCCGGGATTCGACATTTTGGGGAAAACAAGATACAGGATGCCCTGAAGAAAATAGAAGTCTGGCCTCAGGACCAGCCGGTCCAGTGGCATTTTATCGGGCATCTCCAGAGCAACAAGGTCAAGAAAACCGTCGGGCACTTTACCCTCATCCACTCCGTTGATTCTGTGCGGCTGGCGGAAAAGCTGTCTGAAGAAAACCAGGCAGCCGGTCGGGTGCAAGACATTTTGCTGCAAATAAACCTCAGCCAAGATCCAAGCCGTTTCGGCTTTTCACCGGATGAAACCGCTAAAGCCCTGAATATAATTCAACTTTTACCCGGCGTTCAGGTCAAAGGCCTCATGACCATGGCCCCCTTCACCGACGATGAATCTCTCATCAAGACGGTTTTCTGCAAGCTCAGGGACATGAAAAAGGAGCTTGAGAGCACATGCTCGACACCGTTGCCGGAAATTTCAATGGGGATGAGTCATGACTATGTACACGCTTTGGAATGTGGTGCTACAATAATTAGAATCGGAAGCTTTTTATTTTCATAGGATTGTAATTCACAGGATAGAGAGAAGCTAGGGAGGTTGCATTAGCGGATGAATAGTGGAATTTTGCATCGAATCAAAACATGGGTTTCAGGCGATCCGTTTGATGAAGATGTCTACCAGTTAGAAGAAGATTTTGAGTATCGCCCTCATCAACATCACCGGCATGAGGAAGACATGGACGCGTTCCAGGAGCCCAAGCGCAACAAGAAAAGCCTGAAGCTGGTGGATCACCCCAACAATCAGAAAGCGCAAGTGGTGGTCATTGAACCTCGGGCGTTTGAAGAAACCTTGGAAATTATCGAGCATCTGCGGACCAAAAAATCCGTGATCCTGAACCTACATTTGCTGGATACCGCTCAATCCCAACGGGTGGTGGATTTCCTCTCCGGCGCAACCCACGCTCTGGAAGGCCATCAGCAACGGATTGGTGATGGCGTCTTTATCTTCACCCCCAACAACGTCGCCATTCGCTCGGAAGCGGAAAAAGGTGTGGCTTTAACCGATAGTTACTGGAAACAAGCCAATTACTAATTCCCCTCTCAGTCTTTTACAACGCAAGAGCCCCTGTTTGTATCAACAGGAGCTCTTGCGTTTTTCAGGCTTTTGTTTGCTTCCCGCTAAAAGAAGGGGATGGGCCAATCGTTAACAAACAAAATATCTGACCCTGTAGAACCGTCATAGGTCAGCGTATAATCTCCTGAATCAATCATATTAAGAATCCTTGCCTTATTATCCTCAAAAAACTCTTTCAAAGACTGGTTCTCGGTTCGCTTGTCCTTAACCGCAGAGGCGGTGCTGGTATCCACTGAGTCAACCGCTTTTCTTAAAATCTGCTTGAACTGCTCCTTGGTGACGGTCATGCTTTTATCCAGCGCCCGAGCGGAAAACTCCAATACGCCGCTTCGACCCAGATGATGCCCATTTAGTTTGATTTCATCGGCTTGCACCCCATCTGGGAGCATCTCATCTTTTTTCCCCGCCAGAACCAGACCATCCCGAACCTTGTCTGACGAGGTGCTGAGGTTGATATAAAGCCCAGAGAAACGAGGGGAATTCGCTTGAATGTTCATGTAAAACCCACTTCCTTGCTTACTCGCTAAATGTGGAATATTGATTGCCGTACAAAAAATCTGTCCTGAACAATGGCTTCAAGATTCGATAATTTTATAAACCGGAGGAAGGTGCCAGGGGGAAGTTGCATCACAGAATTACTTTTTCATACGAAACACCCTCAATAAAACCAGAGCCTCCCTGAAAATGAAGCATTTCCCCCTGTGTTTTTACATTCGGTAACAACGCAACTTCTACAAGCGGTAAAATGGTATCAATCTGATGTTGGAGTGACGTATGTTTCGTTCACGGACCCCATACCTGTATCTAGCCCTCCCACTCCTGCTGCTGGGGTTATTCTTTTTCGCCCCGTTTTTTATGGCGTTTTATATCAGCCTGTTTGATTACGGGAGTGATCTGTACCAGCCGGATTTTGTCGGTGTCGCCAACTATGTTCGCCTGGCTCATGCTCCGGCGTTCTGGAGCGCCATGGGGCATACGTTTATGTTTCTCTTTGGCGTGGTACCGGCCATGGTCACCATCCCCATCTTTATGGCACTCTTGCTCAATGGCCAGATTAAAGGCATCGCCGTGTTTCGAAGCCTGATTTATCTCCCCGTGGTGATCTCCATGGTCGTGGTCGGGATCACCTGGAAATGGCTCCTTGCCTATGACGGGCTGGTGAATTACATTCTTTCCTTGTTCGGGCTTCCCAAAGTGGCCTGGCTGGTGAACCCGGATGTGGCAATTTATGCCCTGATTTTTGTCATCATCTGGAAAGGCGTCGCCTATTACATGATGATGTACCTGGCGCATCTACAAAGTCTTTCCAAAGAACTGTACGAGTCGGCGGAAATCGACGGGGCCAATCTCTGGCAAAAACACTGGCATGTCACTATCCCTCATTTACGGCCCACCATGGTGATGGTGGCTATTATCAGCACCATTGGCAGCCTGAAGATCTTTGTGGAAATCTATGTGATGACCCGGGGTGGTCCGTTGGGATCCACCCAAACCCTGGTATATTACATTTATCAGCGGGCCTTTGAAAACCTCGATCTGGGCATTGCCAGTGCCGCCGGGATTGTCCTGATGATGATTTTACTGGTACTCTCCCTGATTCAGCTCAAACTGGGGGATCAGCACAAGCCTGTTCCGGTGGCTCCAACGGTTCGGCAACCCGCTCAAGGAAAACCCGCCCTATGAAAGAAACACTCAAACGCCTGGCCCAATATATTATTTTGATTCTGCTGGTTTTGAGCGCCATCGGCCCCTTTCTCTGGCTACTTTCAACCGCGCTGAAATCCCCTGGAGAGAATATTTTTGCCTATCCACCGGATTTTATTCCCGATCAACCCACCCTGAGGAATTTTGCCGAAGTCTGGACCGCGCTGCCCATGCTGAACTTTTTTGTCAACAGCTTGGTCGTTACGTTTCTTACTGTCTTTTTGAACCTGCTGTTTAGTATTTTGGCGGCTTATCCCCTGGCTCGGATGCAGTTTAAAGGCCAGCAAGGCATTTTTCTGGCCATTCTGGCCACCATGATGATCCCTTTTCAGGTCATCATGATTCCGTTGTATCTCATCATTCTGCGGATGGGACTGGGAGACACCGGAGGCTTGATTCTGCAGGTTCTGGGTATGGAGCTCTCAGTCAATAGCTGGATTGGCCTGGTTCTCCCCTTTGCGGTCAGCGGCTTTGGTATCTTCTTTGTCCGCCAGGCGCTGGTTTCCCTCCCCAGGGAACTGGAAGAATCCGCCGTGATGGATGGGGCCAATAGCTTTCAAGTACTCTTTCAGGTACTGATCCCACTGATTTTCCCAACCCTGGCAACGCTTGCCGTGTTCACTTTTATGTCCAGCTGGGGAGAATTCCTCTGGCCCAGTATTATCTTATCCGATCCAGAACATTTCACCCTGCCCATCGGGTTAGTCCAGCTTCAAGGCGCCTTTAGCGCCAATTGGCGGCTGATTGCCGCTGGCACGATTCTGGCCCTGATTCCGGTCGTGGTGTTCTTCCTGGTGCTTCAGCGACACTTTATTTCCGGGAATCTGGCCGGGTCCGTCAAAGGCTAATTCCCTAAAAGCCGACCATCACGATAATGGGATCGTCTTCCGCGTAAGCGCTCTCGTAAAACGGAAAATCTTCCTGAACCGGGTAAACCGCAGCCAGCAATTGTTCTTCTGCTGACGTTTGGTTCATGGTTTCTTCTTCTTCCAGAGTCCCCTCCCTGGGAGGAACCGGTCCTACAGCAACCGGCTCAGACTGGGCGACCCATTGCGCAGACCCATCAGGCTGATACTGAAGCGCTGTTTCCGAGACAATGGACTGTCCAACAGAAGTCCCATGGGCAATTTTCTGCTGATCAGACGACTGCTGACCCAGGGGCATGGAGGGCAACAGGGCGGAAACCACCATGACCAAAACCACCACCGCCGCCGCAACGGCTGCGTACCGCCACGGGTAAAGCCCTTTCTGCGTGGACGTCTTTCTTGCTTCCCCGCTTGTGACGGCGCTTAGAATTTTATCCTCCAGACCAACCGGGACCGCCTGCTCCGGCAGCGTTCGAATCGTTTCAACCAGTTGCCGGAGCGTTTCATCATACTGCTGACATTGGGCGCAAACCTGCAGGTGCTGCTTGAGGAACGCCTGATCCGGCAGGGTCATGGGATCCTGCTCCAGAGCCTGATTGGTCAATTCTGCAGCCCGGTTGCAATCTCTGTTATCGTTCTTTCGCATCAAGAAATCTCCTTGACTAGCGCGTAGAGTTTGTCCCGCCCTCGCCGAAGCCAGGTTCGGACTGTATTGAGGGGAATATTCATTGTCTCCGCGATTTCTTCATAGGTCTGTTCTTCTGAATAGCGAAGTAGCAAGGCCTGTCGATACTTGGGATCGATTTTGGCCATGGCACTGAATAGCTGTTCGTTGCTGACTCGCATTTCCGCTTGATGTTCCTCAATGATGGTAGGTTCTTTGCCTTCATCCACCAGGGCATCCAACGACGTGTTGAGCGAAACCACTCTGGATTGTTTTCGAAGGATAGAGATGGTGGCATTGGACGTAATCCGTAACAGCCAGGGCTTCAGGGGTTTGCTTTGATCAAAACGCTTAAGATGCTGATACACTTTGACAAACACTTCCTGGCTTACCTCTTCGGCAATCTCGGCGCTACCGGAGAGGCGGTAGCTGTAGTTATACACCAACGGCAGGTAGCGGTTCACCAGCACACGGAAAGCCTTGGCGTCTCCCTGTAAAGACCCCCGAATCAGGAGAACATCCTGGCTCTCCGGTGTGGTGATTTCCTTAACCTGGATCATCCGTTCGATGTGTGTCCTGTTATTGCTGAGGACCTCCCGGTTTTTGGCCTTGCCGCTTCTGGCCTTTACGGGCTTGCCATTGCTTCTTCTTTTGTTCGGCAATCTGGGCAAACTTTTCCCGCTGCTCTGGCGTCAGGATGCTGCGCATCTCAAACCAGGAGTTAATCCGCTTTTCGGAGAGCTGGCCCTGGATTTTATCCACCTCCCGGCTCAGAGACAAGGCCTGTTCCTTGGTGGCGTCGGGAGAACTCATATACTTCATCAGGGCTTTCCGCTTGGCACGCAGCTCTTGGTGTAACGCCTTGCCAGCTTCTTTATTGCCCTCACGTAGGGCCTTCATTTGCTCTTTTTGCGCGTCTGTCAGACCCAGCTGCTCAAACATTTTCTCATGGCCACCGCCATGTTTGCCCTTCATCATCTTGTGATGACCGACCTGCTTTCCAGAAGCCTGACCTGGCTCCGCAAAAGAGGGCGCCGCCGCCATGGTCAACATCACGGAAGCCGCCATCAGACCTGCCAGTAGTTTTTGTCCGTTCATCAAAAAATCCTCACTGTTCTCTATATTATATGATCTGTTGTTAAAACCGGGGCGTTTCTGGGAGAAACACCCGCCTCTACCCTTTAATACGCACGCGCTCAAAAAAAGTTTCAAAAAGTTTTCATCCATCGATACTCATTAAAGACTACTAGCTGGCTTGGCCCGATAATCGATTCATAAGCCGCCGGATCATCCTGATTTGATTTAATCTGAAAAAATCTAAAATCGGCTTACCATGAGATTGGTTGGATAAAACGCTCAGCCCATGGCCTCTTTTGAAGATTTTTCCGCCCCCCAACGCCCGGATCCTGTGAATCTGGAGGTACTTCAAGCGCGCTATCTGGATCGGCTTCAATCCTCAGGCTCGTTTTCGGAGGCTTTTAAAGACTCTTTTACCCATATCCTGACCGAGTTTTCCAAGATTGCGCTACAGGTGATGGAGGAAGAGAGGGGAGATGAGATTTCTGAAGCCGAAAAAGCCATTGGGCTCGAACTTTTTCTGGAAGGGATCTATACCATAGGGGAACTGGGTTCTGAACAAGGCTTGGATGAGGACCCCTTTATAGCGATCAGTCAGAAAGTTGCCTGGGATGTCTACAAGCAAGCCAAACAGATAGTTGAAACGGATCCCAGACTTCAACATCCTGATACCCGTAAAGATACCGATGAGCAACCGTCTATGGCTTCGGAGAAGCAGAAAGAGCACATTAGAACAGTGGCGCAATCGGCTTTTGAGTCTCACTATCAACAAGTTTAAGAGAACCCAGAAAGAGATTTAAAGGTATTACCAGCGCAGGAGCAAATAGAGACTTTAGAGAAAGAGAAGAAGCATCTGTTCTCCGGGTGGCAAAAACTGAAAAAGTGGTTCTGGAAGGCGGTGCAGCCGACAACCGATGAAGAAGTCAAGGTTCGAACGCTCCAATTAGTGCCGTTTGAAGGGCGTCATCCGGCGTGGTTGGCGGTGGCGTTTTTTGGGCCCGTCCTGTGCTGGCTTTTAGCAGAAGCCTTCAACAGCCCTTTATGGTGGTGCCTGCTGCCAGTGCTACTGACTGCCCTAACCGGGGCCTATCCCTTGTTGCAACGCACCAACGCCTTTTCTCTAAATACGGGCATGTTGGTATTCATTGCCCTGCTGATGAGTGCCACCCTCCCCTTGGCGCATGAGCCCTGGTGGCTGCCGGTGGCCTTTACCACGCTTTTAGGGAGCCTGACCGGGGTGGCCTGGCTGGCTGAAAAGATGCAAGCCGAGCAAGACGCCATCACGGAAACCAAAGAGGCCATGAACGAGCTGATTAACCCCAACCGCATGTATCAACACTTAGGTGTGGATATACTCAGCTTGATGGTTGGGAATGACTTATTGGTCATTGCGGATCCGGATCAGGACGGGCAGTTGTTAGCGAAAATTGCCGGTTTACGCGAAATATTGACTGAAGAACTAGGGTATATTTTACCCAATGTTCGTATTATGGACTCAATTCGCTTGGGAGACAATGAATTCCTGATTTCCATTCGCGACAACCCGCTGGTCACTGGCAACGTGTATCCGGGCCGGTATATGATTCGGGAGGTGGACTATCAACGCCTGGATCTACAGCCTTCCAAGAAAGCCATTCAAGCCATGGCTCCCTCTTTTAAAAGAGAGACGGTTTATTGGGAGTATCCAGAAGATGTGCCGGAAAAACTGATGGAATTAACGGTTGCCTCTGAGGAAGCGATAGTAGCATTGCTGAAAGAAGTGCTGATTCGTTACGTTGATCAGGTGTATAGCAAAATGGATGCGCTGAAACTGATGGAGGTGATTCGCCAGCAGGATGAATCGATTATAGAAGAGCTATTTTCTGAGCTGCTGACCCCGTATGACCTCCGGCAAATTCTGGTGAACCTGGTCCGGGAACGGGTCTCCATTAAAGACATTATGTATATCTTTCAACACCTGGCCGATTACGCCCGGTTCACCCAGGACACAGAAACCCTGACGGAATTGCTCCGGCGGGATTTGGCCTTGCAGATCTGCATGCAACATGCGGATGAGAATCAACAGGTGCTGGCCTGGAAATTGTCAGACGCCTGGGAGGAACGCCTGAAAAAAAGCCGTCAGGATGCCTGGAGCGAAACCCTGTTTTCCCTGCCAGAAGAAGATTTAATCGCCCTGGTTAAAACCATCGAGCACGCAATTCAGCAAGTAGACCCATTCCAGAATCCCCAGCCGGTGATTTTGTGTAGCACCAAGATCCGTCTGCCGCTGTTTCGCTTTCTGTCCCGGCAGTTCCCGGACATTACCGTCCTGTCTTACGTCGAAGTCACCCCAGAGGTCAGTGTAAAAACATTGGCGGTGATTGATTAAAATCTATGGCTCATTCCACCTGTTAACAGCAGGCGCTGTGGCATCTTGCTATGTATGGTATGCTTTTTTAGAAAGAGAGCATGTATCAGTACAACCTGACAGGGAAAAGGTTATAAAAAAGTATTGATATTGCTTGTATCCCCGTAGGTTCTCTGTGTTGATATGGTTGTACTTATCCCATTGATATTGACGTGGAGTGGTAGGAGTAGAAGAACAATGAGGTTTCAAGCAGGTTTGGCGGCCAGTTGTTTGGTGGGTGTATTTGCTTTTGCCGGGTGCGGGGGAGCAAGCGATCAGCCGGATCCAAAAGCGTTGCAAGCGCAAATCGACAAGCTGGAAACAGAAAACAAGCTCCTTCGGGAGCAGCTCAACGTGGCCCTTGAGACCTCATCCAAAGCGGATCAGACACTGGCATCTCAACAAGCTTTTAGTGATGTGGATGATGAAATTCCCCACGCAAAACTCATTAACCAATGGGGTACTCTGGTACAGGGGGGCTTGAAAGACGGCAGCAAAGAACTCCAGCCGTATGAGCCCATTACTCGGGCTGAATTTGTCCGCTGGCTCTTTAAAACTTACAACCGCTATTACCCGGACGGGAAAATTTTACCAGCCCCTCCGGGCGCTTCCGCCTTTAAAGACCTGACCAAAGATCACCCGGATTTTAAATACATCCAGGGGATGGCCAATGCCGGGTACTCGGTGGGGTATGCGGACAAGACGTTTAAGCCGGATCAGCCCATCACCCGGGAAGAAGCCCTGGCCATTAAAGTGCCGCTGGATGCGGAAAACAACGTGTATGGTAACTGTAACAGCGTGGACCTGAAATTTGGCGATTACACAACCATTGATTGTCGCTACGCCGCTGCCATATATACCGATACCTGGGGCGCTCAAAACATCAAACAGGCTTTTGGGGAGATCCGAAATTTAAAACCCAAAGAGCCTTTAATGCGGCATGAGGCGGCCACCATGATGTGGAAGGTCCAAAAGAAAACTGCTGAAGATGTGTTAAAGGCTGAGGTCGAGAAGTCATGAGGGTCAATATCTCTGCCCTATTGTTAGTGGTCTTGCTGCTGAGTGGGTCTGGGGCCTGGGCCGACGGCCTGCTCAAGGCTACGCAGGTCCTGCCGGGCCTTAAGGCCGATCTGGAAAAAATGGAAGTCCGCCTGGATGAGCAAAACAGCCGGTATGACTATTTATACTTTCCACGGGACAGAAGGCCGATAGAGAATCGCCATGTCGCCTCCGCCACGGTGTTGGAAGCCTTCAAGCAGGCAGGGGCCAGCCCGAAAGCGCATCGGTATTCCGATTCCTGGGGCATGTGGCTGGGCAATAGCTGGATGACCAAATTTCGTCCTTTTTACAAAATACATATCGATCGGCTCAGCCAATCGATTCGGGTCATTGAAAGACAAGGCGGTGTCTCTGCCGCTGATCTTCAGTACCTTAAAAGTGGGCTGGCCGCCTGGTGGCAAAAAGAGGCCCAACTGGGTCAGGACATGCAGATGCTGGTGGATGCCTTGGCAAAACGGGCCAAAGCCTATGGTACCGTGATGGAATTGCGGGAAAAGTACCAGAGTTGCTATCAGCATTATTCAGGCAGGCAACTGGAATCTTGCCAGGCACCGTATAAACCGCAAATCCAGAATTTTGAACAGGAAAGCAATCAGTGGTCCAGCCATTATGGCAAGAGTGCGGAAGTCATGGCCAAAGTCTACGGGGTCGAGATTTTTTCTGCGCTGGGTGCCGATAGTCGTATTGCCGTGGCTGAGGTGAAAGGGAACATGGTAGAGAAGCCTGAGATGCCCATAGAAGAATCTCAAACCCCTTGTGACCCCTTGCCGCCTGTATCCCAGAATTTTGCCAGAGATTTTATGGCGGCTTATCAGCAACACCGAAACCAACTGAATCAGCAATTTGATATGTTTGGGAAATAAAGCAATGAAGCGACTCTATACAGCCTTATCAGTTCTCCTGGTACTTTCCGGCGCTTCGGTGTTTGCCGAGGATATAGAGGGGGATATTAGCACCCGGTACCCGCATCTTCGTTTTCAGTATGAGCGAGACGATGAAGATCTGGGTTCCCTGACCCCGGAGATTTCTCCGAATAGGACCTTGAAAGATGCCGCCTTTTGGCGCCATGTGCGAGAAGTCGCCAATCATGAGCAGTCCGGTCAGAGCGTCCCGTTCTATGAGATTGTTCAAAGATATTTGGAAGGTGTGGGGATGGAAACCCAGGCCTTTAGCCAGTGCAACCGTTCGCTGATGGAGGCCGGGGTAAGAAAAATTGCTGAAGCCCGGCGGGAGATGGAAGCGCAGTTAGAGCAGGAGCGGTTGAATTTACAGGCCATGCAGCTGGAGTTGTCCCTCCATGAATTTGAGGTGCAAACCTTCAACCGGAAGCATGAGCTGAGTTCAGAAAACTCTTTTGACGAGAATCTGCACTGGCTGCTGGATCCAGACAGCCCTCCCTTGCTTTCCTACATACCCGGTGTCCCTGCTTATGGGCAAGAGGGAGCCTTCATGCTCGCGACTGGCACAGAACTCACTGCTCCTCTAGCCCAAACAGCCATTACCGGTGGGGAAGTCCGGATTGTGGGAATAAGCAATATGATGGACCGGACCGGGGATACCATGGGACGGGTGCCCTCCCTGCTGCCAGCCTCCCGTGCCGGGAACCTGGCCGGTACAGCGATTAAAGGGGCCAGTACCGCATTTTCCTGGATCTCCTCTCTCGTGAACGTGGCCCAACTGGGGTACATCTCTGGCAAAACCTGGGAAACCTGGAGCTTAATGGAAAACATGCTGGCCAAAAAAGAATTGATCGCCATTTATGAGCGGAAAGTTATTCCCAGCATGGAGTATGTGCTGGGTAATATGCGCAATGATGAAACCCGTTACCCTCGGGATTTTGAGGAAAGGTGCGCCCGTCGGAGCGCTTGTTCCGATCAAGGGGGGGTTCTGCGCAACAACAATCCCCGCTTTGAGCGCAACACCCCCAGATAGCGTTCCAAATGCGAGTTCCTGCAAAGACTGCCCGCCATTCCCGCCTTCGCGGGAATGACAATTTGAGCAACATGAAGAATTACCTCCCTCCAGCTTCCCCAAGATATCGGTTTCTTGCCATAATAAACAGATGAGGTTTGGGGGCGTTTCTCGGATGGGAAAATCTTGATGATTGGAAAAGGCTCTGGTGGGGCTGAACTGCTTATCCCCACTGGAAAAATAGCCTCAGGCAACGCAACTCAGGAGGTATTGCTCCACGGTGCGGGCCAACATGACACGAAACATCTGCTTGCGAACCCAGGCCTGATGATAGGCGGACGCCTCACCGAATAAAACTTTGGCGGCATCCGCCTTGAACATGGCATCAATCACCAGGGAATGCACAAAATCCTTCATGGCTTGCGTCGAGCTACAAAGGAGGTGCAGCCGCTCACTATCCACGTTATCGTATTTTTGGGCATAGTAGCGGAAGCAGGCCCGGTATTCTTCTTTAATATCCTCGAGCCTCGCGGGACTTAACTCCTGGCGGTACAGGTTGCGGGTGGCCTCAAACAACCAGATTGCCAACCGCTCGACAAGCTCTTCCTCCTCCGGGGAAAATGCCCTTAACACGCCATTGGCCCGCTGAATGCTAGTGGCATCCAAAAAAGCCTTTCGAAACACCAAGCGATCCCGCTCCATATCCACCGCAATCTCCTGATCCAGAATAGAGATAACCGCTTCATCGGTAAAACCAAACAGCAACATCCCCTGCTCCTGCGGAGAAAGCGCCGATTGATACACGCGCAATGTCTCTCCGGGCGAAAGATCCAAGAAATCCTGCGGGGTGACCTTCTCATCCAGTCGGCGACAGAGAATGGCAAATTTGACGGCAAAATTTCTCACGGCAAATTACCTGTAACTCCGCTCTGTCAGCTCTTTCTCCCAACAACCAAACCGGCGAGCGTTTTCCGGCTCAGCTTTTATTATAGCGGATCTTCCAATGATTGTTTTAAATCATAAAAAAGAAAAAACCCTGGTTGGATACGTGGCCATGAGTTTTGAACTCCTGTTTATTCAACAGGTGGGTGTCCTCCACGGTTAACGTTCGTTTCCAACTTTGATATTGGCCTACTGCGGTTCCCGCGAGTTGTCAGGACTCCCTTTCATAAGGTACAGAGTCAAAACATCGATAACCACGCCCAGGGTTAGTGGTTATTATGGCAATTTTCACCACCCCTTTCAAGATATTTTTTAAAAAACCCCTAAAAGGACGAGATTGGCCCACTGGCTCGATACTTTCATGATCCTCTCTCTGCGTTCTGCCACCCGGCCACCGCTTTTCATGCCCCCCTCCACAAGCAAGCCC
>CAYLWC010000026.1:0-35881 GCA_964387265.1 uncultured Vampirovibrionales bacterium | reverse complement strand
CGACAGCAGCGCCGGGGTTTGAGGGGCGTGTGGAGCAATCCGTGGGGGTTCAAGTCCCCCCCTCGACACCACTCTCTTCTAATATCAATTTTCCAGGTTCAACATAAAAGCCCTACACCTGCGTGTAGGGCTTTTTGAGTGAAATAGATTCCGGTTACTTTTGCAGTTCGTAAATCTGGTTGGTTTGAAGATCTTTAAATACAACGCGGACTACAGGTTGTTCCTTCTCTGGAACAACCGCCAAAAACTGAAGTGGCTGGTTGGGGCTGAGAACAATATTGTTTGCCCGCTGGATCACCCGGTTTGCATAGTCTACGGAACCGCCGGAGTTTTCAAGAACATTGGCGGCCGTATAAGCGGCGTTCGTACCAGCGCTAACTGCTTGATAAGCAACAACACTGCCTATTCCCGCATACGGAATAAAGTTTGTAGCCACCCCGGTTACTCCCCGAAGCAATCCACCAGCCGCCTTTCGTTTTGCCTGGGATTTTTGCTGCTGAATCTGGTAGTAGGTTTGTTCGTTCAAACCATTGAGTACTTCTACCTGGAGTACCTCAAGATGCTTGGCCTGTTTATTATCCAGGCGGACGGAAACCTCCCGCAATTTGTGCTTGGGTTTACGGGACGGGTCAAATTCAATCGCCATAAAGTCAGCCGCGACCTGAGGAGCAGGCTGGGCTTTCTGGACATACCCTTCTTGGGGATCCCCTTCCTGGGAGTAGCCATTCAAGTCAGAATAGGGCGTTTGGGTCTCTACAGAAGCCTGTTGTTCCTCCGTTGAGGGAACTTGCTGAGGTTCTGGAGCTAACTCATTGGCAGACGCACCCAGGGAAACCAAGCATGCGGTAGTCAGCAGGGCAAAATACAGCCGTTTATCAAACATCTCTTACACCTTTCTCATTCAAGGGAGGGAAAACAAACCCCAATGATTCTATCAAAACCCACCCTCAATCAAACACATATTGTTAAGTTGTTTAGAGAGGAAGTTACGCAAATAAATCACAAGGGTCTTCAAGACTTGTTACTCAAGGCGCATCAAGAAAACCGCTTGTTCGCCAGGTTACCTTATGATGCGCAGGGGCATCCTCATTCAACCAAGGGTATCTCCAAAACGCCACCGATCGTCTGGATGTGGTCGTGTAATCTCTTCCCAAAATTCCTCATCACCCAGAGTCAGGATTTATAGCTAGGTAGCTATTAAATTCTAGACAATCAGGGAGTGAACAAGCCTGCCGCATTGACTCATAATGTAGGTATCAAATCAGGTTGCGTACTTACATATTGTTGGGATATCGGAGGGGGACACATTATGGCAAATGAATACACGGAATATGGTAACGACGCTACTCGTGGCGATGTTGCCACCATGGCCAGAGAGCAAGGCAACAAACTGAAAGAGTCGGTTGAAGCCGGCCGGGTTCGAACCAGCGGCAAGCTGCGGGATACATCCCGGACATTGGAGTCCTGGAGCGAACGGGTCGCCCAAAACATGGACATGGCCAAGGAAAAGACCAACGCTGGCATCAAAAGAACCTCCAGCAGCCTGGAACGGGTCGCCACTTACCTGGATGAGCATGATACCCAGGCCATGATGGAAGATACCAAACAAATGATCCGGCATAATCCAGGGAAAGCCATGATTGTGGGGGTTGTGTTCGGATTCATGATGGCCCGGATCTTCCGCTAACCATCATTGCTGATCAGGAGAAGCAACAAGGAGGGAGTCATGAGTACGTATCAACCCACCAATGAGTCTCCTCAGGTATTTGAGCGGGAAGGCATTACCCATCTGATCCAACAACTGATCGATCAGGTGACCCACCTCTTCCATCAGGAAGTCGAATTGGTAAAGGCGGAAGGCCGTGAAGGGGTCAAAAAGATTGCCTGGGTTTCCGCCTTCGGAGGTCTGGCCTTGTTGTTTTCGATTATGCTGATTCTGTTTCTGGGGGTTTCACTGATGGTCTACCTGTTTGTTCAGGGCATGACACTGTGGGGTGCTGCCCTGATTACAGCAGGGGCGTACTTGTTGTTGGCCCTGATTTTTGCAGGACTTGGCTACTGGCGTCTTAAAGCCGAGCAGCCGGACATGTTCGTCAGGAAATCCGTCAACCCGGAAACGGCAACAACCAGTCCTTAAGGGAGAGAGAGAGAGAAAGAGGAGACTCAAACTATGGCTCAACAACCCACTGTCAATGAAATTCGATCCAACATTGAAACCACCAAGCAGCAAGTCAATGAAACGACCAAACAGCTTCAAAGCCGGATCAATGACCTGAAAGACTGGCGAAGCACCGTCAACCAGTACCCGCTTATCTCGCTGGCAGCGGCGATCGGCGCCGGTGTGTTGCTGGGTGGTTTTGCAAAGCCTTTGGTCAAAGCAGGATGGAAAAGCACCAAAGCCACCGCCAAAGGGGCCATCATGGCCCGAGCGATGCAAGTTGCCCGCTCCCGGTTTGCTTAAAAGAGAACCTGATCGGCATGACAAAAAGCTCTCTCAATCTATGAGAGAGCTTTTTTGCGTCCAATAAACCAGATTATTTATTCAAGCGAAACCCATCCATATTGCCTAACAGCAATTTCAGTAGATTTTCCGCCTCCCGTTCATCCTGGGTTGAGCGGGTTTGGGCTTCCGCGGTAAACGTCTTGGACTGTGGGTTGAGCTTGGTCCCCTGCTGGGAATCCACGTAATCCCGCCCCAGAATGGAAATTTTATCCCCTTTATCCACCAACTGGATATCCCTGGACACCCCTTTTTCACGGGTTACTGCCTCAGCAGCTTGCCGTAATGCTTCCCGCGCCTTGGCCTGAGACATTGTGTACCATCCTGAAATCGCGCCAAACTGAACCATCAGAAAAACTCCTCTCTATACAACTTGCCAGATAACCTGCTAGACAATCTAAAAGCGATATGGCTAAAAATCATGAGGAGATTGTACAACGAACAAGCGGGGGAAATCGCTTTAAACGTGCTGAAGAACCGTTGTGGCGAGATTGAGAATAATATCGGCAGAAACCTGGGAAACAGACCGGGCCGTCTGGAGTGGGATCCCAGCAGTCAATTTGTCGTGGATCAAGTCGGAAAACCATTGCAGTTTATAGGCCACATCTGCCGTAAAGAGCCCGTCCTGCTCTTTCACGCCCCGAATATCCCCTTCGGTCAAGGCTTTGAGCATGGCAAGATTCTCAGGGGTCCCAATCAGTTTTGCGGCCTGCTCAAGCGTCTCATCCGAGGGCTTACCGGGGTTTTGCATCATCATATTGCCCAACATCTGGTGGTGGAGTACCAACAGGTAAACGGTTTGTATCTCATCGGGAGGATATCCGAACGATTGAAGGATCTCCACGGCATTATCGGCAGACTTCAGCGGATGCGGGCGATCCGGTAGAATCAGGCTTCGTAAATTCGCTGGCCCCGTGTTTTTCTGAATATCATGCAACAAGGCCGCCATGGTCACCAGACGCTTTTGAGTGGCGCTGAGCCCCGGATAATACATGGACTTTTTGGTTCCATCCACTACCCGGAGAATATGCTCATCCAGCGGGTAATCATGGGTGCTGTGCTGGATGTTGTCCGGGCCGTGAACCCGGCCCCAATCCGGGATCAGTGCCCGGATTCCCCCTTTTGCATGAGCATCCCAAAGTTCGTCAAATCGGGCATTCAGCAACAAGGTTTCCAATTGGCGAACCTGCGGTAGCGGAACGGTCGGCCTGGGCGGATCCACCGGGACGTATTTCGCCAGAATCGGAAATAGATGCTTTTGCAGCGCCTCAAAGTCTTTGGCCTGAACAGCCTGGGGACGCCAGGAACTGTATACCATTAGCTCATAGGTTCGGTTCCTCAGGGCGTTCCGAGTCTGCCTGGCTGTTTCCGGTTGTTGAATAAGCTGCTCAAAACCGGATAACACCTGTTTTTGAAGCTTCCGATGGCTTTTTAATGTGTCGTCCACTTCCCCACCTGGCCGGAGGGCAAAAAAATACAGATCGCTCAACTCGTCTATCAGGTTGGATACTTGCGGAGCCCCCTGCATGAGCTGGCTAATCAGCTTACCCTGAGGCTTCGATTGCGCAAGGTTCATAAAGAGCTGGGCAAAGGGGGTATGAAAAATCCGCCTTCCTTTAACAGCCACCAACGGACGGTATTCCGGCAGCGTCGGCAATAACAGGTAGGTGGGCAGGCTTTGCAAATCCTGCTCCCCAGTCAGCCTCACAATCTGTCGAGCCACTTTGTCCTGTTGCGGCGTCAGGCTTACGGTTTGGTAGATTGTTTCGTAGGCATCCGCTGGCCACTGCTGGCCAAACACCACCCGATCCTCTCCTTGGCGCGGCAAGGAGGCGGCAATTTGTCCGGTTTGCATCACTTTGGTCTGTGACATGGGTTTAAAGCCTGCAGTATTCAACCTGAGCATTATCGCAACACACTCATTACCTTCATTTTACCAGACAAGAAGGGGAGCCAACACCCTAAAATTTTGATTGTTAGGGTTTCAACCAGCTCAGGGCCTTGCTATAAACAGCTTCCCAATCAATCCCGTATTCTTTGAACAGGGCTTCCGCAGTACCGCTTTGACCAAAACGATCCTGGGTTCCCAATCGCTTCACAGGTGTGGGATGATGTTCACTGAGCGCCTCACAAACCGCTCCGCCCAAGCCCGCCAATACCTGGTGGCTTTCTACCGTAATAACTTTACCTGTTTTTTGAGCGCTGGCAACCAGGGTATCCACATCCAGCGGCTTGATAAACAGACAGTTTAAGACTTCAGCCTGAATGCCATGGTCTTTTTCCAGTCGTTCCGCAGCCAGTAGGGCATGATAAACGGTTTCCCCGGTACCCACCAGCGTAATGTCTTTCCCTTCTCTCTCTACCCGAATTTTGCCCGGCTCCAGCTGGTACGTGGCGTTGTCATGAATAATGGGGCAATTGGGTCGCACCAGGCGGATGTACACCGGACCCACATGTTCCGTTGCCCAGCGCACCACCCGATCGGTTTCCACCGAATCAGACGGCACCACCACGGTCATCCCCGGAATCACCCGCATCAAAGCGATATCCTCAATGGACTGATGGCTTGCTCCATCTTCACCCAGACTTAAGCCGCTATGGGTAGGACAAACTTTCACATTCAAGTTGGAATAACACACCGTGTTACGAATTTGATCCCAGCCCTTCCCACTGGCAAACAAGGCAAAGGTGCTGATAAAGGGGATTTTACCCGTGGTCGATAGGCCAGCGGCGGTGTTGACCAGATCCTGCTCAGAGATGCCCTGGTTAAAGAAACGCTCCGGGAACTTGTCGGCAAACTTCTGGGTTTGGGTGGAACAGGAGAGATCAGCATCCAGAACGACAATATTGGGGTTGGTCGCGCCCAGTTCCGCCAGGGTTTCCCCAAACTGGTTTCTCAGGGCTTTTCTTTCCGGTTTCTCCAGATTAATGGTTGTCATAGCTGGCTCCTTCAAACTTTTTGCCGGACAAGGCTTCATATTGAGCAATCAACTCGGCACGAGCCTGTTCATACTGTTCTTTATTGGGGGCTTTCCCGTGCCAGGAAGCTTGGTTCTCCATAAAGGAGACGCCTTTCCCCTTGGTGGTATTGGCAATAATCGCCGTAGGGCGGTCGGTGGTTTCGGCCAGCCGGTCCGCCTCGGCCAAAGCGCCTTGAATCTGGACGTAATCATGGCCATCCACCGTAAGGGTATTCCAACCAAAGGCGGCAAACTTGGGTCCTAAATCCCCCAACGCCTTAATCCGCTCGGTATCCCCATCAATTTGCAGATGGTTCCGGTCCACAATCGCGGTCAGGCGATTGGCTTTATGATGGGCGGCGCTCAAGACCGCTTCCCAGACGTTCCCTTCCTGGCATTCTCCATCGCCCAGCAACACATAAACCCGGGCTGGACTATTATTCAGGCGATGTCCCAGAGCCATGCCCACGCCGCAAGAGAGTCCTTGTCCCAGGGAGCCGGTGGAGATATCACAGCCTTTAATGTAGCGAGATGCCGGGTGCCCTTGGAGATTGGAATGCACCTTGCGCAAGGTTGGCAGCTCCTCCCAGGGAATATACCCTACGGCCATCAGCGCGACATAATAGGCAGGCGCCCCGTGTCCCTTGGACATGACAAAGCGATCCCGATCTGCCCAGTCCGCGTTGGCCGGATCATAAACCATATGATCAAACCAGAGGTTCACCAGCAAGTCGATACAGGATAGCGAGGTTCCCGGATGGCCTGATTGGGCCAGATAGATCATATCCAGAATATCAATCCGCAGCTTGGCCGCCAGCACGTTTAAATCAGGGTACTGTGCCTTTAACTCGCCCAAGCTGGCTGGTACAGTCCTGGCCCCTATTGTATTTCTCATCTTGCAACTCTCTGTATAATTCTCTTCAAACGCTTCTTGCTGAATCACCACAGTTTAGGTCCCTTTGGTTTCTCTCTGTAACAATACTTTTACAACAAACATAGGCAAAGATTTATAGATTCGGCGAATTCTCCACGGTTCTGTTGTAATTCGATACAACCACTCCAGGTTCATGCGCCGCATCCAGGCAGGGGCCCGGTTGGTCTTCCCACTCCAGACATCCAAGCTGCCACCCACACCGACAAACAGCGCTCCCTGAAAGAGAGGGGCGTATTGTTTAATCCACTTCTCTTGCTTGGGGACACCCATAGCAACAAAGAGGACTTGAGGCTGAGTATTCGCGCACGCCTGGGCAATTTCCGCTTCTTCCGCCTGCGAGGCAAAAAAACCATGGTGCTGATAAACCACATGGAGGCCAGGGAACCGCTGTTGAACCTGCTGGATAGCCTGGGCCAGCACATCCTCCTGAGCGCCCACAAAGGCCACCCGGTATTGGTTTCGTTCCGCCAACTGTAAAATGGATTCCGACAGTTCAATTCCTGGCAGCCGAGCAGTTTTGTAACCTTTCACCTTCAACGCCCACACCACTCCGGTACCATCGGGAATCACCAGACCCGCCGTTCTCAAGATTTCAGCCAGTTCCAGGTCATGATCCGCCTGCATGATCATTTCCGGGTTCAGCGTCACCACATGCAAGTTCTGCTGGGCCGCTGATAGAACTGCTTCAATTCGTTCCAGGCACTGGGACATCGTCAGCAGGTGAACCGGGTAATCAAACAACCGCGTTTCCATGATTTGGGGATCCATTTGCATCTCAGTGGTCATCGTCTCATTGTATTGGATTTGTCAGGTCACATAAAGGGGCATCTTCAATTCACGGAGTCCCTCCGTCTAACTGCCCCCCGATGTAAAACAGGCCCCGCTTATAACAGGACCTGATTTACATAAGATTAAGAGCCTTTGGCTAGGCGATTTCACCCTTGGGTTTTTTATCAGGGAGCCGCAACAGCTCGCCTACCGCCTTGGCCTTCAGCATATCTCGGGTAATCTCAATGCTTTTGATATCTTCCCGAGACGGCACTTCATACATAATAGGCAGCATCAGCTCTTCTACGATAGAACGCAGAGCCCGAGCCCCGGTTTTCCGTTTCATGGCTTCCTGGGCAATCTCTTGAGCCACGCCTTCCTGGAAGGTCAGTTTGACTTCATCCATCGCCAGCAGCTCTTTGTACTGTTTAAAGACCGCATTTTTCGGTTCGGTCAGAATCCGGACCAACGCCTCTTCATCCAGCGGATCAAGCACCGCCATCACCGGCACCCGGCCGATAAATTCAGGGATCAGACCGAACTTGATCAGATCATCCGGCTGGACATCCTTCAGCAGGCGGGCCGCTTCCATTTCCCGGTCATAGCCGCTTTTGGGCGCCTGAGCACCAAAGCCCAGCATCTTTCCAGAGTTAACCCGACTGGAAATCAGCTTCTCCAGACCGATAAAGGCACCACCACAGATAAAGAGGATGTTACTGGTGTCAATCTGAATGAATTCCTGATGGGGGTGCTTCCGACCACCTTGCGGGGGTACATTGGCGACCGTCCCTTCGATCATTTTCAGCAAGGCTTGCTGTACGCCTTCGCCGGATACATCCCGGGTAATGCTGGGATTTTCAGACTTACGGGCCACTTTATCAATCTCGTCGATGTAGACAATCCCACGTTCCGCCTTGGCCGCGTCGTAATCCGCCGCCTGATACAGACGAAGCAGGATGTTTTCCACATCATCACCCACATAACCGGCTTCCGTCAGAGTGGTAGCATCCGCCACAGCGAACGGCACTTCCAGCATTTTAGCCAGTGTCTGGGCCAGCAGGGTCTTTCCGCTTCCGGTGGGCCCAATCAGCAGGATATTGCTTTTTTGGATCTCCACGGCATCGGCTGAGTTCTTATTGGTGGCATTGTGGCTGATACGCTTGTAGTGGTTATACACCGCCACGGAAAGGACTTTTTTAGCCTCTTCCTGACCAATAATATGCTCATCAAGGAAGCTCTTGATCTCAATGGGTTTGGGCACCTTTGCCAATTCCGGCATTTCGGCAGTCTTTTCGCCTTCTTCGGCCTCAAAGAACTCTTCATCCAGAATTTCATTACAAAGGTCCACGCACTCATCACAAATATAGACCTCGGGACCAGCAATCAACTTCTTGACTTGATCCTGACTCTTTCCGCAGAAAGAGCACTTTAAACGACTGTCTTCATGTTTGGCCATTCAAATAGCCCTCCACTGGTTGCCCGGGGATGAAAACCAAGTGACCCCCCTTCACACATGATACCTTATCATACTAACTTTTTGGAGTGGTGTCTTCGGCACGGGTAATGACTTTGTCTACCATACCGTAAGAAACAGCCTCTTCAGCAGTCATGATGTAATCCCGATCAGTATCCCGTTCAATTTTCTTCAGGGACTGCCCGGTGTTTTTTGCCAACACGTTGTTTAAGGTCTTTTTCATCCGGTTGATTTCAGCGGCCTGAATTTCAATATCGGTCGCCTGACCCTGCGCACCACCCAGAGGCTGGTGAATCAGAACGCGGGAGTGAGGCAGCGCCATCCGCTTACCCGGTGTCCCAGAGGACAGGAGGAATGCGCCCATACTAGCGGCTTGACCCAGACAGATGGTAGAAACATCGGAACGAATATGCTGCATGGTGTCATAAATAGCCAAACCAGCGGTGACGCTCCCACCGGGACTGTTGATGTACAGCATGATATCTTTTTCCGGGTTTTCCGAATCCAATAAGAGCAGCTGGGCAACCACCAAGTTCGCCACATGATCATCAATGGGCGTACCCAGGAAAATAATCCGCTCACGAAGCAAACGGGAGAAAATATCAAACGAGCGCTCACCACGGCTCGATTGTTCAATAACAACCGGCATGTAGGCCATAGGGTCGAGGTTGTAAAGCATGGATGGTTGCCTCTCCATTCACAAATTCAAACATCACTTCCCTCTATTGTAACCGATTTGCCGGAAAAATAAGGGCGTGAACTTGGATTATTCTTCATCCAAAACGTCAAATTCTTCGCCTTCAATGGCTGCGGCAACAGCCGTTTTTTCCTTGGCGAGAGATTCGGACGACTCTTTCCCACTTTTCTTGGCGGTTTCCTTTTCAGCGGATGGGGCCGCAGCAGGTTCAACGGATTCTTCCGGAACAAACTGGATGGTAGCCCGCTCTACCAGGAAGTCCACGATTTTCTGGCTTAAAATCTGATCCGACAAGGCCTGGGCGGCTTGGAAGTTATTGCCCAAGTGGCGCATGATGTTCTTTTCATCCACCCCGCGAAGCTGTGCCAGCTCTTGCACTTGGGCGGAGAACTCCTCTTCCGTCACATTCATGCCTTCCTGTTTAGCCAGCGCACCAAAGACCAGACTGGTTTTAATCCGCTTGGTCGCCTCTTCCCGCAGGTTATCCCAGGTGTTGGAATGTCCTTGGGCGTCGAGGAATTTTTCCCAGGAAACGCCTTGACCTTTCAGGCGCTGTTGCACCTCTTCCATCAGGAGCTTGGCTTCCCGGTTCACCATGGAATCAGGAATTTCAACATCGGCCCGCTCCAGGACGAAATCAATGACGGCCTTTTGCTTACGGAACTCATTTTCCTGCTCTTCCGTTTGCTTCAGCATGTTGCGGACGTCTTCTTTCAGCTGCTCAGCGGTCTCATAGGGACCCACTTTCTTGGCCAATTCATCATCCAATTCCGGGGTCACCTTTTGGCTGATCTCATTGATTTTCACCTTAAATTCAGCCGGTTTCCCCGCCAAGGTGTTGTCATGATAGCTCTCAGGGAAGGTCACATTGATGGTGAACTCATCACCCAGCTTGTGGCCGACCAGTTGCTCGGCAAAGCCTTCAATAAAGTTGTTGTTGGCTAGATCCAGCCGGTAGTTCTTGGCCGAACCGCCCCGGATGGCTTCTCCATTAATTGAGCCGTTAAAGTCAATGCTGACAATATCTGTGGCCTGGGTTTCCCGATCAATCACCGGCTCCAGGGTCGTCAAGCGTTCACGAATCGCTTGAAGCTCTTTTTCTTCAGCATCTTCCGGGAGCTTAAACTCAGGAACCTTTACTTCGATTTTTTCCAGCGACGGCACCTTAGCTTCCGGGCGGAGCTCAACCAGAGCTTTAATTTCAATCCCTTTGCTCAAATCGAACTTGAAGGACTCAATTTGAGGCGGAGCAACGATATCCAGCTCATTTTCACTGATGGCGTCGGCGAATACATGGGGTAACAAGCGATCCATGGCCTCTTGCTTGATTCGCTCAATACCAACCGTTTTTTCCACAATGGCGCGAGGAGCCCGGCCCCGGCGGAAACCAGGAATGTTTAACCGTTGACCCAAACGGCGCCAAGCCTTGTTGTATTCTTGATTAGCCTGCTCAGCAGGAATTTCCAACTGAATGCTTGCGGTATGCTGGTCTTGTTTGGCGACTTCAACTTTCATCGTGCTTTTCAAATCTTCCTTACTCGACGTAATCAATGCTCAATCCGATCCGTTCAAAACGCACATTCGCGGTTTTCTAAAAGAAAAAATAGCGGGAGACGAGACTCGAACTCGCGACATCTTCCTTGGCAAGGAAGCATTCTACCACTGAATTACTCCCGCATCGCGTCTTATATTGGTATAGCAAACACGGCAGATGATCAAGGGCCATGTTCTGCTGAGTAGTCATTATAGATCAAAAATTCCCGATGCAAGCATTTTTTTCAAGAGTCACACCGAGATCAGCTCCATCTTCTCTTCGGCTTTTTCCAGAATCCGCACCACCTGATAGCCATTTAAGCCGTCGGTTTTCGGGCGTTTTCCTGAGCGAATGCAGTTGATAAAATGCTGACATTCCAGCTTAAGGGGCTCGATGCTCAGGTATTCGGGAAACTCCTCAATGGGGGTGGTGAGATCGTCCTTGTTAAAAAGCTGGAGCTTCCTTTGGGATTGGGTATCATCAATCATGGCAGTACGTTTAGTGCCATGAACCACCAGTTTGACCTGCTTAATAGGATGAACCCAGCTAATATGAATATGGCCACCCACTTCATTGGGATAGGTGAGATCAATATGGGCATCATCAATGAGCCCGTCTTCCCGGTTCCGGTAGCCAATGGCCGAAACGATATCCTCCGGGTCTTCATCCAAAAGATAAGAAATCATCGAGAGATCATGAGGGGCGAGATCCCAAATGACGCTTTTATCAGGTCGGTTTAGATTGGTGTTGAGGCGATCACTCTGAATTTTCTTAATGTGCCCCAAGGCTCCTTCCTGAATCAACTGTCGAAGCCGGGTTACTGCCGGGTGATATAACAGCAAATGCCCTACCATCAGCACCCGATCCTGCTCTTCAGAGATACTAAAGAGCTCTAACACATGCTCGCACGTGGTCGCGACCGGCTTTTCCACATACACATGCTTCCCCGCCAGCAGGGCCTCTTTGGCCAGCCCGTAGTGGGTCACGCTGGGGGTGGAGATCACCACCCCATGAATCTCCGGGTTCTCCAACACTTCCTGGAAGTTATCGGTAAAATGAATGCCTTTGTACTGAGGCTGGAGCGCTCTCAGCGCCTGGGTGTTTTTATCGCAGACGGTATGAAGGAAATTCAGACTGTGAAAGTTTCGAACCAGGTTTTTACCCCAATTGCCGCATCCCACCACGGCCACTTTGACGATGGGCAGCTCATCTGTGTCATTCCAAACGGTCATACACGGTTCTCTTGGCTTGGGGCGATTCCAGTGGGTTCAAGACCGGATTCGCACGCAGGGGCGACTTCTTTCGTTTACAATGAAAGCATATTCATGACTATGGAGTCTAGCATAAACCGGCTGTGAAATTTACACGTCACCTCCCCACCCAACCCCGCCGGGATGCCTGGTTAGAGATTAACCTGGGCGCTCTGGAGAAAAACACCCGTCGGCTGCGGCAGGCCATCCCTCCAAATAAGGAACTGATGGCCATTGTCAAAGCCGATGCATACGGCCATGGCACTGTTATGGTCATCCCGACGCTGGAAGCCTCTGGCGTTACTATGGTTGGGGTGGCGGCCATGGATGAGGCCTTGCAGATCCGGCAGGCGGGGCTGGAAGTACCCGTTCTGGTGATTGGGGTCATCCCCGATTGGGCGGTACAGGTAGCCGCCGAAGAAGACATTCAGCTGACGGTGTTTGATACCCATCACCTCCATAGTCTGGAGAAGGCGTATCGCCTGACTCATAAGTCGGTTAAAGTACATATTAAAGTGGATACCGGCATGCACCGGATTGGGATTGCCTGGGACAAAGCCGTTGAGTTTATTCAATATTGCCAAAAACTTCCTTACATCCAACTAGAAGGGATTTTTAGTCATTTGGCCAGCACGGGCGATCCGGCCATGACCCGGCTACAAATGGAGCGGTGGCAGCAGGTACTGGATCAGGTGAATCCTCTGCCGCGCTATGTTCATCTGGTCAACTCCGATGGCGCGTTGTTATATGAGGAACCCCGGTGTAATCTGGTGCGGATGGGCATTGCCTTTTTTGGCTACGGTAACGGGGGCCAGGGCTATCCTGAAAAAAACCTGAAACTCCAACCAGTGATGAGCGTAAAGGCCCGGATTATTCATGTGCAAGAGGTGCCGGAAGGAACCGGGATCAGTTATGATCATACTTTTGTCACCCAGCGTCCCAGCCGGATTGCCACACTCCCCCTGGGGTATGCTGATGGGATCCAGCGGCGGCTCTCCAATCAAATCGTTGGGATTTTACGAGGGAAGCCGGTGCCACAGGTGGGGAACATTACCATGGACCAGATGATGGTGGATATAACCGATGTCCCGGAAGCGCAAGTGGGAGAAATTGTGACCCTGATCGGCCAAGACGGGGAACAGGCCATCAGCATGACCGACTGGGCCCGGAAGGCTGGCACCATCGAATACGAACTCATGTGCGGGCTCCGGGTGCGTTTGCCCAAAACCTATACCCGGTAAGTGGGTGTATCATATATAAAATAAACAGTCCCTGAACAGGTTGGCGGAAGTGATGCATCCATGGTTTTGAATCGCTTACTTACGGGATTCCTGACGCTTTTTGTGGTGATTAGCCTCACCTTTTTCCTGCTGCGCTTTTTACCGGGCGGCCCGTTTGATGAAGAGCGCAGTCTCCCGCCTCAGGTCCAACAGAACCTGGAAGCCAAATACCACCTGGATAAACCCCTGCATACTCAATATATTTATTACATGGGCGGCATTCTTCAGGGAGATCTGGGGCCTTCTTATAAATATCAATCCCGAACGGTCAATGACATCGTGGCGGAAGCGACTGTGGTCTCTGTTCGGATCGGCTTGATTGCCCTGGTGGTGGGCACATTTTTCGGGGTGATTCTGGGCACGCTGGCCGGGGCGACCCGGAACCGGCATCTGGACGGCCTGATTTCCCTGGTGGGTGTTTCTAGCATTTCCATGCCGTCCTTTATTTTTGGGGGCTTTCTGGTCTTGCTCTTTGCCCTGAAGCTCAACTGGCTCCCGGCGGCGACCCTGGAAAGCCCGGCCCACTATGTGTTGCCAGTGGCTGCACTGGCCCTGGTACCTTTTGCCTACTCGTTTCTCTTGATTCGCACCACAGTTAAGGAAATGAAAACCCAGCCCTTTGTGCAGATTAAGCGGAGTTTTGGCTTACAAGAGCAGGTGATTACAATCAAGCATGTGCTGAGAAACTCCCTGATTCCGCTGGTATCGATTTTAGGGCCTATCGCTGCGGCTATTATTACCGGCTCTTTTGCGGTGGAGTATATTTTTGCCGTGCCGGGGCTGGGCAAGCATTTTGTCAACGCGGTCAATAACCGGGATTATACCTTGGTGATGGGGATTACCATTGTCTACAGCGTTGCTCTTATTGTCTTTAACACTCTGACCGACTTGCTCTATGGCTACCTAGACCCCCGAATTCGAGGGAAGGGGGAGTCCTCATGAAAAACATGACCCAAAAAATGTTCTGGAGTGGGGCCTTTTTGCTGCTGATTTTTCTGTTGGCCATTTTAGGGCCGGTGTTGGGGCCGGATCCAAACTATATTCATCCAGAGCTTCCCACCGCCCCGCCCTTTAATGGGGGGATGCACTGGTTTGGCACCGATGATCTGGGGCGGGATTTATTCAGCCGGGTGGCCGTGGGGGCGCAGATTTCTCTGTTGATTGGGTTGGCCACAGCAGTGGTGGCGGTGATTATCGGGACCCTCTATGGAACCATTGCCGCTTACAGAGAAGGCAAAACGGATCTGGTGATGATGCGCTTCATTGATGTCCTCTATAGCCTGCCTGCCCTGATGATTGTGATTCTTTTCAGCGTGTTTCTGGGTCGGGGGATTTTCAGCCTCGTACTGGCCCTGGCCCTGTTTAGCTGGCCGGATACGGCCCGGATTATCCGGGGGCAGATACTCTCGCTGAAGCGAGAGGAATTTGTAGAGGCTTTTCGGAGTCTGGGAGGGCACCCGGCCCGGCTGATCTGGCGCCATTACATTCCCAATCTCATGGGGCTGATTATCCTGACCGCCACCATTACCGTTCCCAGGGCCATTCTTACCGAATCCACCCTGAGTTTTATCGGCCTGGGGGTGGAACCCCCCTTAAGCAGCTGGGGGACACTGGCCAGTGAGGGCTGGCAACTGGTGCGGGTGGCGCCACATATGCTGTTTTTCCCGGCGGTTCTGATTTTTACGACGATGGTTGCCTTGAATCTGCTGGGTGATGCTCTGCGGGAAAAGTTTGATCCCAAATCCGCCGGGTAATTGGAACGGGTTCTATTGTACCTGCAGGTGGCCCCGCTGAATAAAATCTAAAACCAACTGGCAAGCCTGATGCATATCCTGGCTGACGGGGAAAATCTGGTGGCCGGATTGATCAAAGGTACAGGTCTGAATCAGGGGGGCGTTCTTCAGATTCTGAGCCAGCTTATCCATTTCGGTATAGGGAATCGACAGGTCATAACGAGAATGCGCCAGACAGACCGGGGATGTTACCAGTGGCAAGCGTTCCCGCAAATGCCCCAGAATGTAAAAAGCTTCCTTCACCAATTTGGGAATCACAATCGGGGAAAGCTTGGGAACTTCAAAGCCAGTATAAGACTCCGGGGCGTATCGAAGCCCGGATACAATCTCAGGGATTGGGGCCTTCAGATATAAATGGGGATGAGTGTATAAGTAGGTATACTCGTATGGGGTGGAGAATACCACCACCCCTTTTAGCTTTTCCGGTTGGTAGGAAGCAGTCAGCAGGGTGCAAATCCCCCCCAGTGAATGCCCTACAACAAAAACCTCGTCTACTGTCTTGGAAAATCGCTGGTATTCTTCCAGACAATGCTCAATCATATCCTGGCTGGAAAGCTCCCGAAGCATTTTTTCAGGATTCGTGCCATGGCCGGGGAGGGTCACAATCCGGCTCTGGTGTCCCGCGGCTTTCAGACAGGCCTGTACCGGCTCCATTTCCCGTGGAGAACCTAAAATACCATGAATCAGCAAGATTCCTTGTTGCTTAGACTCCGTCTTCATACCGCCTTCCTACACTATCCCGATACCACCCACGAGGGGGGCTTTCGGTTTTATTATATCATATTGATATATTAAATTTAAGACGCCCTATTGAAGACTTTTAACAGAGAAGGGAGTTCATTACATGGAAATCGCCTGTACCATCCAGACGGCACATGCGCTGGAGAGAACTTTGGCGGTTCCCCAAAGCCACTCGCTAAAGCCAATAGGCAACACAAAAAGCAAAATTAAAATGGCAAAGCTTCCCCCACCGATTTGCGCGTATAAAGGCCGCGTCTGGGGAAGCAGGCTGGCCAGGATTGCTTGCCCATCCAGCGGCGCCAGAGGAATCATGTTCAGCAGGAACAAGACCGCGTTGGTCAGAGCACCCAATTGAAAAAGAGGCGATAGAAACCCTTGCCACGCCTGGGGAAACAGGCTGGTGGTCATCAATAACACCATAAGCGCCGAAAACATCGCCATCAGCGCCAAGTTGGAAAACGGACCGGCAAACGCCACCAGAGCCTCACCGTACTTATGGCGAAAGCGGCTGGGATTCACAGGGCACGCTCCCCAGCAAAAGCCAAAAAGACAAAGCATCACCAATGAAGGAAGACCCATATGGACCAAGGGGTTCAGGGTGAGGTAACCCGCATCCTTGGCGGTCGTGTCCCCTTCCCACAGGGCAGCCAGCCCATGGGAAAGCTCATGGACACAGATGGAAAACACCACCACCCCCACCCAGGAGAAAAAAAACGTCGGATTGCTAAAGAGCGCTTCGATAAACACAGGGGATCTTTCGGCTTGGTAAACGGGGACACTCATATTGTAGACGATCCAAAAGCGAAAAGGCTCAAATGGAGCGGAAATTGTTTGATTCTCAGTACCGCTTTGGATATAATCGGGCTCATATTGAAGGGGCTTCCGTCACCAGTATCAGATCGTTCTTTCAGACATGAAACTGAAGTATCAACCCTACCCGTGAGTACGACAATGTGGGCAACAAAAAAGTGAGCAACAGGAAACGGATCCGGTCAATGAAAAAACGGCGCATGATCAAGCGAATTCTGCTGGCAATCACGGCGATCAGTATTCTTCTTGGCGGCTTCTACCTGACGTTTACCATCGCAACCCTGCCGGATGTGAGAAGAACCCTGGCTCATGGGGTTGAGCCGGATCATTCCTCCCTGATTCTCGCCCGGGACGGCACTGTGATCATGTCTTACGGCAAATATCACTACCAACCGTTGCCCCTCTCCAAAATCTCTCCCAGCCTCATTGATGCCTTGCTTTCCACTGAAGATCAACGGTTTTACCAGCACAAGGGCGTCGATCCCATCGGCGTCCTACGAGCCGTGGTCAGGAACATCCGTTCTGCCGGTCTCAGGGAAGGAGGTAGCTCCATTACCCAACAATTGGCCCGGACCATCTTTCTCTCCAACGAGCGCTCGTTTCACCGAAAAATCCGGGAAGCGTTTCTAGCGGTCAAGCTGGAGCAGGAACTCACGAAAGACGAGATTTTAGAGCTGTATCTGAATAACGTCTATCTGGGCGAAGGGGCTTACGGGATTGGGGCGGCCAGCCAGATTTATTTTGGAAAAGCTCCCAGCGAATTGAATAAAGCCGAAAGCGCGTTACTGGCCGGACTTCCTCAGGCACCCTCTCGGTATAATCCTTTTGTCCATCCAGAACTGGCCGTCAAGCGCCGGGATGAAGTCTTGCACAAAATGGCCCGTGCCGGAAAAATCACGGAGCAGGAACTCTGGCAACTCCAAAAAACACCGCTGAAATTAAGCATGGAAGGGCGCTCCCTTTCTGATGCGGATAAAGCCCCTTATTTTAACCGGGTCGTGCTACAGGAAGCCTTGGCCCATCTGCAGTTAGATGAGGCTGAGTTCTGGCAGCAGGGCTATAAAATTCACACCACCCTGGATGCCAAAGCCCAGCGGCTAGCAACGCTCAAGGTTCAAGATTACACCACCCGATATGGCCGAACCGGGGACAAGCAACAGGTCGCGTTATTATCCCTCGATAAACAAGGAGGGATGATGGCATACGTGGGCGGGCGGGATTTTACCGTCAGCCAGTTTGATCGGGTGACTCAGGCCCGCCGTCAAGCCGGTTCGTTGTTTAAGGTTTTTGTCTATGCCGCCGCCCTGCAAAAAGGCATCGGCCCGCAAACGGTCTATAATGATGTGCCGGTCAAGTACGGCAAATGGCAGCCAGAAAACTATGATCGCCAGCATCAGGGCTACATGACCATGGCTCGGGCGCTGGTCACCTCCAACAACGTGATTGCCACCAAGATTCTAAAACAGGTGGGGGTCGAACCGGTCATCCAGCTTGCCCAACAGATGGGGGTGGAATCTGAACTCAAGCCCAACTTGTCGCTGGCTTTAGGTTCGGCGGATGTCTCCCTTAGGGAACTGACCGCCGCTTTTAGTGTGCTCAGTAACAACGGGGAATACATCAAGCCCTACGCCGTTCAAAAAATCGAGGATAAACAGGACCGGACCGTGTACCAACACCAGCCGGAGCGGTGGCAGGTTCTGCCACGAAGCACCCGGGATACAATGGTTCGCCTGATGCAAGGGGTGATCCAATATGGAACAGGTCGAGGAGCGGCCATAGGCATTCCGGCTGGCGGAAAAACCGGGACCAGCGATGATTACCGGGACGCCTGGTTTATTGGTTATACCCCCGAGGTGACCACCGGCGTCTGGGTGGGAAATGATGACAACAGCCAGATGCGGGGAATTACCGGCGGGTCGTTGCCCACCGCCATTTGGCATGGGTATATGGCAAGCATCGATAAACCCAAGCAACGCTTTGATCTGGCCTACGCCATGCCGATACAGGAGAAGGACTTCTTTGAGTATGATCTGGCCCACTTGAGTAAAACCGAACCCTTTCCGGTGTGGGACTGGTTTTTCCATCGAACGGGTCGAACCGGGGAGCGGCTAGCGGAGCAACAAAAGAAAGAGCAGAAACAAGCTGAGAGCCTGAATCCTTCGGCGATTATTCCTCAAAAGTGGAAAGACTCCGCTGACACCATGGCTCAGGATGTTCGAAAAGATGTTCAACAGGTTGAAGAAGAAGCGAAATCTACCTGGAAAAGCTTCAAAGACAAATCCAAAGAATTCTGGCAGGATGCCAAAGGCTGGCTAGATTTCTAGGCGCTAAGTTCTAGGCGCTGGTTTTGAGTTTCTGGCCGGTCAACGTTTCCTGCGCGTTCAGTTTAATCGCCTCTTGAATGGCGGCCTCGTAGCGCTGGGCAATTTTCTCCCAGCGATGCTCGTTATTCACAAAACGCATGCCATTTTGCCGGGTTTTAAGCAGGAGTGTCGGGTTCTTGGAAAGGCCATGGGCCCGCTCCATCGCCATCTTGAATTTTTGCTGGGATTCGGCCAACACCTCCCGATCCAACTCGCTCAGAGGCTCCCCTCTGGTTTGCTTGGCAATGGCCGTACGATAAGCCGGTACATCCATTGAGGCCATTTTAACCCCGGTCTGGCCGTATTTCCAAACGATCTCATCAGGACCGTCCTCCTGGCGGTTAATCAAGGGATCAGACACAGTGGAACGCAGACCATCCACCCCATGGACGATAGGGATCGCCCCTAATTTATAGGCTTCCAGTTGGGTCAACCCATAGGGTTCATACAGGCTGGGCAATACCACAAAATCACTGCCAGCGTTAATGCGGATAATCTCCTTGCGCCCTAAAAAGGCGTTGGGCATATACAGCCGTCCCTTAAAGCGCTGGTCCTGGTTCATTTCCTCAATAAATTGATCAATCAAGGGGTTCCCATTCGAAGGTCCCGCAATCACCAGTTGGGCGTTGGGATGCTTGAGTAAAAAGTCCTTGGCCTCATTCATCAGCAGGTAAAATCCCTTTTGAGACGGATCAAAGCGGGCCGCCCAACTGATTATCACAGCGTTTTTATCTTCCTTGAGACCCAAGGATTTCTGCAAGGCCAGCTTGTTCTTTTCTTTAAACTCAATCAGCGCTTCTCCAGCTGCCTTTTCTTCCAGGTTAACCTCGGGGATTTTCCAGGAAGAGGGTAATATCCGGTTCAACAGACGCTTGATCTGTTCAACCGTTCTCTGGGACCAGCTGGGCTTTTTGGGCGGCTCCAAGGAAACAAAGCCATCTGAGGCAAGAAACGCATTGCTTTCTGGATTAAACTCTTCCGAGGGCACGTGGTGGACATTGAAAATCCGTCCGTTCTCCAGCTTCTTCCCCAGGGGGGTGACATACCCGGAGCCTTTGGCAAAATCGGTTTTCACGTTGGTGATCATATAATTCCGATCGGCAATGACCACATGAGAACTGTCAATCCCGTCCGCCAAGGGGGACATCTTGTTCCCAGAATAAATCGCCCGGTAGGGAATCCCGTTTTTCTCCGCTTCACCCGTTGAAACCAGGTTATCGTAATTGTTATGAAACATGAAAATCTTGCCAATCGAATAGTTTTCCGGTAGCAATTCCGGCAGGTTGCCGGTGTGCCAGTCATGGAGGATCATAAAATCGGCTTGACCCTCAAATTGAGAAAGCTGGGCGTTTTTGGGCAAAGTGAACGTACTGTTTAACTCCGGGACAAACGCAGCAGCGGCCCGGCTAAACATCATAATGGCCCGATACATGGCCTTGTTTTTAAAGTCTTCCTGTTCATTCGGGCTGAGCTTTTCAATGTCGGTGGCATGGGCCTTCTCAAATTGAATGGCCTGCTCCTTGTTGAAATACAGGGTTCTAAATGGCTCAAAGTATTTCTCATTGGCAATGGCATACACCCAATTACCCGTATCCGCCTCTTTTTTCTGCAGCAGACGAAAAGTCTGGCTCTGCCCGTTGTGATCTTTCAGGGTCTTCTTGAGACCTGTCTCCTCAAAGCCTCCTTCTTGCTTGATTGGCGCCAAATAAGGCACAATCACCCGTACGTCTTTTCCCAAGTGTTTGTTCAAGGCTGCCGGAATGGTTTTAGACACCTGGCCCAACCCACCGGCCATCGCAGGCTCCCGTTCAACCGAAATCCAGAGCCCGTTTTTCCCAGCCTTTTGAACTGCCGCTCCAGAGAACTGGACTACGTTTCTGGTCGGCGCTGCTTTGTGTGGGGCCTGAGGAACAAAAGACGGTTTGTTCAATTGAATCGAGGGAATCATGGCAAATCTTTCCTTGTTCACAACTCACAGAAAATAAACTGGATGAAGCGATATTGAAAAAACGATCCTCAATGGACAAAATTGATCTCCAATGCCATCGTCTGAGCCAGAGAGGTTCATCATTTACGTTTGTGAATGGTCGTGCTTTACTAAACAGACAATAGATGGAGTGATGGTTCATAAAAAGGAGGTCAGTTGATGACTGATTATGAGTTTGACACAGCAGCGGTCGCCAATGTGCTGAACCGGATTTTGGAAAATGAGATGGCCGGAGTCGTTCGCTATACCCATTATTCATTTATGGTCTTTGGAACCAATAGAATCCCGCTGACCGACTGGCTCCGTCAGCAGGCAGCTGAATCCTTGCTGCATTCCCAAGAAGCCGGTGAGCTGATCACCCACCTGGGAGAACATCCTTCCCTCAGTATTGGCTCTCTACTGGAAACCCACCAGCATGAGACCATGAGTATTCTGAAAGAATCATTGGAGCATGAGAAAAAGCAGCTGCAATTGTACCGGGAGTTGCTGGATTTGGTAAAAGACAAGTCCATTCTTATTGAAGAGTTCGCCCGGAAGATGATTGCTGAAGAGGAAATGCACACCGGGGAAGTGGAAAAAATGATGCGGACACCGGGCACGCTTCAACCGATGCGCTAAGAAAACGGTACCCAAGAGATATCTTGATGACACCCTTTTGATCAAAGTCAAGCTCAAGGGGTGTAATTTTTATATCCATGTGGGTATATAAGATGTGTGCATTCAACAGTGCCTCTTTAAACTGAACGATTTTGCCAGACACTTTGTTGAAAACTGCGTAGGTGGTACCACATAAAATAAATCGTTCGCTCTATATAGTTTTGGACCAGTTGGTCCGAAAGCATAAAGAACAAACGGCTCATCAGCTGCAGTGGTGATGTGTGGGGTAATGATGGTATGGTACTCGAGCATAAACGAATAAAAAAAATAGATTTTACGCTGGTTTCAGGCGCACTATTATTGGGTATTGCTATTGTCATGGTGAATTACAACCCAAGTCCTGTACCAGAGGCAGCCCTTGAGGGAAAATCCCTAACGTCCATTTTACAAAAAATGGATATGACCCTCTCTCTGCTCTCAGAGTGGCGTGCCATGGATGTACAGTAGGTTATGCAATCACTGCACCTAAGAGAAAAATGGTACTTTAGCAACAGTTTTTGCACGCTTTCCAGGGCGAAAACCCATGTGTGGATGTCACCCGCTCCATAGCAAAATGGACAATACCGATCCGGGTAATGTTCGGATGGCATAAAACTTATAGAGTGAGTATAGACATCGACCCTCACACTAAGAAAGGGGGCATCACCATGCTCGGTAAGCTGCATCGACACGAGCCGACCCCACTGGATATCACATTGATTGCTCTGGCAATCCTGCTCGCAGCATTCATTGTGTTGTATAACAATCTGACACCCGCCCCGACAGAGGGGCTCCATGACCAACAATGGCACAAAGTACTTACTCGAATAGATACCGCCACGGAACTCCTATATCAATGGCGTGCCTACGATATTCGCTAAGATACATTCCCTATCTTTCCCTTCCATCATCGTATTATGGAAGGGTTTTTTCTACTGTAATCGTGCATGAGGCCGATAGGGATTACTATTAAAATATAGCTATGCCCGTATAAACAGATGGCGAGGGGCTCCACCAACTGGGCAATTGTGCCAAGACCAGGGTTTCCTTACAATGGCACAATTCATCAGGTACAAGAATTTTTAACGAGGGGATCGGTACCAGCTCAAACGGTCTGGGCCCAGTCAATTTGAAGAGAAAAGTATGATGAGAAACAGGAGGTTGAAGAGAATGAGAAGTAAAAAGTTACAGGTAGGCGCAATGAGCCTGGTGGTTTCCATCAGCGTGATTTCAGCCAGCTACGCAGCCGACACAACACAAAACCAACCCACCCAACAACTGGCTCAGTCCGGGGAAGGTGGTGTTTTAGGTATCGGTGAGCGTTTTGAACGGACCATACGCTTGGGTCCGAACATGGTCGGCGAACTCAATATTGAGGATCTGGGCATCGGGGATCAAGTGACCCTGCATCTACAAAACCCCACCAATGGCCCCCTGACCTTCCGAACCACGCAGCCATTGGGAGCGGATAAAAACTGGGTGGTCCCAGCTGGTAGTACCCGGACTATCAACTTTACCTACACGCGGCCTTTTAGTGACAGCGTTGATTTTGTGGTGATTGATAATGCAGGCGCCACCGTAGCGCAAGGGGTTCTGATGAACGTTGATCAACCGCTCATCGGCGAGGCGGAGCTAGGCGAAGACGTGTTCAGGAGAACCATTACGATTCAGCCGGGAATGGGCCGGATTGTGGTGGATGATTTGGATTTGGGAGATACCATGGTGTTGACCCTGGTGAACCCGACCAACCAGGAACTGACGTTTGAAACCACGGATCGGTTGGGGGATGAGATGGTATGGACCATCCCCGCGAGAAGCCAGCGGACTGTGGTCTATGAGCATAACCAGCCCTTTAGCGATGACGTGAATTACCGGGTGTATCAACCCTCGGGCACTGTAATTTCCGAAGGTGTGCTGATTGAGGGGACAAGGCAACCGACCGTCACTCAGCCGACGGAACGCCGTTCCGCAGTACGGGGCTACTGGTAAGTCGAATCAAGGCATGACCTATACAGTGGCGTAGCATTGTTGCTGCGTCACTGTATTTTTAAGGTGCTGGATCCTGCCCCCTGTTCGGTCTAAGATCTTACCATCACGTTACCCTTATTATTCTGAGGGTCAGATAGGGAAAGGAGCGTATATAATGGCTGTACGAAAAGCAGAAGCCCAATGGCAAGGCACATTGCGCGAAGGCAAAGGCACCATGAAACTGGGAAGCGGCGCCTTTGAAGGGAATTATTCATTCGCCTCCCGGTTTGAGGAAGAAACCGGAACCAACCCGGAAGAATTGATCGCCGCTGCCCATGCGGGCTGTTTCTCCATGGCGTTTTCCGCCGGGCTCACCAAGGCCGGTTTTACCCCCAATCGAGTACATACCACCGCCAAGGCCCACCTGGAAAAAGTGGGTGAAGGTTTCGAGATCACCACCATTGATCTGGAAATGGAAGCCGAAGTGCCGAACCTGGATGAAAAGACCTTCCAGGAGCAGGCCGAAGCCGCCAAGAACAACTGCCCGGTCTCCAAGCTGTACAAAGGGGCAAAAATCAACATGAATGCCCGTTTGCTTCAGGCTGCCCAGTAAGGCGACGCGAATAACAACGGAACAGGAGCTCTCTGGCAGGGCTCCTGTTTTTTGAGAATGGGGGGCTTGTCCCTATTGCACCGCTCGTGACATAGTAAAGACAGTTTTTGAGAGGGAGAGCCGTTTCTAATGGTCGTTGCTCAAGTTCCTGCCACCGCGGCCAACATGGGTCCGGGTTTTGATACATTCGGGCTGGCCCTGAAACTCCATAATCGCTTTATGGCTACTGAAGCCAGCCAGGACAATCTCATCATCTCTCCAAACAGCACCGTGGAACTTTCAGGACTTCTGAGAAACCCTACCGATAACCTGTTTTTCCAGGCGGTGGATCGGGTCTTTGCCGAACTAGGAAAACCCCGCCCTGCAATTGAAGTTTCGATTGAGGGTCATATTCCCTTGGCTCGGGGGTTGGGCAGCAGCTCAACCGCTGTTGTAGCTGGACTCTCGGTGGCCAATTCGTTATCGGGCAATCCGTTCAATCATCAGCAGATTCTCAAACTGGCCATTGAACTGGAAGGCCACCCGGACAACGTTGCCCCGGCCTTGCTAGGTGGTGTGGTGCTGACGGATGGGGAACAAACATATCCCATCCCCTGGCCCGCCGACTGGAAGATTATCACGGTGATCCCGGATTATGTGGTGTTTACGGAAGAGGCCAGGCAGGTTCTACCCAGACAATACCCTCTGGACTCAGCTGTGTTTAACCTACGCAAAGCCAGTTTACTGACCTATGCGCTACTGAAACAGGACTCTGAGGCGTTTAGCCGAAGTCTGGACGATATGCTACATCAGCCGTATCGCAAGCAGCTGATCCCGGAATTTGATGAGATTACCGCCATTGCTCAAAGCCATGGCGCCTTTGGAACGGTCATTAGTGGCTCAGGCCCTACTGTAGCGGTATTTTGTCATAATCATCATCTAAACAGCCTGCAACAAGCACTTTGCAAAACAGGACATTCGGTTAAAGTGCTGGACGCGGACCCCCAAGGACTTCAACTTAATCCAGCCTGAAAAATCGGGCGATTTCCCCGGCATCGGGAGAAAGCTTGGTCCGCTCGGGGGTCCCGAACTTGAGCGCGTTGTCGGGATCCTTCAGCCCGTTCCCGGTTAATATACATACAACCGTCTTGCCAGGCTCCAGTTTTCCATCCGCAGCCGCCTTAAACAATCCAGCCACACTGGCCGCGCTGGCTGGCTCGCAAAATACCCCTTCCTGGCGGGCAATAAACTGGTAGGCCGCCACAATTTCATCGTCGGTGACGGCATCAATCCAGCCACCGGATTCATCTCGCGCTTCGATGGCCCCCTCCCAGCTGGCGGGGTTGCCAATCCGAATGGCCGTGGCTAGGGTTTCCGGGTTTTCTATCTTTTGATTTTTCACAATGGCCGCAGCGCCTTCCGCTTCATAACCGGCCATTTTGGGGAGCTTTTGGCTTTTCCCGGCTTCATTGTACGCCTTAAATCCTCGCCAGTAGGCAGTAATGTTTCCGGCGTTACCCACCGGAATAAACAGGTAATCCGGCGCGTCTCCCAAGGCGTCGCATACCTCAAAGGCGGCGGTTTTTTGCCCTTCCAACCGGTAGGGGTTAATGGAGTTGACGATGGTCACTTTCTCATGCTGGCCCAGTGTGCGCACCAAATCCAAAGCCTGATCGAAGTTGCCGTCAATCTCTACGATGGAAGCCCCATAAAAAATAGCTTGGGCGAGTTTGCCCAATGCCACTTTCCCGCCGGGTAGAATAATCAGGGTCTGGAGTCCAGCCCGAGCACCGTAAGCAGCGGCTGATGCACTGGTATTTCCGGTACTGGCGCAGATAATATACTGGGCTCCCTCGTACTTCGCCTGGGAAACGGCATAGGTCATCCCTCGATCTTTAAAGCTTCCGGTTGGGTTGGCCCCTTCATACTTGAGAAACACCCGAAAGCCCGATTGCCGGGAAAGCTGTTCCAACCGTTGGGCAATGGCCGGGGCGGGAACCAACGGGGTATTACCCTCTTCCAGACTGATCAGGGGGTAATCACTACCGAAAGGATAAAACTTGCGGTACCGTTCCAAAATCCCCGCCATAACGCCTCTCCTTCCTCTTTTTCCCCTACCAGACTCTCAACATGCAACCGACTTGCTTGGTGGTCGGTTGCTGGGCAATTTGATCCAGGGCCTGCTGCATTTTCTTTTCCGGCACCTCATGCGTCACCAGCACAATAGAAGCCGTCCCATCCGCATTGGTCCCCTTTTGAACCACCATCTCCAGCGAAACGCCATGTTCACCGCAAGCCTGTCCCAGGTTCCCCATGACGCCAGGGTGATCCGTGGCATCCAGGCGAATGTAATAGCGATTGACGTTTTCGATCACAGGAGTCACTTGCGCTTGGCCGTGATAGGTCACAGCCATGGCCGGAATGGGCGTATTGCCAAGAGAGAGGTCATGGGCGATGGCCAGGATATCTCCCGTAACCGCGCTTGCGGTTGGAAGCTCTCCGGCGCCCCGACCCGAAAACATCACTTCGCCAACAGCATCGCCTTTCACCCACACGGCGTTATACTCGTTGTGAATGCCAGCCAGTGGATGGGCTTGAGGAACCAACATCGGATGAACCCGAATATCCAGCTGGTTATTTTCGCCGCGTCGGGCAAGCCCCAACAGTTTAATGGTAAAGCCCAGGGCTTCGGCGTTTTGAATATCCAGATGGGAAATCCGGGTAATGCCTTCCCGGAAAACCTGGCTGACCTCAACTTGTTGCTGGAAGGCCAGAGAGGCCAGAATCGCGATTTTATACGCCGCGTCAAACCCGTCCACATCACTGGTGGGGTCCGCTTCGGCAAAGCCTTTTTCCTGGGCCACTTTCAGGGCCTGTTCAAAGTCCCAGCCTTCTTGCGTCATCTTGGTCAAAATGTAATTCGTCGTGCCGTTCAAAATTCCGGCGATCTCTTCAATCCGGTTACCCGCCAGGGACAGCTTCAGCGGCATAATAATGGGAATTCCGCCCGCAACGGCGCCTTCATAGAGCAGCCGCACCTGATGTTCTTGGGCGAGTTGAAAAAGTTCGCCCCCGTGTTTGGCGATCAGTTCCTTATTGGCGGTCACCACATGCTTGCCGTTTTTCAACGCCTGAATAATCAGCCCCTGAGCAGGGTCTATCCCACCCATCACCTCAACCACAATATCAACAGCCGGATCATTGACGATCTTATACGGGTCATCGGTCAGCAAGGAGACATCCAGCGACTCAAGGCCTCGATTTTTTTGAGGGTTTTTCACGGCAATGCCCGAAAAAGAGAGCCCCGCTCGACTGTGAAGAACCCGGTACACCCCGGTTCCCACCGTGCCCAGACCAATCATGCCAATCCGGATGGATGAAATGGATGAATCCGACTTGTCCCCCGCAAGGGAAACGACTGATGAAACACGCTGCTCAGTGGACACGGTTACAAATCCTATTCATGACTGGGTTTAAGTGCCCTGATTATAGCACACTCACACGCCAGCTCATGGGAAGTGAAATCCCGAGTAGCAGCCCTGGAGCAAGAACCATCATGGCGCTAATCATTGCCATGACTGACCCACCCGCCAGATCCCGAGTGGATAAAACGAGTATCGACATCTGGGTAATACCTAACCCCAGGGAAATATGACATCATGCTTTTATGGGAAATCCTGACAGGCTGGAGCATATCGCTGTGAATACAGAGCGTTCCGGCGCTGAAGCTGAATGAGGGTGTCATCATGATTTTCCGAGACAGGCAGGACGCAGGCAGGCAACTTGCCCGATGGCTCCAGGAGCAATACACAGACACTGAGGCGATCGTCCTCGCCTTGCCTCGAGGCGGGGTTCCTGTGGGGTATGAAATCGCGCACCTACTGAATTTGCCCATGGACGTGTTTATCGTCAGAAAAATCGGCGCCCCCGCTCACCCGGAGCTGGCCGTTGGGGCAATTGCGCCTGGAAACGTCAAGGTGTTGAATCAGGCGCTGATCCGCGCGCTGGACATCACTGAAAGCCAACTCAACTACATCATTGCCCAAGAAACCGAAGAGCTGGGCCGTCGAATTCGACTCTTTCGGGGAAATCGCCCCTTTCCGGCCCTGCAAGGAAAAACCGTCATTCTGGTCGATGACGGGCTGGCAACCGGCTCAACCGCCTTGGCGGCCATTCAGGCCCTTCGTCAAGCCAAACCAGCCAAAATTGTCCTCGCCGTCCCGGTCAGCGCGCCGGAAACAGTGGAAAATCTCTCTACTGAGGTCGATGAATTGATTTGCCTGGAAATGCCCACCCCATTTGGGGCCGTGGGGTTATGGTATCAGAACTTTACGCAAACCAGCGATGAGGAAGTGATTGATTTACTCAACCAGTCTTGGCAGGAGCATCCATCATCGACCCGCTAAATTCAAAAAATGGGAGGTCTGGGTATGAGCGGCACCATCAAATTCCGGTTTGAAAACGCGTTGGTTTCAATCACCTTTAACTCTATCAGCCTGGATGGGCAATTGACCTTGCCGGAACAGGCAAAGGGCATCGTTATTTTTGCCCATGGGAGCGGAAGCAGTCGGTTTAGCCCAAGAAACCAGTGTGTTGCCGCAGACCTGGCGCAAGCCGGTTTTGCGACCCTGCTGTTTGATCTCTTAACTGATCAAGAAGAAAAAGCTGAACGCCTGACCCGACACTTGCGCTTTGATATTGACCTGCTTTCCGAGCGTCTTCGAGGCACCACAGACTGGGTTCGTCGACACCCCGATCTGCGCGATTTGCCAATTGGATATTTTGGGGCCAGTACCGGGGCAGCGGCCGCTTTAGTCGCCGCCGCCGCTGAGCCTGGCGTTGTAAAAGCGGTGGTTTCTCGAGGCGGTCGACCGGATTTGGCCGGCAAGGCCCTGGGCTATGTCAAAGCCCCGACCCTTTTGCTGGTGGGGGGACTTGATTATTCCGTCATTGTCTTGAATCAGCAAGCGTTCCAAAGCCTCCCACCAGACACTGAAAAACAGCTCCTGGTTGTGCCGGGGGCCAGCCACTTGTTTGAAGAGCCGGGCAAACTGGAAGAGGTTTCTGAGTATGCGCAAAGCTGGTTTCTGAAGTACCTGGGAAGCCCTGTAGAGACCACGCCTGTCTCAGAGAGGGACAAAAGCCTATAACAGGGAGGAGATTATGTTCGGTTCACGGGTTCATTTGTTTACGCTGTTTGGGTTTCCGGTCAGCATTGACCCCAGTTGGTTTATCCTGGCATTGCTTATCACCTGGTCCCTAGCGGCAGGATATTTTCCGGCCATGTATCCAGGGATGGACGGTGGAACCTACTGGATTATGGGCATTAGCGGCGCCTTGCTGCTTTTTATTTCCATTGTCTTTCATGAGTTTGCCCACTCCCTGGTGGGACGCTACTACGGTATGCCCATGGGGGGCATTACACTATTTTTATTCGGAGGATTGGCGGAAATGGGAGATGAACCCCCTCGTCCACTGGCGGAATTTTTGGTCGCCATTGCCGGTCCGGCAGCCAGTTTGGTTGTGGTTGCCGTATGTTTGGGACTTACTTCCTTGGGATTGCTTTATGCCTGGCCCATCCCACTCATCGGGGTCCTGTTCTACCTGGCCATTATCAATGGCTTACTGATTCTATTTAACCTGTTACCGGCATTTCCGCTTGATGGGGGTCGAGTCCTGCGCTCAATCTTATGGAGCATCAAGCACGATCTGACCTGGGCGACCAAAGTGACCTCCAAAATTGGCGAGTGGTTTGGCGTCGCTCTGATTATTCTCGGCGTCCTGAGCTTTTTCGGGGGAAACTTTATCGGCGGTTTCTGGTGGGTTCTGCTGGGACTGTTTTTAAGGGGGGCGGCCAAGGCCTCCTGGCAACAATTACTGGTTCGTCAGGGCCTTCAGGGTGAAACCGTCCGCCGGTTCATGCACCCCAACCCTATCACCGTACCCGGTTCCATCAGCCTCAAGGAACTGGTTGAGAACTTCTTCTACAAGTACGATCTCAAAATGTATCCGGTGGTGGAGAATGGCCGACTCATTGGCTGCATTCAGGTCAATCAGGTCAAGCGGTTTTCTCCCAAGGAGTGGGAAAGACACCCGGTTGAGGAAGTAGCCAAACCCTGCACCCTGGAAAACACCGTTAACCCGGACACAGACGCTATGGAGGCATTGACAGCCATTAATAATTCACGGACAAACCAGCTCATGGTGGTGGAAGGGGACCGCCTCATTGGGGTGCTGTCTTTAAAAGACTTGCTGCGCTTTTTGACAGTGAAAACCGAGCTGGGGGAACGGCCCGCCTAGTACAACATGAGGGAAGTAACCATGATAGCCGCACATTTTATCACCGCCTTCATCATTGCGCTGATTTTAAGCGCCATGCTGCTATTGATATTTAAGGCTGAAACGACCTGGAACCGCTTCTGGGCGCTCCTGTTGATATTGACTTTTGCGGCCTGGGTAGGGGGGCTCTGGATCATGCCCTTTGGTCCAGCCGTCTGGGGGATTTATATCCTGCCCTTTATTCTCATGGCCTTGTTATTCGGACTGATTTTGGCCGCAGCCGGACCCATGCAACCTCATCAGTACAGGGAAGAACCCTACTACACCCAGGAAGAACTTCGGGGAAGGGCAGGCTCCAAAGAAGCCTTGACCATTTATTTCTGGACGTTGCTTGTCTTTTTGCTGGCCCTGGTGGTCTTGCGCTACGCCTTTTCCGGGTAAGCCAAACCGGATGATTCCTATGAAGCTATTAAAACAACTGTATTTACACCGTTTTAGAAACCCGCATTATTTCTGAAAATCAGTTTTTTATATTATTGGAAAGTCCTTGAAAATGAGCTTTTCTGAGTGAGAAGAAAGAGAGAGAGTAGGAAATTTGGGATAAACCAGGATTGCCATCCTGCACAGGCCCTGCTGCCTATCTGAAATAACTATGGGCTAACCCTTTGGGAATGTATCCCAAGGGATTAGTCGTATGGATATTTACACCCCCGCTTGAACCTCTATAGTAAGGGAGGTCCACGTGGGACGTCGCGAAACAATCGTAGAGAGGGGAACCCAAGCTGGTGAACGGTCAAAGACTCATAAAAAGAGAACTCGTCTGGTACCTGACATGCCTCTTCATGTTGACCGGCTGTGGTAGCAATCAGGGGACTCAACAGAATATAATTCCGTCTGCCGAGACCGTTCAACAGGAAGAGGTAGCCGAATCTGGAGAAACCGGCTATTTTCAGCTCAAACAGCGACCATTTCAAACAAAATATCTGAATACGCTTCAACTGCCACCTGGTTTTCAGGTCAGTGTTTTTGCACAAGGGCTTCAAAACCCTCGAATGATGCTGACATTGGATAACGGCTGGATTTATGTCACCCAACCCGATGCGGGGAGCGTGATTGCGTTAAGGGATGAAAACGGGGACGGCAGGTCTGACAGTCAAATGGTTGTCGTTTCCGGTCTGTCTGGCGTACATGGTATTGCCGAACGCGATGGGTTTCTTTATCTGGCAACGGTTCAAAAGGTCTATCGCGCCCCGATTCAGCCGGATGGCCATATTGGAGAGCCTCAGGTTATCATAAGCAATCTACCCGAAGGGGGACGACATCCAAAACGGACCCTGGGCTTTGACCCTGATGGGAATCTCTATATCTCGATTGGCAGCACATGCAATGCATGTGTAGAGAGCAACAAAGAATCGGCAACGATTTTGAAGGCCAAACCAGAGCAATGGGAACGGGAGATCTTTGCCAGTGGGCTCCGAAACACCATTGGCTTTGACTGGCATCCGACAACCCAGGAAATGTGGGGGATGGATATTGGAAGCGACTGGGCTGGCGCAAATATTCCACCGGAGGAACTCAATCGTCTTAAACGAGGCAAGAATTATGGATGGCCCTGGTGTTATGGCAATCGTCAAGTTGCACCCGGCATGGAAGGCTCACCGCCAGGCGCGACCCAGACCGCTTATTGCCAGGAAACGGAACCGGCGGTTTTAACCTATCAGGCCCATAGCTCCCCCATCGGCATGGTTTTTTATACCGGAAAGCAGTTTCCCAAAGCGTACCAAAACGATGCTTTAGTGGCATTGCGTGGCTCATGGAACCGAAAGCCCGCTGTGGGTTATAAAATGGTGCGGATTGATTTTGAAAACGGCCAGCCAGTCGCCATTCAGGATTTTATGACGGACTTTCTCCTGGAAAACGGGGACGCCTTTTTTGCCCGAATCGCCGGGGTAGAGATAGCACCCGATGGCTCCCTGCTCGTCTCCGATGACACCAATGGCGTGATTTACCGGGTCCACTATCAGGAATAACCCTACTATCTTTTTATTGAACTGTGGCCCCCAACAACATCTCTCTCTTTGAGTTCAGTGAATCCAGATGGACTGGGTTTCCGGGTCCCCATTGAGGCATCCTTTGCACTGGCGGTAGCAGCAGAGTTCATCCATGGGAATACTGTAGGCGTCCATTTTAATTCCCAAATCGCTTCCAATCGCCTCCTGGATTTTTTTCTGAATATCCTTCATTTTGGTGCGGGGGTTTTGGGTAATATCCACGGAAAAGGTCACCCGACCGGGAAAATGGTTAATACTCCAAATATAAATTTTCTGGCCCTTCAACTCCTCAACCAGCCCACTCTCTAACAAGCGTTGCGGAATCAGGGTTTCCAGTTCCAATTGGTTTTTCATCACCATTTACCTGGCCGTTAACCTATCTTTCAGTTTATCAAGGCGTCGGAGGGTTTTAAAGTATAAGCGCCCCAACAGGCGGCTATCACCAGATACCAGCCGTTTGCCGGAAAAAGTGCCATCATGAAATCCCGTTTGCTGGAAACGCTTAAAGGGGTAACCATTGCTGATCATGTAATGCCCGTACTTGAGCGAACCCTCACGGGGTTTCGGGGCCAGGTTTTTTTCCAGAATCAGCTGGATTACTTCCTCATGACTTTGGGGGCGGTAGCAGCAGCCGAGATCCTCATAGAAAGCATGGCCAATCAAAATGGACGGTGTTTGCCAGTATCCGGCTTCGACCCCCATGGTGGAGCTAAAGCTCACCACTTTCTCGCAGGCATCCATTAGGGCATAGCTATCAAGAGGGCTTTCCGGGGGAATAATATGGAGATTCGGCAGTTCCAATTCCGCCATTTCCCGCAGTTCTTGAATCTGGATGTTATTACCCCGTTTTAAATTGGGATGCACCCGCACCCAAAGGTGGATGTTTTCATCTGCGTGTTCTTTGTTGAGCGTGTTGAGAATTTTAAGAATGGCGTCGTTTTGATCCTCGTAAAACGGAATTTTCCAACCTTTAATCGTCGCATATTCATATTCTGAGGAATTATAAATGACGATATTTCGGCATTCAGGGTTAAATTCCGCAGGCAGGCTATTTCGCTGTTGATCTTTAATAAAAGAACGTTTGCCCTGATCTTTTCCCCGGCGGCGATCCTCAAACCACTGGCTGCCCTTTTGGGTCCGCGCTTGAGGGTCGGCTTCCGCCCAGAGGCATTCCATCTGGGTCTTGTTGTAATCGAGATCATGGGGCAGGGTGTTTTCAAAGAGGTTGTATTTCCCAAACTCTCCGGCCCGCTCAATGGTATAGACCGGGATCTTCCGCTGTTGACACAGCCTGAGGACCACACGGGATTCAGCCAAACGGCCGTTAAAGAGATATACCAGCTCCGGCTGAAACGAGTCCAGTACTTTCTGGAACGCCTGATACACGTAATAGGCGGTCTTCAGCCGGATCGAAATTTCTTTCTCATACTCCAGCGGGGAGAGTTTATGATTTTTCACTTCAGAAATCAGCGAGGAAAGCACCGAAGCGCCCACATCAATGCCATCAATCTGGAACATCCGCAGTTGCTCAATGGTGTAGAACTTTTCCGGTAGGTGATCATACGAAAGATTCAGGTTCCGGGGAAGAGAAATCAGTGCTGAGTCCGGCACACCCAGTTTTTGCATTCCGTCCTGAAACATGGATTTACAACGGAAGCAAACGCTCTCCCAGTGCTTGGGGTTGGTCAGGCAGGACAACAGCTCTCCGGTACAATGGAGGATCTTCACCTCATCACCCACTTCCAGATGATTCGCCATCACTTCCAGCTCGGCAGCAAAGTTCGGGGTGTTCATCAAGGTATTGACTGAGTAAAAGAGAACGCGTTTCATCATTATTTAAGAGACGGCTGCGGCCGTTGCCTTTTCCTGGCTGGTGCTTGGTTCGATACTGGGGACAACCCATCCTTCCCGCTGGCTGATGGTTTCAACAACCCGCTTGAGGTGGACATTATACGGGGTCTCATCCCGGTAGAGATAATACTTCAGGCTCTCTTGCTGGGCGTTCCAGTCAATGGGCTTTTCCGGGTTCAACAGAAGATCCTGGGTGATGTTTTTGAGTTGCTCGGTGGTGTGAGCAAAGAACATGCCGGGGACATTGGGCAGCCCTTCAAAGTGCATGTAGCTTTCCAGGGCGAATTTGGGGCTGGTCAGGTGAATCCCGTCATCATAGGCAAAGGGCACCACACGCTGCTTAAACAGCGCCGCCTCCAGCAGCATACTGGTGAGTGGGCCCACGACAAACTCGGCGTTCTTTAAGAGCTTGGGGTAATAATCCAAAGCGGGTTGAAAAATCCCTTTGTGCTCGCTATGGACATACATTTTGTAATGTTCCCGGACCTGTTCATCGATAATGACGTGATTGAAGTCACTGTTATCGATTTTATCCGGGCATTGGCGGGGGGCCCGCCATGGGTGGGGCCGGTAAACCAGCTTGAGAGGCTCTTTTAGCTGACCGGAGTTGTGGAGTTCGGTTAGGACCTCATCGATATAGCGCAGGGAGCTGGGCTCATCAAAGGGCACCTGACAGCCTACGTAGAGGATGTATTTGAAGGGATAAGGGCTGGGCAGCTCTTTTTCCATGGCCTCAAAGTAGTGTTCAAAGCGCGGGGTACCAATGGGGAAAACCCGATCAGTGGGGATATGGTGAATATCCCGAGCGTGCTCCCGGCTTTGTTCACCCCAAACCACCAAGTAATCCGGTGAGGTCGGGAAAACCGACTTGCTGGAGAGGTTATCCCAGTTATCGATGAGAAACAGGGTTTTGTAATTCAGCTCTTTTTCCATCCGGATGAGATCAAAGCCTACCGGGTCATTGGCATTGGAGGGGAAAATCACCAGATCGGGCTTGAGTTCCTGGATTAAGCCTTTGAGTTCCTGGTTGGTGGGGGTGTTTTTCTCAAACCAACTCTTGTAAAACGGGAAAATCAGCGGATTGGCCAGCACCCACCAGGCCCCGTTGCGGTTTTTCTTGGGATCCAATAGGACTTTATTGCGGATCATCCAGGTGGCAAACTTCAGGCTGAGGTTTTCTGCGGTCTTTTTGGACAAGAACAAGCTGAGAAGTTTCTCGGCTCGTTGATACGTGCGCCTTTTGGTGACTTTTTCTGGGGCCCAGTGGCGCTTTAGCTTGTTTGCCGTCAGCGACAGCTTCCAGACAAAGGTCTTGGATCGCTTGCGGTAGTATTGCCGCAGGACCGAGGACATAAAGTGGTTTTGCTTGTAGACGGCCTGATCGTAGTTAAAGTACCCCACAAAGTTTTTGAG
>CAYLWC010000025.1:0-37466 GCA_964387265.1 uncultured Vampirovibrionales bacterium | reverse complement strand
CTCCACATCCGGCGACTGTTGGGCCGCTGCTGAATCCGCCGTCGGACCGGGGGGAACGGGTGCCTGTCCCTCTTCTTTTTGCTCGGTTTCGATCACGCTCTTTTTGACCAAAATCGGCTGCGGATCTGGAAACTTGGTTGAGGGAATATTTCGGATTTCATAGTACGCCTTGGCAAATTCACCCCAAACTTTGGCCGCATTAGAGCTAAACACCCCATTCAATGGTACATAATCCGTATTGCCCATCCAGACCCCGGCGACCATATCGGGGGTAAAGCCCATAAACCAGATGTCTCGAACTTTATCCGTGGTTCCGGTTTTACCGGCCACCTGACGGCCCGGCAGCATCGCGCTTCGGCCCGTCCCTTTCTCTACCACATCCACCAAAATGGAAACCAGATTGGCTACCGGCTCTGGATCAAATGCCCGTTCTGGCTTGGGAGCCTCCAATTCCACTTCATGACCGCGGCTGTCCTCAATCTGGCGAATGGCCGTCGGCCGCATCCGAATCCCACCCCTAGCAAAAGTCGCATAAGAGGCTGTCATCTCCAAAGGAGAGAAACCGGAAGATCCCAGTAAGCTTGAAAAGTTCCGATCAATGGGAGATTCCACCCCAGCCAGGCGAGCGGTATTGATTACCTCATCAATACCCAGCTTCATCCCAATTTGCACTGTGGTCGTATTTCGAGAGAGGGTTAAGGCTTTCCGAACCGACATGGGACCCATAAAACGGCCATCCCAGTTCTTGGGGCTCCAGATGCCAAAGCCGGTATTGAAATGCACAGGCTTATCGGAAATCTGGGACTCTGGACTGATGGTCCCCAGGCGGAATCCTGTCAGGTACACAAAGGGTTTAAACGTGGAGCCTGCCGCCCGTCGGGCCTGTGTCGCGTTGTTAAACTGACTTTTTTCAAAGTCTACCCCACCCACCAGGGCCATGATTTCAGAGGTTTCCACATCAATGGCTACCAACGCCCCTTGAGATACGTTGGTATATTTAGGTAAACGTTTAATCTCACTCAGCAAAGCCTCTTCAGCTGCTTCCTGAACCCGAGCGTCCAGGGTGGTAATCACCTTGAGCCCGCCCCGGCGTACTACCTCCGAACCAAATTCGCGTTCCAGTTCTTGAATCACATGGGTGACAAAAAACGGATACTTTGAGGGGCGGGGGGTCCGCTTGTTCAGCTCCAGTTCGGTTTGGGCCGCTGTTTCCCGCTGTTTGGTGGTAATATACCCGTTTTCTTCCATCTTGGCCAACACCTGCAACTGACGGCGTCGGGCTGCTTCCGGGTAGTCATAAGGAGAAAGTCCTTCCGGCGCTTTAAGTAAGCCTGCTAACAACGCGCTTTCGGCAATGGTTAAGTCTCTGGCCCCTTTTCGAAAATACCGACGGGCCGCCTTCTCAATCCCGTAAGACTGATTCCCCCAGTAAACTTGATTCAGATACATCTCCAGAATTTCGTTTTTGCTGTAGTGCTTCTCCACTCGCATGGCCAGAATTGCTTCTGCCAATTTCCGGGTAACGGCCCGCTCCGGGGTGAGAAACAGGTTCTTCACCAGCTGCTGAGTCAGGGTACTTCCCCCCTGGATATCCCCACCTTTCAGGTTCTGAACCGCCGCCCGGATGGTCCCTTGAATATCGACTCCGCCATGCTCATAAAACCGGTTATCCTCAATGGCCATCACCGCCCGCTGAATATTGGGCGAAATTTCCGATAACGGGACCACCACCCGGTCTTCATCCCCGTGGATATTGGCAATCAGGTTGCCGTTTCGATCAAAGATCCGGGTGCTTTCATTGGGGCGCCACTGCTCTAACAGCGTGACATCCGGTAAAGCCGCCGCCCCTTTAGCCAGAATAAAGCCCATATTCACTGATAGCAAAAACAGCAAAAAGGTAATAATGGCCATGACCGAGATGACCAGGATGACACCCAGGCGATCTTGAACCACCTCGGACTTCCGACGCACATCAACTGGCAATTCAATGGGTCTTTCACTCATGGGATGGATTGCTCATGAACGCTTATACCGCCAATTTGGAAAAGTTAGCCAACCTCACATAACTCTGGTGTAGGACACCCAATAAATTATAGCGGTTTTTTCGAACCGCTTCATCAGGATCGTTCACCAATACCGAATTAAAGAACTGCTCGATGGTCGGGGCAATCCGCTCCAGGTCTTGGAGCAGCGCCTCATAGGACTGGGCAGAGATAGATTGAATGGCCTGATACAAGGCCTCTTCACTGGCATCTTTAAATAACGTCGGTTGGACCTCGGCCATAGACACCGTGGCATCAGCCTGCTCTCCCAATATTCGGGCAATTCGGTTGGCAGGCTCGTACAAAGCCTTCATCAGCTTATCAGACTGGCAAACCCGTGCCATTAACGCAAGCCGTTCCATCACATCAGGCAGATCGCACAAGGGGTTTTTAGCCTCCAACACGGCATCCACCACATCATACCGGAAGTTCTGCTCCAACAAGCTCACTCGGAGCCGCTGCCGAATAAATTCCTGAATCCGCTTCAGCGCCACATCCCGATCTTCCGTGGCCAGCGGCCCCAGCTGATCATACGCCTGCTCCAGCAACTCAGGCAAATTCACATCCAGATCATTTTCCAGGACGGTATGAATCACTCCCACCGCCATCCGACGCAGCCCCATCGGGTCTTTGGATCCGGTAGGCAGCTTGGCATCTTTCTGCCCAAAAACCGCCATCATCGTATCCAGCTTATCAGCCAAGCTCACCGCAATGCCCGCTGGCGTTTTCGCAACAGCATCCCCCATAAAACGAGGCAGGTAATGCTCGCAAATGGCCTCAGCCACCTCCGGCGGTTCCCCTTGGAGTTCCGCGTATTTTTTACCCATCACCCCCTGAAGCTCCGTAAACTCAAAGACCATGTTGGTCACCAAATCGCACTTGGCTAATTTAGCCGCATGGCACACGATATCCACTTGCGCCTTGGAGTACCCCAGCATTTGCGCCACTTTGGCAGACAAGGCTTCCAGTCGCATGGCCTTTTCGTACATGCTGCCCAAACCCTTCTGAAAGGTAATGCCTTTCAGCTGCTCCAGCCGAGAAAGCAACGGTACTTTTTGATCCTCCTGGTAAAAGAAGCGGGCGTCCTCAAAGCGGGCGGTGATCACCTTGGCATTGCCGTGCTGGATAGTTTCAGCGGCTTCAGGCCGACCGTTGGAGACGATCAAAAAGCGGGGCAACAGTCCTCCGGTTTTTTTCTCCACCGGAAAGTACTTTTGATGGGCAATCATCACCGTTTGAATCACCTCATCGGGAATCTCCAGAAAACGCTCTTCAAACTGCCCAATCAATACAGAGGGGTTTTCTACCAGCATGGTAACCGTATCCAACAGCGCCGGGTTTTCCCGTACACACCCTCCTGCCTGGGTTGCGGCATCCTGCAAATCCTGCCAGATCATCTGGCCCCGGCGCGTTTGATCCACCAGGACCGCGCCTTCTTCTTCCAGTACCGCCTGATATTGGGCCACCGAAGGAATCTGAACCGGCTGTTTGGCCAATACCCGATGTCCCGCAGAGTACGTACCGGATTGGACCTCGCCAATCTGTACCGGCAAATGGACATCATTCCACAGGGATACCAGCCAGCGAATGGGCCGGGAAAAGCGAATGGTCGATTCCCCCCAAGCCATAAAGTGAGAGCCGCTGAGTCCTAGCACCACCTCCGGCAGCTTTTCAGCTAAAATTTCCTGAGTCAAACGCCCTTGAACCAACTGGTTCACCACCAGATACGCTTCCCCATCCAGGGTTTCTCGTTCCATTTGCTCGAGAGAAACACCGGTTTTCCGGGCGAACCCCTCCCCGGCTTTGGTCAGGTTACCGGATGCGTCCAATGCGATCCGTACGGGAGGGCCTTTGAGCTTGTTTTTGCGATCCGGCTGGGTCGCTGGCAACCCGGCAATAATCAGCGCCAAGCGCCGAGGAGTGGCCAACACCTGCACGGATTGATAGGCAATCTCTTCCTCATCCAGCAATTGCTCTACCTTTTCCTTCAATTCCACCGGTGCCGTCTGAAGAAACCCCGACGGCAATTCTTCCGTACCCACTTCCAGAAGGTATTGATTTGACACTGGAACCTACCTCAAGCTCATCTCAAACAACACCATTGTCTTACAGATCCCCGGCTTCAGCAAGAACCGGGCTTTCGGGGATGTTTACCGCTTAAACATCAATGCCCGTTGATGCGCCTGTTTTTCAATATCATCGCCCAGTGGCGTCAACGCCACCTCACCATATCGCCGGGTCAGGGCCTTTTGAATCAACTCATCCGCCAAGGCCGGGTTTTTCGGTAATAACGACCCATGAAGATAAGTGCCATACACGTTGCCCGACATGGCCCCTTCGGTGTGATCCTCGCCATTATTTCCATACCCGCAAACCACACGCCCCAACGGTGTCAGACCTTCTCCCAGATAGGTTCGACCGCTGTGATTCTCAAACCCCACCACAGTGGACCCATCCGCCCGCTCAATCAGGACATTGCCGATAAAGCGGGTATTCCCCGCACGGGTATAAGCATCCAAAAGACTCAACCCTCGCAGTTCTTCCCCCTGATGCGGCTTGTAATAATGTCCCAAAAGCTGATATCCCCCGCAGATGGTTAAAAAAACCGCACCGGCGGACACGGCGTTTTTCAGGCCATCGGCCTTGACCTGATGCAAGTCCTCACAGACCTGGACCTGTTGGGCATCCTGCCCACCCCCGATAAAATACAGATCATGAACATCCGGGTCAACAGGTTCTCCCAGCCCGATTTCCTGAATACACACTTGAATCCCCCGCCACTGGCACCGGCGATAGAGGGTTAGGATATTGCCCCGATCTCCATAGATATTGAGCTTATCCGGGTATAAATAAGCGATTCGGAGTTGGTAGGTATCATCGGCCATAGGGGTTTTTATCCTTCAGCACAAGTCCGCTTCTGACAAGAGCAATCTCTCTCTTAGGATTGTAACGCAGGATATCTGATTGACATAGCCTCACTTTGACTTCAATCAATCCGCATGAATCTTGTCATACTTCATATGCCCTCCCATTCACCTATCTTCACAAAGTAGCAATCTTTCACAATCGTTTGATTTTATACAAATAGCACAGTTGTACAAAACCAATCTGAAACGGCTTTGGGAGGGTTGAAAAACATCATGAAAGACTGGGATTTGCTTTGGGACCGCTACGGCTCGGATGAAACCTTATCGGTAGCAAAGGCCTTGCTGGAAACCGAGGATCAGACGGAAGAAGCTTTCTTGGGGGCACAGGGCATTATGATGCTTCATGGCTTACTATAAGCTGCTACAAGCGAAAAACCTATGAAAAAACCGGCTGGAAACATACCCAGCCGGTTTTTTCTTGTACTTGATTTTCCAGATGCACCTATTCTCGAATGACGGACGATCCAAACTCATCCATACTACCCGTCCAGTTGCCATAATAAATATTATGGAAAAACCGACCCACTGGCGTGAGTTTGGGTGCCGGAGGCTCCCGCCACTCTTGACGGTTCCGCTGCGTGGCAGCGATATCGACTGTTTCAGGGGAATACCCTTTAATCTTTAACAAGTCCGACTCAGGAGCATAGGCCAATGCATGTCCTGCCAGCAAGGTGCCTGCCAAAAATACAGCAACCCCCATCCATTGAAATTGACTGCCCAGTGTACGTTTCATTCGTATTCTTCTCCTTCGTCAGGTCTTTCTGTCTGAGCTATCGACCAGTTTGGCGGGGACTTGAATCAAACTCCCCTATTCAGGGTAGACCATGCTGGGGTCAAACCAAATCGGCAAAGTGGAGGAAATTTCCAGTTTTCCCTCTCCCTCACGGCAGAGGCTAAATATTTCCCGGTTTCCTCCGATACTCATTCCAGGTACAATGGTCATAAGCGAGGGAGCGTTTGATCCAATGGTCTTGATGGAAGATTTCACTACATATGAACTCCCCTGGGAGACGCTGGAAGCCATTATTCTGGGGAAATCCTCCATTGACCTCACTACCATGCCGACCCAGGACCGAAGTGATGCCTATAACCTGGTGTACCATTACGGTTATGATCTCGACCTGCTGGAAGATAAGCAGGAAGTGGGTCAGCTGTACCAGGAGGCCATTGAATTTATTGAACAGCGACTGCTGGATCCCAACGTGCGTTGGCAGGATATTGGTGAGCCCCTCTCACCGGTAGAACGTATCCCAAGCCACATTACCGAATCCAGGGATATGCTGGATCTCATCATGACCGCTTCCCAAGGTCCCAGCCCGGATCGATACTGGGCCTGTTCTCTGTTGAAAGTCATTCATACGTTAGCCCATGTGCATAACAAGCCTTTTTTCAAGTACTTCCAGGAAGCCAGTGATATCATTCTGGCCCGGTTCCACAACATCCTAACCCCGCAGGAAGATGGCAGCTTTCTCCTGCAAGGCTCTCAGCACAACCTGAAGCTCTACGGGTTTGAAACCAAGTACCAAAAACCTCGAGAAAGCATCCTCATTAAACTCCTGTGCAAAAAGGAAAACGTCGCCGAAGACATCTGGGATCTGGTGGGGGTCCGTCTGATCACCCACCATCCGGCAGAGGCCATTTTGGCCATTGATATCCTGCGAGAGCAAAAAGTCCTGGTGTTTCCCAATATCATCCCCAGCCGCTCCCGAAACACCCTGCTGGATTTTAACCACTTTAAGGAACAATACACCTTGGCGTTGGGAGAATATGCCGCAGGTCGTAAAACGACCGAAGAAATGCGCCGCCTCTTTGAAACCCTCCCAATCCGACCTGCTGAAGAAAACGCCTTCAAGGACAACCCCTCCAGCTCCTCGTTTTACCGCTCGATCCACATTACCTGCCGTCACCTGTTAAGGTTGGGAGGCCCTGAAGCAAGCCAGCAAACCCGCTTTGCCTTTCCCTATGAGATTCAGATCCAAGATCTGGCCAGCTACCTCGAAAACAAAGAGGGCAACAGCGCCCATGGGATGTATAAGCTCAAGCAACTGGGTGCAGCCCGGCGCCGGGTTCTGGGCCTGCTTCTAAGTAGTAAATACCCCAACCTATGAACCTGGCTCAGCTTCCCCATGAAGTGCGGTACCTGCACTTTAGCCAATTAGACCCACTATCGGACACTCCCCGCCTGGAAGACGCCATCCTGTTTCAACACCCTTGGGTTTGGGGGTTTGAAACAGGCCACTGTCTGTGGCTTTCGTATCAGGTTTTAGAACACGCGGGCGCACTGGGGGCAGCCCAGATTCATTGTTTGCTACAAGCCCTGGACGCATTGGAAAAGCAAGCCTCAAACCCCAAACCCTGGGTCTGGCTCATGGACTCAGCCGGGGCCCATCTCCAAGAGCCAGTGACTTCCTTACACGGGATTAACACCTTGATTGAGCGTCTTATCCCCTATCGGCGCCAGCCCGTCCTGTTTGTTATCCCCCAAGGCCTGTTTGGCGGGGCAGCCGTATTAGCTACCACCTGCAGCCAGCATATTCTGCTCGCCCCTCAAGCATCCATCAGCCTGCTTGGGCCCAAGACCCTGGCTGCTCCTGAGAAAGTGCTGCTCCCCGGCCCGCAGGTTAAATCCAATCCACCCTGTCAACGCCTTCAGGAAGCCACCCCCAATGCGTTCTTCCAAGCGGTGTTGGAAATCATCACAAAAAAAGAAAAGAAGGCAAAAAGGACCTAAGCCGTAGCCGTCGCAATCCCTGCGGGCTTACTGGTGTTGCGTTCACGCCACAGGGCCAGCAAGGCGCTGGCCACAAAGATACTGGAGTAGGTCCCGATCGCAACCCCCAGGCCAATGGCCAACACGAAATCCCGGGTGGTATCCCCGCCAAAGAAATACAAGGCCACCAGCGGAAACAGGATGGTGAGGGACGTATTGATACTCCGGGCCAGGGTCTGATTCACGCTGATATTGACAATGGTGCCAAAGGGCACTTTTTTGGTGAAGTACACCCGGTAATTCTCCCGCACCCGGTCAAAGACCACAATGGTATCATGCACGCTAAAGCCCACTACAGTCAGAATAGCCGTAATAAAGAGACTATCAATCTCAGTGTGGAAGAGGTTCCCAAAGATAGCAAAGGCCCCCAAGACAAACAGAGCATCCCCAACCAGGGCAATAATAGCGCAGAGGGCATAATCCAGTTCAAAGCGGAACGTCAAATATCCCACAATGAGAAGATAGGCAAGCGTCAACGCCAGCAGCCCGTTTTTCAGCAATTCAGACGCCAAGGCCGGACCGATGGTGTTTTTCTGCAGCACCGTCATCTCGCCAAATTGCGCTTCCAGTTGCTGCTGGATCGTGGCCAGATCCTCGTTGTTGATCTGCTTGGTACGGATAGACACAATGGTAGAAATGTCGCCCTTTGACATTTCAGCATCGATGGCCTCCGATGTTTCCGCCGCCGTCACCGCATCTGTGGCTTCAGATGCCGAATCAGCAGGAGTTGCCGTTTCTTTGCCAGCCACCTCCCGGTTAATACCCACCCGAGGTTGCTGAATCTGGACCACGGCCCCAGCGTAATCTTGATCCTCAAAAACCGTGCGGATGGTATCTAAATCTTTCTGTTCCACCGGCTTTTCAAAGCCATACTCCAGCAAGGTTCCCCCGGTAAAATCGATCCCCAGGCGAATCGGGGAGCCAAGCTCCATGGTGTTCATCACCATAAAGACAATGCCTGGCACGAGGTATAACACCGAGAAAATCAAAAAGAACCATTTATATTTGACTATATCCAGAGGTCCGGGATTTTGAACGGTTTCTTTACTTGTCATGGCTCGCTTCCTCTAGGACTTATTCACAACGGCTTCTTGGTGTTCATGAGAGGCCAGGGAGGCTGGGCTCCCCGGTTGTTGACCCATATTGGTAATCAACAGCAAGAAGGTTCGGCTCACCGTAATGGCCGAGAACATACTAATTACGACCCCAATGGCCAGAGTCAAGGCAAAGCCCTTGACCGCCCCAGTTCCTAAGAACCAGAGCAAGGCACAAGTAATAATGGTGGTGGTGTTGCTGTCAAAAATCGAGGGGAACGCCCTGTCAAACCCCACCTCAATGGCTTTCCACAGGGAGCGGCCCGCCTTCAGCTCTTCCTTGGTCCGCTCGGCGATTAAAATATTGGCATCTACCGCCATCCCGATACTGAGAATAAACCCGGCAATCCCGGCCAGCGTAAACGTAACCCCTACCAGTAAGAAGGCCGCATAGGTGAGCAGGGTATAGACCACCAGGGCCAAATCGGCTACAAACCCGTGCAGCCGATAATAGGCCAGCATAAAGACCAGTACCATCGCCAGTCCCACCAGACCAGCAAACAGACTTTGCTTAATGGAAGCTTGTCCCAACAGCGGCCCCACGGTGGTTTCCTCTACCACTTCGATATCCACCGGCAAGGCGCCCGCATTCAACACATCCACCAGCTCCTTGGCCTCATCCCGGGTAAAGCTGCCGGTAATCTGACCGGTCCCCTGCAGAATGGGGGTCTGTACAGATGGGGCGGATACCAGCTGCCCATCAAAAAAGATCCCCAAGGGCTCTCGCTGGGGGGCCAGTTCCGAGGTCACATCGCCAAACTTTTGGGTCCCTTCGGCGTTCAGTTCAAAGGCAATAGCCCATTGCCCCGACTGATCGGTAGAGACATCGGCCCGGGACAAATCTTTCCCGGATACCCCACTGCTGATCCATTGGCCGTCCTGAAGGCGTTTAAATTCCAGGTTCCCCACTCGGCCCAGCATACGCCGGGCTTCATCGGGATCGGCCACCCCAGGGATTTCTACCAACAAACGTTTCTGACCCGCTTGTTGTACTACGGACTCACCCACCCCCATGCTGTTAACCCGGCGCTCGATCACTGAGTGAAGGCTTTCCATCACCCGCGCGTTGATGGTAGGGACTGCCTCTGTAGGAACCGCTTCCAGCGTTAGACGGGTTCCGCCTTGTAAATCCAACCCCAGACGGGGGGCTTTTTGCATAACGGTAATGATGGCTCCAAAAACCAGAGCCAGGGTAATTAGCAACGTGATTTTGGGATTTTTAAACATGCCACTCTTCCTGCCAATCAACTGCACGGCCCAACGGGTTTATTGTACTGAAAACATGGGGAAAAGAAAGCGGTTTTTCAAAATTACAGGTTGGAGGCCGTAGGCCCCAGGTTGTTCCAGCCAAACAAACAACCATTGATTTTAAAACCATTGACTTTAAAGCAACACCCGAAGTACCGACTTGACCTTCCGCCGGACCGGCTGCCCGTCCTGCTCAAATTTACCGTAATAGGGCTCTCCCAACACCCAGATTCCAGAAGAGCTCCCCCCATCGAACCCCATGGCCTTGGTCACTCCCAGGGTTTTCATTAACTCTGCTAATTCAGGCAGAGAGACTCCTTTAGCGCCTTTTTCTTCTGGGTTTTGCGCAACCATGACAATCAAGAGCTTGCCTTCTTCGGTCATTCCCACAGCACTCCGGGCATTGGAGCGAATCGAGCCAATGGGATCCCGTGTCAGCTTGCCTTGCTCATTAAAATCCACAAACCCCTCCTCTTGAGCGGTATAGGCGGGCAATAACGCGGGCCCGCCTCCCAAAGCGGATTCAAGCTCGCATCCATCAGGCGGGGTCTCCTGATGGGTGACGATATCATACCGCAAGCCATCTTTACACTGGTAAACTCGAAATTCCGTACGGTTCATGATTTTAGGCAGGTAGGGCTCAAGGGCCGGGTTGTCCATCAACCGCCTGTTATGGTTTGGATCGGCTACCAATTGGCCATTTTCTACAATAAACGAAGTTGTTTCCCCGTTCTGCGGGTCAAAATATCCGCCGTTAATCACAATTTGCCGATCTTTAGGCGTCTTGGGATCCAGAAAACCATCCAAATACTTCAGCTTTTGGGATACTACCGGATGCAGTGCAACCCCCTCGGGTACCCAGACGGTATACAGGATCCCCTTACCCGGAAGCACCTGCTGTTGAAACTGCACATCCAACTTTGGGCTTACGGAGGGCGTGCCTGCCAATGGCCCAGGCAAACCTTCTCCCTTCTCGGCATCCCCTATTAGGGTACCGCCCATCAGAGAACCCGTTAGGAAAACCCCAACCAACCCAGCAAACACTTTCGTCATCATTGGCAACCCACTCCTTTTATTCAAGCCCATTTTGATATTTAAGCCACTATCCATCCGGCGATCCCCGGTCAAACATGTTTTGAGACAATCCATTGCAGTTTGGGTTTTTTGTGTAAAATCATAGAAGTTGCATGGTAGGGGATAATTTCATCACACCTTCATCATACCGGGTTCCTGTAGTTCGAGCAAAAACCTCTAGCAAAAATTCCTCTTGAGTGGTTTTAGAGTATCTGGGTGACAGGGTATCCGGCGGAATATCACAAAACAGGACCCGTGTGCGTTTCCAGTTCAACCAAGCCCATACAAATACCGATTGGGGAGTCACTGCAAACTTGATCCTGCCCATTACCTCCAAGCTGATTCCACGCAAGGAAAATCTGAAATACCTTGCCCAGACTGCCGTATTGACCCGCTTTGGGGTGGGGGCCATCCGTATTCTGGAAAACCGTCCTGTCAAAAATACCAAGCCGGATATTTCGCCGGTGGAAAAGAAAAAGGCCTTCTGGGAACGCCTTTTTGTAGAGATGTTTGGAACCAGCTCCTATGTCCTGGCTTTACACCTGGGGCAAGATATCGCTGCCAAGTTCCTGGAAAAAAGACCCCAGCTCACCCCGCCACAATTTAAAAATCTGCCCAAGGTGTCTCCAGCCGAACATCAACAAATCAACAAGGCCATTACCGAGATCTTTGGTTCTTCTTCCCAAGGAATCATCAAACGCCTGGTCTACGGGGAAAAGGTCATGAAAAACGGCACCCAATTTACCCGGCGCGCCACTCTGGATGCACTTAAAGAAAAGCTAGGAAGCCGCCTCTACAAACAGATTCGAGAACCCATGTTGCCTTATGTCCAGCGGGTTAAACGATCTGGCTCAGTAGCTCTGCTGGCGGGCATTATTGCCAGTGCCGTCACCGGTGGGGTGGTCATCCAGTGGATCAACGATCGGCTCTTCGCTCCGGTTCTGGATCAGTTTTTCGGGAAAACTCCGACCACGCCAACCGCGTCCAAAATACCGCCCCATTATCCCTATCCTCCTTCTTTTCATCCCTTTCAGGGCGTTCCTCAACAACAATTTTCATCCCAGCAATTCAGGCGGCAGGTCTGATGCAGATTCCGCATAACAACCTCACGCCCCCCCGCTTGTCAGGTAGCCAGGCGCTACGTCAATTCACCCGCCATTCCGCCCAACATGCCCGAAATTATGCCAGCCACTTGCTGGATCACCCCTCGGTCCTGAAAAACAACGCCATCATTTTTTCCACCCTGATTCTGGTCCTTTCCCGGATCGGCGTGGCCCATCATTCCGCCCAAAAAACCAAGAACACCCCCGAAGGCCCCCACCGGTACCGGGAAGCCATTCGCACCACCATGCGGGAACTGGGCGGCTGGACCTTCAACTATATGGTGTTTCGAACCTCCCAGAATTTAGTGGAAAGAGGAATCCGAAAACTTTTTGGGATCAAAGAACCTGACAAGCCTCTTCGGAGCCTGCTCACAAACCTGCGTCACGAGTTAAGCGCAGCCCGACATAAGCACCCATCCACAGTCGCAAAATACTTGCCCAAATTGGAGAACCTGGATACTTTTCAATATACTGATACGGCGTTTCACCACCTGCAAACCCAGAAACCCAAGCTGTACAAACGCATGCGCCAATTCTTCAAGTTCTGGAACGAGCGGGTTTTACGACAGACCCCCAAGGATTTTTCTAAACTCAGCCATTTCAAGCCAGCCCTGAAAGCCCTGTATGAGTGGCTGCCCTTGGCCATTGGCGCCATTCCCACTTTGTACCTGGGCGGTTATATTTTGGAACGCTTTACCCGAGATCACTCCACCGATGTGGCCAATACTTTAAGCCAAAGACTCTTTCCTCAGACCAATTCAGCAGCGGCGTCTTCCACCCCACCCACTGACCCTATCTCTCCTATCCCCATGATTGCTTCACAACAGCAATTTCAGAGCTATTTAAATCAGGTGCAGCAAAAAAAGCGGGTACAGACACACTATGGCCCCATTTACTAATCTGGTGTTGGGTAGCGACCTGGTGGCCATTCCCCGCGTACTGGCCTCATATCGTCGTTTTGGTACCCGTTTCCTGAGCCGATTTCTTACGCCGGCAGAACTGCACGCATGTCAGACCGGGCTCTCCAACCCCCACAGCCCCCGTTATGCCATCCATATAATCACCAAGGCCGCCGCTCGGATCGCAGCGAAGGAAGCTGTTTCCAAAGCCTTAGGTGTCGGCATTTCAGGCATTGGATGGGATCAAGGGGTTTCCTGGCAGGAGATTGAAGTGCTTTCAGAACCCCAAGCCCCTCCCCAGCTCAAACTAACGGGCAAGGCATTCCAAGTAGCCCAAAGCCAAGGCATTCAAGACTGGAAAATCAGCCTGACCCATGACGGGGACTACGCCATGGCAACCGTCATCGGCCTCTGTTCGTAGTTTTTTAGGTAATTATTTCTTACCGGCAGCTTTTTTAGGCTTAGCAGCCGCTTTTTTCGTGGCCATTTTCGGGGCCGTGGCCTTTTTGGGTGTCAGCTTTTTGGTGGCCGGTTTCTTGGCGGCCGTGGTTTTCTTGGCCGTTGATTTCTTCGCCGCAGTGGTCTTTTTGGCCGTGGCTTTTTTTACGGCCGGTTTCTTGGCGGCGGCTTTTTTTACTGGGGTGGCCTTTTTCGCGGTGGTTTTCTTAGCCGTGGTTTTCTTGGCGGTGGGCTTTTTGGCCGCCGTTTTTTTGGTGACTGCTTTTTTGGCGGCAGACTTTTTCTTAGCAACCGATTTCTTGGCGGCGGCTTTTGGAGCCAAGCCCATTGAGTCCATGGTTTTCACAACCGACTGATCCACAAACTCCCGCAGACGGGTTTCTATCATTTCCTTTTCCGCCAGGACCCGATTTTTGAGATCCTCGCCAAATTTCTTGGCGTCCTTTTTATTCAGGGCCCCTTGATCTACCAGGTCATCCACCACGTCCATGATGGATTCTTTTAATTTCTCCGCTGTCATGACCGTGGCCCCGACCCCGATCAGAAAAACTTTTTTCAGGGATTCCAACGAACTCTTTGCCATGGGTTTTGCATGCTCCTCACTCTACGGCCTTCTGCTTGCGACTCCATACCTCAATCGGCCACGAGTTTCATTGTAGCACTGGTTTTTCACTCTGGATCATCCAGCCAGGGGAGGAATGGATCGATTTCGCTAAGTCGCATGGCCCTTGACTGATAACCCTCTGAAGGGAGGATGGATTTTAAACCCTGCATTTTGAAAAAACCTGCCTATACTCTCTAAGCAAGAGGCCGGGTTATTAAAGTTTCAGCAATCCGGGTCGATACCCCCCTTGCTGAGGAGTCTACAACGCAAAGGAAAAAATACCGATGGGGCTTGCAGCCAGTCAATCACGGTTTCTGATGCTGACTGCCCGAAAAAGTGATCTGGAACTGACCGGGCAGCAAATCAACCAATCGCGGATGCAATTGGCCAACGTAACCAATGATCTGTTTAACGTGGCCACCACCCTGGAGCCCGATAGCGATGAAGCCATCAAGATCCAACTCCGCATCAACGCCATCCAAAGCCTGGATCAAGCCCTCGAGCTTCAACTCCGCCGGGTAGATACCCAACAAGAGGCTGTTCAGACCGAAATTGAAGCGGTGCGAAAAGTGATCGATAAGAATATAGACCTGACCTTTAAAACCTTTGCCTAACCATCCTTCATGATTCAGCAAATTTGCCAAGACGGGGGGCCCCGATGAGTTATAAAAACGATTCCGAAATCGTCATCCTCAACCGATATTCCAAATCCAGCAGTATCGCCAAAGCCGAGCTGTATGAGACCTACGATCGGTTGCGGGATCTCACCGTCTCCGGCCCGGCCATTGGGGGCAGTGGGATGGGCAAGTTCGGCAGCGTCCTGATGAACATTGCTCGCATGTTCAGCGGCTCTCCCTTTATCCCCACCTTTGGTAGTGAGGCCATTAATATCCCAGGCACCTCCTACTATCAGCCCATTACCGGCGGCACCGGGATCATTCCCGGCGGAAGCGCCGCTTTTGGGCTGGCTCCCTTCTCCCAGATGTCAGGCTTCCCCACTGGGGGCGCGGCTCCCATTGATGGCAGTATGGTGACCCCACTGGCCCTGTTATCCGGTGCGGGCATTGGTTCAACCACCCAGGATGCCTTAGGGCTGTCGGGTATTGGGGGTCTTGGCTTTCCCGCCGGAGAAGGCATGATTGGCACCATTCCCGGCGGAATCATCGCCGGGGGGGCCGCACCGGTAGCCGCTACAGCAGGCAGTATGGCCGCAGGGGCCGGAGCGGGCGCAGGGTTTGGCCGCAACTGGGTCATGCCCGCTGCTGGGATTGTCAGCGGCATTGGGGGCTTACTCACCACCTTAGGGCCGTTTTTTGGCCCCTTTGGTTTAGCGGCGGCCGCAGGGGGAACGGTGATGAGTGGATTGGCCGGAGCGGCCTTGCATTCCTTCCAGGCCGTCTCTCAACGGATTTTAACCAACGCCGATACGATTTTGACAGAAAAAATCAAGAACCTGGAAACCACCGTTAAAATGCTCGATGCCCAGCAAGAGATTCTCAAGAAGCTGGTCAAAGAGTCGCTGGAAGGCGATAAGAAAGCCCTGGATAACTTATAAGCGATCAGCTGGATGATTCAATGAACAAGCACCCTGATGATCCCATGGTCACCGCCCATATTATCAACCACTGGCTGGTGTCCAAAAATCCCATACAGACCCTGTGGGGAGAAGTTCAACACAAGGTGCGGGTGTTGTTGCACCTGAACCAAAACATGAAAGCCGCCCAGCAACGGCTGGATCACCTCAACACCAAAATCCAATCCATTGAAGCCACCATTGCCGAAGTCAACCCCAAGCAAGCGGGCCAGCGGCTGGATAAGCTTCGCTAGACTTCCGCATCCTCAACCGGAACAAAGGCGGCCTCGGAGCTGGCCTCGAATGACTCATCCTCTCTGGACGTGCCCTGCTGCTCCGCCCCTAGCTGGGCCACCAACTCCTGCAACTCTTTCTTATCGCCCATCAGCTTAAAGTACTCGTAAAAGTTCCGGGTCACATTCAGAACATAAGACCGCCCTTCCCGGCGCTTGGAAATCAATTTGCGCTTGAGTAAATTGGCGATGTGATCATAGGCCGTACTGCCCCGCACCTCAATCAGATCCGATTGCAAAATGGGGGCCTTAATGGCAATGGCCGATAAGGTCCGCAGTTCCGCCGCCGAAATCTCCAAGGGCATCATTTTATTGACCACATCACTGTATTCTTCCCGCACTTGTAGAATATACCCATCGGTATCATCCACTTCCATGGCCGAATCTTCTCGGAAGGCGTAATCCTGGATCAGCTCCCCCAGCGCTTCTTCCACCCGTTCGGGATCGGTTTCGACGATTTCCGCGATTTCCGCCAACGAGAGCGCCTTGCCGGTGATAAACAAGGCGGCTTCAATCTTTCCTTTCAATAATCCTTGGGGTTCCGACATCGATCCAATCCTGTCTAACCGACCATTTCCGTGACATCATCCTCATCGGTTGCCGGGGGAATGAGGTCCGAATCATCCACAGAAACATACAGTTCCGAATAAAATTCCTCTTGTGACATTTCAATTTCTCCCCGGGCGGCCAAAAAGAGCAAGGCCAAAAAGGCGGAAATCTTGTCAATTTTCCCGGCCTCTTCAATCTCAGTCAGGGATACCTGCTCCTGATGAAGTAGGATGCGTTCCAGGATATCTTTAAGACGCAGGATCGTATCCTCGATAAATTCTTCATGGGCCATCTCCTCAATGTCATCGGCAGTGAGATCGGCATAATCGTTCAGGCGGCGACGATCGACTTTTTCGACTTTTTCCCGCAAGCTCCGCTGTTTTTCCAGCTCCTCGTATTTTTTCAGCTCCCGGATCAAGTCATTCAAGGTCACGTTTCGAATCCGGGGCTGCTTGGTGCTGGTCCGCCGCTGAATCACCTCTTCGAGCGACTGAAAATGAAGCTTTGGCTGAAACGCCTGGGCTTCTTCCATAAAATCGGGCTCCATCAGCTCATCGAAAAACTCGTCTTGCGGGGGATCCAGATAATTAATGCCCGCCAGCTGATCCGATTTCATCCGCAACAGAATGGCCAAAAACAAGAGGGTTTTGCCGGTGATTTTCAGATCCGATTCTTTCAGTTCCGCCACGGCTTTCAGGTAGCGATCGGCCACATCCACAATGTTGATGTTCCACGGATCAATCTCCCCCTGCTTGGCCATCTGCACCAGGAGCTCCACCCCGTCTAGCGGAGTGTTGTTGTCAGGGGTTAAGTCTGAACTAGGATGCGGCTGCAATCGCTTGCTCCTCCGCGTCATCTTCATTTCTGAGCTTGATGCCCGTGACCTTGGTAATTCCGTTCCGTTTTTGCGTGACCCCAATGGTTCGATCTGAGTTCTCAATCATGGGTTTCCGCAGAGAAACCACCACAAATTGCGCGGATTGCGATTCCCGCTGGATCATATGGGCCAGTTTTTCAGCGTTGATCCCATCCAGGTTCATGTCCACCTCATCCAGCGCGTAGAAGGGTGCTGGCATATAACGTTGGAGGGCAAAGACAAAAGCCAACGAGGTCAGGGATTTCTCTCCCCCGCTCATGGCTTCGATCCGCTGCATTTTCTTGCCTCGAGGTTGAGCATGAATGGCCAACCCCCCGCTGAAGGGATCTTCCGGGTTGGTGAGAATCAACTCACCATACCCATCGGAGAGTTCGGCAAAAATGGCTTTAAAGTTGTTATCCACGCTTTCAAAGGCTTTTCGAAAAGACGTGAGCTTGAGTTCCTGATAGCCCGCAATACGAATGTGAATGGCCTCTTTTTCAGCATTGAGCGTATCGATCTTTTCCGCCAGTTCGCTCCGACGTTCATTGACCCGGTCATACTCTTCAATGGCCAGCATATTCACTGGTTCCATAGCCTCCATCTTCCGAGTCAGACGCTGAATATTCCGGTTCACCTCTTCTTCAGAGGGCAGGCTTTCTGCGGAAATAGCCTCTGGATCGATTTCCGCCTCAAGCAACTCGGCTTTCACCGTTTGAAGCTGAGGCTCCAATTCCCGCTTTCTGGCTTGAAACGAGAGAATCTGCTCTTCCAGCATCTCAATCTGGCGTTCTTGGATGTTTTTCTGCTTCTCCTGCTCAATCAGCTGGTGCTGCACGGCATCCCGCTCTTCCTGCAGCTTTTTCAGCTCTTCATCCAGTTCGGTAGTCTGAGCTTCCAGCTCCTGAATCTGCAGTTGGGTCAGGCGGATTTCCTCTTTGGCCTCATCGCACTCTTTGGCCATCTGCCGAGAATGCTGATGGGTTTCTTCAATCCGCTTTTGGCAATCCTGGATACCCGCTTCCTGAAACTGCCGTTCCATCTCCTTGCTCTTAATATCGGTCTGGACATTGCGGATCTGGCTATCATAGTAGCTGCGGTTGTACTGAACCTCTTTCATCTCCTCCCGCAATTCTTCAATCTGAGCCGTGGGCAGCTTGCTTTCAATGGCTTCCAGTTCTTGCCGCAAGCCAGCAATGTCTTGTTCCTTGGCCTGAATCTGCCGGATAAGCTCAGCCTGTCCTTTTTCCAGCTCCTTTAGACGCTGAGTCAAATCACTAACATCCACCGCTTGGGCCTGGGCGTTTCTCAATTCTTGGAGCTGGGCTTCGATCGCATCCAATTCAGCAGACACGCGGGAATAGGCATTGAGACACTGACCGTACTCTTGTTTCACACTGTCCATCTTGAGCTCAAGCACAGTCAGTTTTTTCTCCAGCCGCTCTTTTTCCACTTCCACGGCATCGAGCTTTTTCAAGAGGATCTGAATCTCCTCATCCACATTCTGACTGGCAAAAAAGCCTTTCCCCTGAGAAGACATCGTCCCGCCGGTCATGGCCCCGGATTTTTCCAGCAAACTGCCATCCAGAGTCACCATCCGGTACTTGCGCAGCAAGGGTCGGGCTGCGGCCATATCTTCCACAATCAGGGTCTCCCCTAGGGCGTAGGCAAAAACATCCTGATATTCCCGATCGTGATCAATCAGGTTCAAGGCAAAATCAATCACCCCGGATTCTCGGGGCAGGGCCGGTAAAGAACGGGCCGGCTGGATTTTATTCAAGGGCAGAAACGTGGCCCGGCCCCGCTTGCTTTGCTGGAGTAGCTCAATCCCTTGCTGGGCCACCCGGTCATTGTCCACCACCACGTTTTGCACCCGGCCCCCCATGGCAATTTCCATGGCCAAGCCAAATTCCGGGTCCACCGTTCCCAATTGGGCAAGCGTCCCATGAATCCCGGAAATTCCCGATTGTAAGATGGTTTCTACCGCCCGGCTGAAATTAACTTCTTCATAGGCCCGTTTTTTGGCTTCCAGCTGCACATAATCCCGGTGAATGCGGTTGTAATCAGCCTGGGTATCATTGAGCTGGACCCGAGTCTTGCTATAATCCAGTTGGGTTTGCTGGAGCTGCTTTTCAAAGACCGATTTTTCCATCTCCAGCTCTTGTTGTTGCCTGGAAAGCGCTGTCTGGCGTTCCATCAACTGGGTCCGCTTTTCGCTGGATTCAGTCTCCCGCTGCAAGCGAAGCTCCATTTCCGCTTGCACCCGCTTGGCTTCCGCTTCCTGGTCTAAGAGTTCCCGTTGCAGACGAGAGGCTTCATCCTCTTGGGCCACCAGCTGATTATGCACCTGGGTGCGCTTGACCCCCAGTTCCCCGCCAGAGCCGGTGAGCAGGTCAAACTTCTTATTCAGCTTCTCATAGGCCTTGGCTTCTTGTTCAAAGAGTTCTTGCAGCTCTTTGAGTTGATACTCAAACCCTTTGAGTTCCTCGTTAATAGCGTCAATATTTTCCTGCTGCCGGGTAATATCGGCTTTCATCTGCTCCACCCGACGGTTGTTTTCCGTCGTCTTTTGGGTATTAAACTGAATGGCGTCCTCTTTACGGGCAATATGACCTTTCAAGCCCTCGATTTGTTTTTTCAGGGCAATTTGCTGATCTTCTCCTTTTTTCTTGACCTCATTGGTCAGTATCAGCAACTGCTCACGGGTAACAGCAATGGCATCCACCACGGTTTTTAGCTGCTCATGACCCAATTGCTTATCGTTTCGGGCCTTGGCCAGATTCTGCTGGGTGGTTTCCACGGCTTTTTTCAAATCCAGATATTTCGCCGAGAGTAAAATCCCCTCATACTTTTGCCGCTCATCCCGCAGCTTTTGATACTGCAAGGCATGATCCCGTTCAGCGGAAAGCTGAGACAGGCGGGTCTCAATCTCCCCCAATAAAATCACGTTGCGCTCAATATTGGCGCCCGTTGTCTCCAGTTCTTTTTGGGCCTGTTCTATTTTTCGGTCAAATTCAGCCACCCCGGCAATTTCATCAATGATTTTTCGCCGCTCCACCACCGACATATTGACGATGCTGGCCACATCCCCTTGCATCATCACGTTATAGGTACCGGGAGAAATATTGTACTGGGCCAGAACCTCATGGATCTCTGTCAGCGTGGTGGATCGCCCGTTCAGGTAATAGGTGCTGGTATACCCGCTGGCGCCGCCTTTAATGCGGCGAGAAACCTGCAAAAAGCGTTGAGTATCAATTGCAGCGTATTTCGCTGGCAGTACATCCTCGGCATTCTCATCTACATTGTCTTTGGCAGTTTCCAGCACCAGGGCTTCCTGCTGAGCCACTTCCCCAACCTCGCTGGGCTCTTTTTCAAAGGTAATGGTCACCGTGGCGTCTTTCCGCTTGGAGAGGTTATTGATCAGATCCGATAACCGCTCCGCCCGCATTGTTCGGGAAGAAGACAAGCCCAGACAAAACAGCACACTATCAATGATGTTGCTCTTTCCCGATCCGTTTGGCCCAGACACGGTTGTGAAACCGGTTTTAAACGGAATCACCGTTTTTTCGGCAAAGGATTTAAAGTTATCAATTTCAATCTGACAAATGTGCATAGAATCGCCATTTCCTTCCTTGGCAGGCTGGGGCACTCTCAAGCGGGGTTTGGGGCTTCAACTCTTACCTGTTTTATTTTCAAGCTATACTCTCTTTTTGCTCAGGAGATGGGGTTGCTCATCCTCCACGGGTCTTATTATAAGACAAACTTGCGATATCGGCTATAGCCCATAACACAAGGCGATGGGGGAAACGTTCAATTGTTTATTCCTACATGAGATAGCTTCTGCCTCCCAGCAGAGCTTTACCCCGATTCCAAAACCCCTGATGCCGTTCACCGATTTTCGTGATATGATCAACACCTATGAGAGAGCGTACAAGCATTTCCATTCCCTATCTTCAGGAAAAAGCATGCCGCATCACCTATGATAACGGCTTTACCTTGGTGTATGTTCCTAAAAAAGGGGATGTCTTCAATATCAGCACCTGGGTTAAGACCGGCTCCATTCATGAAGACGATCAGATCAGTGGGATCTCCCATTTTCTGGAGCACTTGCTGTTTAAAGGGACCGAACGCTTTAAGCCCGGCGAGTTTGATCGCTTGATGGAATCGATGGGGGCCATTATTAACGCCGCCACCTGGAAAGATTTTACGTACTATTACGTTACCGGCCCCCAGGGCAGCAATCAGAAGAACTTTGATCTCGCCCTGGATATGCATGCCGACATGATGCTGCATTCCACCATCCCCAATGAAGAAGTAGGCCCCCCTTATGACCCCCTCGATCCCAATTATCAAGGGGAAAAACGGGAACGAAGCGTGGTGATTGAAGAAATTGGCATGCGGGAAGATCAGCCCTGGACCAAAATTTATAATTCTGTCAATCATATGATGTACCCGGATCAGCATCCCTACCAGCGGGATGTCATCGGTACCCGCCAGATTATCGGGAAAGTTCCTCGAGACACCATTTATCACTACTACCGAACCTGGTACACGCCAGAGCATATGACCACCATTATCGTGGGGAATTTTGACTTAGATACGCTTGAAGCCAAAGTGCAACGGCATTTTGACTTTTCCAACCTGCCGATGACCCCAGGCCATATGCTAAACAATATTCCCACACCCCGCCCCAACGGGAAGCGCTATGAGGAGATCCCTGGAGAATACCAAACCGCCTTTTTTATCACCGGCTACCATGGTCCCAACCCCAAGGACTTGAAAGACACCATCGCCCTGGATGTGGTCAGCCATATTTTAGGGGAAAGCCGCAGTTCCCGATTGAATCAAGCCTTGATTGAAAAACCGAGCCATCCGCTATTTAACTATGTCTCAACAGGACAATCCACCTTCAAGTTGGGCAATGTGTTTTTTGTCCAGGGCAATTTCAACACCCATGACCCCCAGGCCGCGTTGAAACAGGTCCATGAAGAAGTCGAGCGGATGCTTACCGCTGACCCCATTACCCAGAATGAATTTCAGCGGGCGGTTAAAAAGCTCCGGGTGGATTTTGCCGAGACTTCGGAAACGGCATCGGGCATTGCCGAATCCATCGGGGAAAGCATGACGCTGCTCAATGACATGAGCCTGTATATTGATTATCTCAATGCCCTGAACCAACTGGATGTGGCCACCGTGAACGCGGTCGCCCGGAAATACCTCTCCCCGGATAATACGTACACATCGGTTTTGGTACCTGAGCATGGCTAAAACAACCCTGATCTCCGCTGTCCAGAAGAGACAACTTACAAACGGCATGACGTTGTTGCACCAAGAAGTGGCCGGGGCGCCCCGGATTGCCATGTCGATTTTCCTGCCCGGTGGCAATTTACTAGAATCGATCCCCGGCTTGGCGGATCTGGTGGATCGCCTGCTCCTGAAAGGAACGACCCAGCGGGATCAAGAGCAGATTTCCATTGCCATTGACAGCATGACGTTGGATCTTCACACCGACACCAAACGAGATTACAGCGCCCTACATGCGACCTTGTTGGAAGAAGACCTGGAAGCGTCCTTGGAGCTGATTGCCGATATCTTCTTTAATGCCACGTTTGTGGAATTTGATCGGGAAAAGGAAAAGGTCATTGGGGAAATTCACATGGATTTGGATTCTCCCAAATCCCGATCTTCGGATCTGTTTATCCGCAGCCTTTTTGATAACACGCCCTACGGAATTGTCAGCAGTGTGATTTTAGAGGCCCTACCAAAGATGACTTCGGTGGATGCCGTCCAGTTCCATTACCGGCAAATTTACCAACCTCAACGCGCCATTATCTCGGTGGCCGGTGATCTATCTATGGATCGCGTCGCTCAAGCCCTGGAACGGTTTTTCCCCGCAGGGGCTTCTGGCGCTTCCCCTGATACTTCCTTGGATACGTCTGCCCACGGCACATCGGTTCAGCAACTTCAACTGACCGCACCCAAATACGTCAGCTTTGCTCGGGATGATTCCTCCCAAGCCCATATTTTCAAAGGTTGGTATACTCCCGATCTCAGTCACCCCGATTATTACCCGCTGGTGGTCTTGAACACCATTCTGGGAGGCGCCGGACTCAGCTCCCGTCTGTTTACCGAACTACGGGATAAGCAGGGACTCGCCTATAACGTCCGCAGCAATTTAGAGTCCTACCAGTATAAGGGCATGTTTTATCTGTACATTGGCACCGAACCTTCCAATAAAGACAAATGTCTCCAAGGTTTTGAGGTGGAGTGCCAAAAACTCATTGAAACCCCCGTCGGCGCTGATGAACTCGCCGATGCCAAGCGGAATATCTTAGGGCGCCGATCCGTCTTTTTGGAAACCACCCCGCAACAAGCCCATTACATTGGGGCCAATTATACGATGGGACGGTCTTTAGAAGAGATTCAACAGTTGCCCGAACGCATTGAAGCTGTCACCGCACAGGATATTCAACATATTGCCGAAACCTATCTGACCCAACCGGCGGTTGTTTCCATTGTGGGGCCGTCCGGTATTTTGTAACACCTCGTCTATTTCTTCTGGGTTGGCGTCATATTTTCTTGGGCCGCCTCATATTCATGTCTGGCAATGGCCACGGCCAGGTCTTTATCCAGCATCCCCGCCCCTTCGGCGTTATCGGGCGCATCCGTATCAATCGACCACTCTTTCAGGATACGTCGAATGTCATCTGAGGTTAAATTGGGATTGACCTCCAGCATCCGGGTAATGGTGGCAGAAACTTTTGGCACCGCAAAAGATGTCCCGTTAATGCCCGTTTGAAAATCTGGCGTTTTCACATTCTGCCCCACCGCGGTTATAAACGGTCGGTAGCGTCCATCGCCCCTGGAGGAAAATTTCGCCACCTGATCATCGGTTGGATCATCCGGTGTCCCCGCATCATGGGCCGCCGCCACGGAAATGACCTCGTTATTTTGGGCCAGAAAATTAAAATCCGCGCCGGGCCGAATATTGACCCCTTGGGAGCGCCATTCCACGTATTCCTCATGTTCATTACCAGCGGCAATCACCACCTGGGTATTTTGCTCCCTGAGCTGTCTAGCCGCTTGCTCAAAGCGCTGCAACTCTTGGTTAAATTCCGGGTCGTTTTCAATATGGCGATCCACGTAATTGACCACCGCTTGTCTGAACTGGGTGTTTTCCCGCAGATTCTGACCGGGAATATAGGAGAATTCATCCTCTCCGAATAAAGCTTTACGCGTTTCGGCACTGCGCAGCTGCTGCTGATGTTCAATGAAGAATTCTTCGGTTTTTTGATACATCTGCATCCGGTTCCAGCCAATTGATCCATTAACCACCTTGGGCAAGGGTTTTTCCTGCTCTAGAATTCGCTCCAGAGAGTCAGCGGTCTTACCAATAAATCGGGTCGGGCGCGATAAGACATCGGCCTTCAGGGTCTGATCCAAATGCTCGGCCAGGGCACGATCCCGAATTTTTTTCTCCTCCTCGGTTATTCCCGTAAAGAAAATTCGAGCCCGCTGGTGCCAAGGCAATCGGGCTTTCCAGTCAAATGCCTCCTCTTCCGGTTCCGGGGTCTGCTTTTCTATGGCTTTGGCTTGTAGCCCCACCCGTTTAATTTGCTCTCCATCCAAATTACCAAACCCATGCTGCCAGATGCTGGCGACGTTTCGAGCATGCTCATCATCAGGCGAAGGCTCCAAAACAATTAAATTACGCTCATCCACTGCCTGCGGCCCTCGCCCCGTTGCTTTCGGCAACCGTGGAGCAGTCTCGCCAAATTTGGAAACCCCTGGAACTTGTGTACTCATATGTTACCCCCCTGAAAATCCCCTGTTGAACCCTTGCCCTTAGGCTGCCTGCTGAAGAACCGGTTCGTTGGCAAGCATCGCTTCTGCCAGCGTCACTGCCCAGGTTTTATCCAGAAACCCAACGGATCCCGGCATCAGCATGGCCGTTTGCTGGAGAATCCAACGAATTTCTTCAAATGTCAGTGTTGGGTTGACTTGTATCATCTCCAGAACCGCCACCGCCACTTTCGGCGTAGCGTATGAGGTCCCGGATAAACCTGTAAACTGCCCAACTTGCAGGCGCATTCCCAAAGCAGCTACCACTGGCTGGTATCGACCCGCCCCTCGAGAAGAGAGTTGGGCCAGTTGGTATTGATTATGACCTACGGTTTCCGCCGCGGCCACAACAAGAACATGCTCACTCAATGCCAGCAAGTTGAGATCCGCCGTTGGATCAAAATCAACGCCTTGCCCCCATGTTAAGAGCGTTTGATGATCGTTCCCCGCAGCCACCACCACGGTAATGCCTTGTGTTATTGCCTGGCGCGTGGTCCGCCGGTACCGGCTCAAGGCCTGGGCAAAAAACCGGTTCTCTGCCAGTTGCTGATCCACATACCGCACAATCTCTTGCCGCATGACCCGGACACTGGTCACGATTCCCAAGACCTGCTGGCGGAGTGCTAAATTATGCATCAGAATGGTTTCCACATTCCGGTAAATCACAAACCGACTTTTGGAATACGAAGCATTGATGACCCGAAATTCCGGCCCGTCGGCTAAAAACTCTTCCAGGCGATCACTGGTGATATCCAGAATCTTCCCCGCCTGAGTCCCGATAAACGTGTTGAGTGTCTCGACAGAAGCGCTTTGCCCCTCTGTTAACGCATAATACAATTGCTGGTTGGTCATATCCGCTTGAGGTTCCAGGCTGAACAGATGCACTTGCTCTGGAGCCAGTGCCTGTTCCTGCTCAATAATTCCCAGCACTTGCTGGGGATGCTCCCCAATCCAGCGATGCACGTGATCGACATCAATCTCAATAACACCCAATTTCAATGCCGTTGCCACACCCTGCTGCCCCATGTCTTAAACTCCCTTCCAAATCTATCTGCCTGGCCCCTTGTATTAGCATAAAAACAAACAGGCGGATTTTGATGCTAGCAATGTAAACATCCGTTACCCCCAAATCCTCCGGTATGGTAGTCTGGAAAGATGGTACACCGTTCATCGACCCCGCCCCCCATCCCAAGCCAGCTGGGCTACTATACCTACCTGCTGCAATGCAGTGATGGTACTTATTACACCGGCTGGACCACCCAGCTGGATAAACGGATCGGGGTTCATAATGCCGGCAAGGGCGCCAAATATACTCGGGGACGTCTCCCTGTTCAGCTGGTTCAATACTGGTGTTTTGAAACCCGATCTGAGGCCATGCGGTTTGAACACTGGCTCAAGCAACTTCCCCGCTCCGAAAAAGAGCGGCTGATCCAATTAAGAACTTAATTTCCCAAAACTCGAGCAAGCACTAGCCGGTTAAGGACAACCCCTGAAACTGGGGAGGTGTCCCTTTGTCTGGTTTGTCGGGGCGAATGGGGCGCCATTTACCGTCTCTAAACTCAAGGATCGGAAAGGAGGTATGTTTCCAGTCGTACAAGAATTGGTAGATAAAGGGTTTGGCAACAGGCTCTGAATCGATCAACACGGCCACTTCATGATTGCTGCGGCTGATCCGCTCCTTGGTGATTGCCGGAGCATGGTTGGTTAGCAAGCCCACATTGGACCAATTGGCAGATCCCATCAAGACTTTGGAATGATCAAACACGGCCCATTTGCTGTGGAGCTTTTCTTCGGTTTCCGGCTTACTGGCAAAAAAGCGGATGGGAATCCCTGCCTTGGCAAGCCGCTGAACCTGGGGACGGGTGTTGGGAAATTTGAAAAACAGACCGGGATCCACCAGGATTTTAACCCCTTCTTTTCCGGCGTCTTGTAAGCGGTAATGCGCCGAAATCAGTTTATCCACTACCTGTTTTTGGGTCAGCACAAAGAGTTCGGCATAAATGCTCTCCTGGGCCGCATCAATTTGTTGGAGGATCTCCTGGTAAATCTCATCCCTGGCGCCGCTGGCCGACTCCTTGGAAGCTGTTTGCAGGACCTTGATTTTTCCCTCCGGAAACGGTTTATAGTCAGGAATATCCTTGGGATCCCCGCCTGATGAGATCCAGTCGTTACGAAACACATGGTGATAGAGATTTCGGGCATCAGGCCCCTCAATGAGTACAGCAGCATCATGATTACTGGGGGAGTGGTTCCCCCAATTCATCCCGCCGATAATGGCGTAGCGATCATCGACCACCATCAGCTTAATATGGCTGATTTGAGAAAACGCGGGATAGGTCACCACATCCACCCCATTTTGCCTGAGGTATTCGATGGTCCGCTCGTTGTATTGCGTTTCCAGCTCGTTGTTTTTCTCGGTGTGATTATCCAACACCACTTTAATGTTATACCCCTGCTTTTTCATTGCCACCAGGCGTTCCACCAGATTGCCCTGAATTTTGCTGCCGGGCATCCAGGGCGGGCTGACCCGTTCCGGGTATAACGCCAGACTTTGCATGTTATAAAAATGCAGGGTCACGGATTTCTGGGCTTTTTTCAGCAGCTCATCCACCTGGGTAAACACCTGTCGCCCGCCAATCAACGAGGTCACCTTCGTTTTTTCCCCGGTTTTGTACTGAAACGTATCTGATCCCTTGGCCATCCGTATTCGGTAAAACGGGGTGGCCTTTTCCATGGCTTCTTTGGGATCCGGCTTTTTTGGGCCTGGCTCAGGTTCTGGTGCTGCTGCCGCACCTGTCGTTGGCCGCTTGCCAAACAGCACGGCGCGTTGTGAACTCCCTAAAGAGACTGGTGATACGAACACGTCTCTCCCCCTCAGTTGATTAACCTCACTCCCAACCGAACCGTTCTCAACGTTGCGTCCCCTCAACCGAACGGTTGCTTGTTCTTTTTATTTTACACATATTCCCACCCCGTGTCACAAAGTTGTTCAAACAACTATTATTAAACGGGATTTTTATGATATTGGGGTGACCTGGCCCACGAACTGATACAAATCTTTGTGAAAGAGGACCTTGATGCAAAAAAGCATCCTGTGATTTTCAGGATGCTTTAGTAAGTACTGTATCGCTTTTTTCTTATTAGACACCAGCCATCAGCTTGGCAGGACGGGTTTTTAAAGATATCGTCACCTTGTTATAATGTTCCAACAAAGCCAGACTGCCTTGTATAACCTCTTCACAATCCCGATACACAGAAGCCATTCCTGGTGTTTCTTTGATCAGCTGGGCGTAACGTTGGCCCAACATTTGTTCAATTTCTTTATTGCTCAATTTATGCTGCATGACGCACCAAAACCCCTCATATAATCCCTAGTGACTTCCTCCACTGGCATAAAAACAATCATTCTATTCTTTTGTGTTAGATTGTAACAAACCGTTAACCCTTTCTTTTGGATACTCATGACCTGCAGCAACCTCCGGCGATTTTCCCCGCCGTTGTTGGTTCGGTCCCGTATTTTACGGATAATAACTACAAATGAAAAAGCGAAGCATACAAATCACAGGCGCGCGGGTCCACAATCTCAAGGATGTTCACTGCGCCATTCCCCATGACCAGCTGACGGTCATCACCGGACCTTCTGGATCTGGAAAATCGTCCCTGGCCTTTGATACGTTGTTTGCCGAAGGGCAACGCCGTTACATTGAGTCCCTGTCGGCTTATGCCCGTCAGTTTTTTGCACGCATCGAAAAGCCAGACGTGGACGCCATTGATCATATCCTGCCAGCCATTGCCCTGGAACAGAAGAACAGCGTCAAGAATGCCCGCTCTACTGTGGGCACCGCCACAGAGATCTATGATTACCTTCGGATTCTCTTTGCCACCATCGGCCAAACCCAGTGTGATGTGTGCGGCGGAGCGGTCAATAAAGCGGACCCGATGCAGATTGAACAAAAAATCCGGGCCTTGCCGGAAGGCAGCAAGTTATTGATCCTGGCGCCGGTATCATTGAAGCGCATTCCTATCAATGTCTTACTGCAACAGGGCTATATTCGGATTTTTCATCAGGGCGCCATGATGGATTTACAGCCGCTGCAAGACACCTTAAGCGAACATGACACCCTGTATGTCATTATTGATCGATTGATTGCGCGTCAAAAAAGCTTGAGCAGCCGGGTGCTGGAAGCCATTAAACAGGGACTCACCCTAGGAGACGGCACCCTGCTCCTTCATCAACTGGATACCCAGGAAGAATACCGGTTTAAAGCCAGCTATGCTTGTGTCGCATGCCACAAGGCATTTACGGAACCGTTTCCCAACATGTTCTCCTTTAACAGCCCCATGGGGGCGTGCCCCACCTGCGAAGGGTTTGGCAAGATCATTGGCTTGGATATGGACAAGGTGATCCCCAACAAAAGCCTCAGCATCCAGGCTGGGGCCATCCACCCCTTTACACTCCCCTCCAACCGGGAACTGTTTGAGGATCTGCTCCACATTTGCAAAACCCTGAAAATTCCGATAGACACCCCCTATGAAAATCTCTCTGACGAGCATAAGCGGGTACTTATTGAAGGCCATGGCCGTTATTGCGGTATTCGAGAGTTTTTTGACTGGCTGGAAAGCAAAAAGTATAAGGTCCATGTTCGCGTCATGCTGGCCAAATACCGGGGATATTACCCATGCCCGGATTGCCTGGGGGCTCGCGTCCAACGAGACGCCCTCAATGTCCGGGTCGGAGGGCGAAACATCCTGGAGATTTCCACCCTCAGCATCACCGAACTGCTGGCCTTTTTTGAATCCCTCCCCTTAACCCCCTTAGAGCAGCAAATTTCCAGCCGCTTGATTCGGGAAATTACCAACCGGTTACGCTATCTCAACGCCATTGGGTTATCTTACCTGACCTTGCATCGACAAGCCCGCACACTTTCAAACGGGGAAGCCCAGCGCATTAACCTGGCCGCGGCCCTGGGCAGCGCCCTGACCGATACGCTCTACGTGTTGGATGAACCAACGGTAGGCCTTCATGCCCGAGATACCGATCGGCTGATCCAGGTCCTGAAATCCTTGCGGGATCATGGCAATACGCTGGTGGTGGTTGAACATGACCCGGATGTGATTCTGGAAGCGGATCATGTCATTGACATGGGCCCCGGTGGCGGAGAAGAAGGCGGGCGGATCCTCTATGAAGGGCCTGCCAAGGGCTTGCTGGACTCCCCCTATTCCCTGACCGGGCAAACCTTGAAAAACCCGCCTCAACCCACCCCCGCGAAAGCGAAAAAAAGCCCTTCAGGCACCCTGGATATTTTAGGCGCCCAGGGCAACAACCTGAAAAACATTGATGTCTCCCTGCCCAAAAACCAGCTGGTCTGCATTACCGGGGTGTCCGGTTCCGGTAAGTCCACGCTGGTTAAACAAACCCTGTTTGCCGCCTATGAGCGTGCTCAAGGCCGCTCCCTTCAATTAGACGTTGCCCCGCACCGGGAAATTCGAGGATTAGACGAATTCAATGAGGTATTGATGGTGGATCAGACCCCACCAGGGCGTTCGGCTCGCTCTAACCCGGTTACATACATTAAAGCCTATGATGACATTCGCATGGTCTTTGCCAATACCCGAAAAGCCATGGTGCTTGGCATTCAGGCCAGTGATTTTTCATTTAACTCCCCTGGAGGCCGCTGTGAAACCTGCCAAGGTCTGGGTACCCTGACCATAGACATGCAATTTATGGCCGACGTCACCGTGACCTGCCATGAATGCCAGGGGAAACGCTTTAACCCCAACGTCTTATCGGTCGACATTGACGGGCGCTCTATTGATGATGTGCTGAACATGACCATTGATGAGGCGGTCAGCTTCTTTGCCCAAACCCCACGCATTCAGAAAAAGCTGTTACCGCTGCAGGAAATCGGGCTGGGCTACCTGCGGCTGGGCCAATCCACGGCTACCTTATCTGGCGGAGAGGCTCAACGTCTAAAACTGGCCAGCTACTTAAAGCCCACCTCCCAAAAACAAGAGCAGAAATACCTTTTTCTGTTTGATGAACCCACCACGGGTTTGCACTTGGCCGATATCGAGCGACTGACAACGGCCCTCAAGCGAATGCTCCAGGCTGGGCATTCGGTGGTGGTCATTGAACACAACCTGGATTTTATCGCCCAGGCGGATTATATCGTAGACATTGGCCCCGAAGGGGGCGATCAGGGCGGAGAGATTGTGGCTCAAGGGCCGGTGGATACCCTTATCAAAACCCCCGCCAGCCAAACAGGTCAGTATCTCAAGCACCGGCTGAAGGCGCTTGAGAAGCGGGTTATCGCTTAAATACGCCCTTGAGCGAATCCAGCGTCAAGCCCCCGGTCAACATGGCCAGACCCGAGACCACCCACTTTTTCTGTTGCTGAATCTGCTGGATTTTAAAGCGGCTGTACTGACTGTACCACCCCTCAATCAAGGTAATCAGCCGGGCCTCATCCTGCTCGTCATGGGTCAGGGCAATGAGGTAAGCGTAATAATCGGCATCATCAACCAGGTTATCCCGAGAGCGCCAGATGGTGAGGAAATCGTTCAGGTTTTCCCCCTGCTCGGGTGGGGTCATCAGCTGCAGTAAGCGATGCGCCTTGGCAAACAGCACATCGCCTGGAAACGGCTTGCCTAAAAAGAGCTCTCCCCGATCCACATTGGGCCACTCGGCATCAGCGGCAATCCGTTGTTGGGCCTCTTTCTGAAAGTGCACATAGGGCGGGTTCTCTCCACCCATCCCAGCCACATGGATCATGACTTTGGAGGCCAGAAACCACAGGACCGCCTGTTCCCAGTGTGTCAAGGTTTTTAAAGAGGCTTCGCCCAGGGCATTATCGCTCAAGAAGGTCTGGTGCTCCTCGTCCGTGGCTTGGGGGGCCAGCTGGATCAGCCAGCAGCCCAGCAGTCGACCAATGCCTTTAGACAGCGCGTAGCTATTCAGATTAAATTGGTGCTCGGCCTGCCACTTTTCCAGCCGTTTCTGAAAGACGTAATCCGTCAACACCGACCCCATGGTCGCCATCACCGACGTGGTGGTCACTCCCCGGCGCTGCAACAGACCCTGGACATTTTTAGCCACCAACCCATTTTTGGACATCAACCCGTTTCGGGATCTGGATGCCTGCCCGTTCCGCTCACTCATGCTGGAATCCTCTTTGCCAATTGAAACCCATCTCCTCCTTACCATAGCACGGAGGGGTTTTCCGTATCAAACCCAAGAATGAAAGCGCATGCGTTCCGGTTGCATTAAAAGGGGCGCACGGACAATAATGATGAACCTGTACGACCCCAATACGGCTGACGCACGCCATAGGACCCTGGGTACTGATAGATTTGCGCGGGACCGTAATATCCTGGCGCCACCGGATACGTGTTGGTCGGATACCCGTAAGGACGCATGCCATAGGGTTGAGCATACCCCCCTGGATAATACGGGGACTGATAATAGGGAGCAGGATAACCACCCACCATCGGTTGGGCCACGGAGGTATCCCCGGCTCCCATTTTCTTGTTCAAGTAATACCCCCCCGCCAAGGAGCCGGCAATCATGGCCAAACTCAGCAGACTTTGGCCAATGGCCTTTAAGTTCGATCCCCCATGGCTTTCTCGGGGTTCATCCTCGTAAAACGGATCCTGATCCCAGCGATCGTTTGCAAACTGTCGGGTCGTAGTCAATCCTGACGCCTGAGGCGGTTGGGGCATAGGCGCCGCCGGGGGTTGGAACTTCGGGCTAACGTTCATAGCGACTGGGGAAACGGCAGCTGAAGCCTTGGCGGGTGCGGGGGCCAGCATCTGCTGTTGCAGTTGCGCTTGCAAGGTCGCCTGAGCCTCTTGGGCTTGCTCGGGAAAAAGCTCAGCCAGTTTGGCCAGCAATGGACCCGCATCCCGGTATGTAATCTCACCAAACATCACCGTTTGAATACGGTTCAGCCGGGCAGAGGGGCCCTCCCCCGCTGGGGGACGAATAATCAGTTTCTTTTCAATCGAGGCGATAAAGGGAATCATCGGTTTTAACGCTTCATCCGCCTCGGGTTGGATCGCTGAGGCCGCAGAAGACGGCTTCGTATTTGGGGCCATCAGGGGGTTGCCAGGAGGCGGGGTTAAGGGGGTTGCCTCCCAGCCTTCGCCAAAATCACTATGATTCACTACCACCGGCTTATTCATCACCGCTTGGCTCCCCTTGGCCAGAACCGGCGAGATCCACAGACATTGAAGCCCGAAAATGATTGTTAAGACACACAGCTTTTTCACAGATTCACCCCAACGATTCACAATGGTTGACCTTCAAGTTTTTATTATCCTTGTAAAAGATCCAGACGCAAGTGTTCTCCAACCAACGCCGGTCTATTTTCATAAAAGGCCAGACTGTCCCCAATATTGCCCCGTAATGTTCTTAAAATTTTTCTCCCAGGCCTGGGCAATGGCTGTCGCCGCCAAAGCCGGTTGCACCGCCATGGCTTGAAACTGATCATAGGTAAAAAACCCGATTTCATTCAGATTTTCCGTGGTTTCCATCTGCAGTTCCCCGCCGGTATATCGCCCTAAAAAGAACACATCCACTGTATGCCCCTTGGGTTGCACAAAGTCTGAAACCCCCAATAGTTTTTCAATCACAATATCCAGGTTGGTTTCTTCCTTGATTTCCCGAACCGCACAGGCATCCAGGCGTTCTCCGACCTCCAGCGTCCCGCCGGGCAGCACCCAAAAATCCCGGTTGTTTTGCCGCACCAACAAAATCCGCTCGTCTTGCAGGACCACCACCCCCACCCGGACCTTAAAGCAGTACGCATCACTCATGATAAGGAGACTCCTCCCAGGCGCCTTGGCCATGGCGCTTTTGAATCTGAAACGTCGGGTACGTCGGCGTGCGGGTAGGTGGGGTCAAGTCGGATTGTTCCATGATCTCCAGACCTTGTATGAGTTGGGTTTCCGTAGGCAACGGGTTTGACTCAACAGGCTCAGACTGACCCGCACACCCACTCAGCAATAAAAGGCCAATCAGAGCCAGCATCTGTACCCGCAGCATCAGCCCTAATGGATCAATTATACCCTGCTTGCTCATGGCTCCATCTTGGATCAATGGCTTTTGGCTAGCAACGTTTTACTCAATCATGTTTTTATCCATGTAGTAAAGGGGACAAACGTTGTTATGACAGTGAATGGGATTCCGATCCATAACACGTATCGTGGGCAGAAAACAGCCGGATCACAACCGCCGGCCGGTCTTCCTGTACCCAACACGCAACCCACCTGGCCGCTAGCCATGCCAGCAACTCTGGCCGCGCTTCCAACGGCCTTTACAGCTTTACCATTACCCAAACTCCCGAATCAGGAAAAAATCAGCGAGCTTTGGAAGGATAAGACCAAACGCTACACCGCCTATCAAGCGGTCATCCGCGCCGGAGACCGGGCCAGCCATGGTTATTATAGCCTGGCGCGTGCTGGCACACACCTGACCAATAACCAGGAACACTTACTCCACCCAGCCGCAACGTTGAACCCATCCATGTGGACGTATCGCCAAATTCTGCGCCTGGATGACAAGGCGGTGAAATGGAAGGATGCAACCGATCTCAAAAAAGTCGGCCAGACCATTCGCCACAATACCAAGGGCTTAAAAGAAACGCTCAAACACCCCAGTCGGATTCAGGTCAATGGGCAAGCCGCCAAACGCTACCTAAAAAACACCGTTTGGGAGGGGCATACCCGGGATCTTCGAAACCTGTTTGACAAGAACGTCACCGACAAGAAGCTTGGAACTGGGGCTGTGCGTATCTTCGCACTGGGATCGGTCGCCTATGACATTGGTAAAACCACCAAAGACAGCTACCAGCAAGCCAAAGTCCAGGAAGACGGTTCACTGAAAAGCCGCTTGAACACGTACCTCACCACCGGAAAAACATTTGCCAAAAAGACCACCAAAAACCTGATTCTCTGGGAGGTTGTCGGGGCTGGCATGGCGCTGGGCAAAGCCTTAATTCCCCTGGGAACCTTCCCAATCGGGGGTATCATTACCGCTGCATTCTGCGCTGCTGGCGCGTCCAAGGTATTGGATAAACTGTTGCCGGATCACAAACCGGCCACCCCACCGTCAGCATCGCCCCAACCGGCTGAAGCTCATTCTGCTGATAACTCTGATTAGGACCGGAACCCCCACCAAGGACTGTACGGTCCCACCCATTTTCGATAAAATAAGGCGGAGATGAAATGAGGCGTTTTTCCCATGATGCTCCGCGTACTTTTGGCCAGCCTGCTTTCAGTGGCTTTCCTGTTTTCGGTTTTTAATCCCCTCAGTGCGTTGGCCGAAGGTTATCAAAGCCGACTGAGCCAGCTTATCCGCCAAAAACCTGATATGTACTTGCCTACTCGCTTGATTCTGGGCGAGGAGAACCGTTTTGTGTTTCGGGCCAAGCCCGGTAGCAATATTACATTGTATCTGTCGCCCAAAGGCGAGGGCTTTGTCCTACCCAATGGGTTGCCTTTGTTTATTGGTGAAGAACACGAGTCGGTTTCTGGCCAGATCCCGTCCAGCGGTGTGTTGGAGCTGAGTCTCCCCCTGCCCGATGAGGAAGATTGGAACGGTTATGTTCTGTATGTGGATGCCATCACCTGGCAAACCCCAGATGGCTCGGATGCAGAGCGTTTTGAGTGGATTGCCCATACCGGGAGCCGAGCGGAATCAAACGCATTGGTTATGTCCAAAAGAACTAGAGATGGTGGTTTCCCTATTATGCCAGCCATACCAGGCATTCCCACGCATGTTTTTCAGCAACTCACCACCATGTCAGAAGCTTATAACGGGGATGAACGGAAAAAAGAATTGCTGGATACCGGTGAAATCAACCGTGACACCCTGCTTGATCAAAACAGCTTTATCAACCGACCGGGCGGCATCCAGCCTGTTAAATAGGCCTTAGTAATAAGCCCGAGCATTCTGTGGCAAGGCCCATGATGCTGTCATCGGGGTTGCCGGACTGGTTGTCAGGGGCATCGCAACCGGCCAGGGTTTTGAATAATGGATAGGTCCGGATGCCGGGTACGGGGTCCAGACAGGAACCCAATCCACCACTTGTCGGGTGCTGGGTGGCATGGTGGGCTGTGGAGATGGCGCAGCCTGTTCAACCTGTGGAGTTGGAGGAGAACCGGCAGCCCGTGCAATTGGCTGAAAATAGTTTGCATCCGTGGTATCCGGCACCATGTACCCTTGAAGTGCACTAATTTCCCGGTTAATTTGTCTGGCTTGACGTAAGGGCAGACCCGCATGGTGAATCTTCGGGATCAGCTCCCGAGCTGTTCTGACCACCGGGGCCGGTACGTTGTCATCACTGTCCATGACCACAAATTTCAACTCCCCATCCTTGGGATCCACAAAATAGCCGGTCAGGGTGATCTCATGACCCCCAACAATACTGCCATCGGTATCGGTATCGGTAATTCCAACAATAACAAACTCCTTTGCCTTCAGTGCCGTCACTAAATCCGTCACCGTTTTATCATGAGAGCGGGTATAGCCAAACAGGTAGGATCTTCCAGCTTCTTCAGGCGTAGGGTTGGACTTTCCTGACACATGTTGATAGGTAACCGACTGAACCCCTCCATTATCCTTGATGATGGTTTCCATTAACGTTTTTTCCGACTCGGTCAACCCCTTGCTCCCCACTCCTGGCTGATCGGAGTCCCGCATATCGGTGGCCGGATCATAACTTTTGGTTGCCAAATACGTAATGGCCGACTGATACGCTGCCTCAATGCCGGAACGAAACTGCCCGTCCTTGTTTTTTTGCTGACTGGCGTGCGTGGCTCGGACCTTTCCAGTTTTGGGGAGATTCACCCGGATCATGACCTCATCAGGACCACTGGCATAATAGGGAATATGCTGCTCGGTTAAGATCTGGTAGGCCTGGGTCGGGTTATCCGGTGCAATTTCAGAGAGCTTGGCTTTCTCATAAAACGCCTCCAATGGGCTGGTCAGCTCATTGAGGTGACGCACCAACTCGCCCGGTTTTTTTTCTAGCATGTAATACATCACACTGGAGGCCACGCAGGTGGCACTGTTTTCCACATTCAGATCTTCCCAGCGGGCAGGCTGCCCCGCTCCGGGCAGCGGCGCGAACCC
>CAYLWC010000024.1:14099-38389 GCA_964387265.1 uncultured Vampirovibrionales bacterium | reverse complement strand
GGGAATGCCAGTGCCACCCAGAACCTGATTACCATTGAGGGAGATGGGGTGGATATAGATGGCCAGCTTGTGGCGGATGGGATTTCTAATAGCAGCGGGGGCAAAATCACGCTGATTTCCAAGAGCGGCCAAGTGCGTATCCTGGGTGATGGGGATATTTATGCTCGTGGGGCAGGCAGTGGCCTGGGGGGGACGGTAGAATTCAAGGTGAATAATGGGGCCACGGCAGCCAGCCTGACAGGTTGTAATGGGAAGCCATGTAATAATGGCGGCCTGGCGGTTATTCAGCATGATCGGGGTGCCCGGGTGAATGTTTCTGGTGGTGGGGGCAATGAAACCGGGGTGATTCGCATTGGCCGCAGTGGTAGCGGGACGATCGTACAAGATATGAATAACAACAGAGATGGGGATGATGGGGTCATTGGGGCTCAGCATGTTATCTGGGGGGATGATGGTGGAAATACCACTGCGGTGACCCTCAGTAATTTTGTGCCTGGCTCCCACTTTAATGGCTCGGTGACAGAACATACGTTGGTGGCCACAGGCAATATTACCGCCACCACAGGCAATAATTTTGATACGATCAATGCCCGCTCCAATACCGGCACCATTCAAATTACCGATTCGTCCGGTGGGATGACGGCCTCTGTCCAGGATACTTCCGGGGCCACGACCCTGATTGCCAGCAATGGTGGAGCCATTACCTTACAAGACAGCAATGTCTCCGGGATGCTGAATATCCAATCCGATAGTACAATTACGGCCACCAATAACAACAGCGTCAGTGGGGACATCGCTATTCATGGTACGGGGGGAAACACCACCTCAGCCGGGGCGGTTACCTACACCAATACCGGAGCTACGGTCACGTTTGATCGGCTGGTGGCTTCTTCGGCAACCCTGACCACCACTGGCTCGACCAGTGATGTGATCCTTCAAAATGCGACGATTACTGGTGCTACGGATATTACTTCCGGTCGCAATATTACCGCCACAACGGCCAATGATTTTACGACCCTCAGTGTCCGTTCTACCGGTGGGGCAATCAATATTACCGATACCACCGGGGGGCTGACGGTGGAGCTACAAGATACCAGCGGCGCGTCAACAGTCACTGCCCAGGGAGGCGGGCCTATAACGGTCCAAAATTCCGACGCCACGGGGTCTGTAACGCTGCAAACCGATGGCGCAATTACCGCAACCCATAACAACGCCTTAACCGGGGCATTATTTATCAACGGTGATGGCGGCGCGGCCGATACGGCCGGGGTGGTGAACTTGACCAACACCAACGCCAGCCTGGATATTGATCGGCTGGTGGCCGCTTCGGCAATCCTGACCACCACCGGGGCCAATCACCATATTAGCGCCGATGGGGTGAACGTATCTGGCGCCACCAGCTTTACCACGCTGGGAGATTTTACCAGCAGCGGAAGCTACGGAGGGAGTGTCAGTGGAAATGCGGCCCGAGTGGGGATTGAAGCGACCAGCGGAAACTTTACCTCTGGAGGCATTACGGCCAGTGGATCTTCCGGCTGGTATGGGGCCGCTGATGAGACGATGATTATTCAGACTCGGGCAGGAGACGTTTTAGGCAGCGGGTATACGACCAGTGGGGCGGGCAACATGCGTTTGCAAGCTGGGGCGTATAATTACCTCAATGCCGGTAACAATATTAATGTCAATAATGTCAGTGCTGCTCAGAACTTGGGCCTATATGCCACCGGGGATACCTCAGGATTAGGGGTCGCAACGGCAATCCGGGTGGGAGGCACTAGCTCAGTGGCTGGGCATATTACCGCCAGTGGCATTGATGCCGACAACTACTTTGCCCCCACTAACGGAAGTGTGGATATTAGCTTGAGTTCTGGAAATTTAACCACGGCCTTGATCTGGACCGGGGGGGATATTTATTTAACGGCCAGTAACGGCAGCATTCTGCAAGATATTTCCGCTTATGATTATGAGGGCAAGACCATTTATACCTCAGGGGCCGACGTAACTCTGCAGGCTTTGGGGACATCAGGATCCTATATTAATACCGGGGTCATTGCCCTGGGGACGGGAAGCAACTTAACCGCTGAAGCGGCGGGGAAAAATGGCTCTAATTTGTCGATTCAGCTCTACGGTCGGGTGGATGGCAACGTGAGCGTGACCAATCCGAGCCAGGGGAATACCACTGGGAATATTTATTTAGGAACCGATGTGGGGACCTTGAATGACCTGGATGATACCTACACGGTCATGGATGTGGTGGGAACGACCACGGTGAAATCAGCCGGGGATGTGAAGCTGTATGGGATGTTTACCGGCCCTATTAATGTATCGGCCCGGACTGTTACGGGGATTGCCGATAAAGGGGATCTGAATATTAACCAAATCACCACCACCGGGAGTGGGACGGCCGTGAGCCTGCATGCGGCCAAGGGAAATGTTATCGGCGGGAATATCAATGCCGGGGTAGCGGATATTGTGTTGGCCGCCGGTTCCCAGCACCCAACCCACAAGATGAGTCACATTAACCTCAATAACGTGACTGCCGATCATGCGACCTTTAAAGTCTCAGGCAGTACCACCGGGCTGGCCAGTGGAGATGCCGTGATGATCACCGGGGCGTCTGTGAATAGCCATACGGATCAAAACGAAAGTGGCGGGGCGATTCGAGGAAATGTGACCATTACCCCTTAAGAGGGGGTTGCAGTTGTCCGGCGTTGGGCGATATATTCCTGGACCACTTCCCGGTCATCAAAGTGGATGGTCCGGTCCTTGAGGATCTGGTAATCCTCATGGCCTTTACCGGCCACCACAATGACATCGTTGGGCTGGGCCAGATCGATGGCCTGATGAATGGCCTGTTTCCGGTCCGCGTTGACCACCATGGTCTCGCTGTTAAAGCGCTGAATCCCGGTCAAGATATCCGATAAAATCTGCTGGGGATCTTCCGTTCGGGGGTTATCGGAGGTTACCACCAGGACATCCGCCAGCTGCTCTGCAATACGCCCCATTTTAGGCCGCTTGGTAGCATCCCGGTCCCCACCACAGCCGAACACGGCAATCAGTCGCCCGCCTTCCGGGGTTACCACTCGGGCGGCAGAGAGCACATTTTCTAATCCATCGGGCGTGTGGGCGTAATCCACAATGACAAAGGGTTTTTCAGAAACGACTTCAAAACGGCCCCGCACCCCTTGGACGGCTTCCATGGAAGCGATACAGTCATTTAAGGGGATCCCCAAGGCAATACCTGCGGCAATGGCGGCCAGCGCGTTGTAGACACTGAAGCGCCCGGCGATTTGAAGACGAACCGGGGCGCTGCCCTCTGGGGTGACGGCTGTAAAGGAAGCGCCTGAAATACTGTACTGAACTTCTTCGGCTCGGACATTGGCCTGGGGATTTTCCAGGCTGTAGGTATACACTTTGACCCCTGGGGGGCAGGCTTTGAGGAAGCCTTCGGCATAATTGGAATCCAGGTTAATGACAGCGGATCGGGGACCCCGCTTTGGATTGAGCTGGCTGAAGAGCAACGCCTTGGCTTGCCAGTAATTCTCCATGGTCTTATGAAAATCCAGGTGATCCTGGGTGACATTGGTCAGCACCGCCACCTCAAACTCGCAGCCCTGGACCCGGTATTGTTCCAGCGCATGGGAACTGACTTCCATGACCACGTATTCCGTCTGGTTATGGGTCATCTCGGCCAGGATTTCCTGCAGTTCTACAGCCATCGGGGTGGTATGGCCGGTCGATTGGTAGCTGTTATGAGGGTCCTGCGGGTCACCTTTTTGTCCTCTTTTTTGGCCAAACGTACCGATTAAACCCACTTTTCTGTCTTGATCCAGGAGAATCTTTTCAATGAGGTGGGTGACGGTGGTTTTTCCATTGGTGCCGGTGACGCCCACCAGGCGCATCTTTTTGCCCGGCTCCCCGTGCAGGCGGCTGGCCAGATCGGCCAGGGCTTTATAGGTATTTTGGGCCACGAAAACCGGAAGATCGGTCGGGAGTTGTATTTTTGACTGTCGGCTGGCATCAATAACCAGAGCCAGTGCACCGGCTTGTGCCGCTTGTGACAGGTATTGGTGCCCGTCAGTATGACTTCCGATAAGTGCGGTAAACAGGACGCCGGATTGTACTTTTCTAGAATCACTGGTGATGCTGTGGACCGGCATCTGAGCCAGGGCCTCAAAAACTTCGGGGTTGAGCAGTTGAATGTCCGGCAAGTCCTGAATCAATTCAGCTAATTTCATAAAAGGCTCCCGACTAATGAGTGGTAACAGTTCTTTGAGAAAGATGTGATGTGTTCTTAGCAGGCATTATAGCAGGTTTCAGGTTTAAATAGCTAACCGTCTCATCGGCAATAGCTTTAAAAATGGGGCCTGCCACGGTGCTACCAAAGGCCTCGGCTATTTTAGGGCTGTCGACCACGACCATAATCAGTACTTCCGGGTCTTTGGCCGGGAAATACCCGACAAAGGAGGTATACACGTTCTCATCATACCCCTTCCCATCGCTTCGGGGCTTGTAAGAAGTCCCGGTTTTCCCAGCAATGTCGATCCCTTCCAGGCGGACGGTGGAGGTTTTGGCGGTTCGGATGCTCTCAGCCAGCAGGTGGGTGACTGTCTCAGCGGTTTCCGGGGACAAGACCTGGCGCTTGGTGATTTTTTTCTGGTTTTTCAGCACATGGGGGGTAATCCAGACCCCTTTGTTGGCAATGGCCGCAATGGCCGCAGCCATCTGGATGGGCGTGGAGGCCAGTCCGTAGCCATAACCGAGCGTGGCGTGGGTTGATACATCCCAGGTGTTTGAGGAGCTAAAGAGGCCGGATGATTCTCCGGGAATATCGATGCCGGTCCTTTTACCCAAACCAAAGCGACGTAGGAGCTTTTCATGTTCTGCTTTCGGGGTCATCATGGCAATTTTGGCGCTGGCAATATTGCTGGAATGCTGAAAAAGATAGACCAGGTCAATCATGCCGGGGGCGCCGCTTTTGTAATAGTCATAATTGCGGATGTCCCAGCCCCCGATTTTCATCTTCCCGGTGTCTTCAATCCGGCTGTTTTTATGAATCACCCCTGATTCCAACCCGCAGGCCACGGTGAGAATTTTAAACGTGGAACCGGGTGGGTAGACATCGGTAATCGCCCAGTTTTTAAGCTCTTCAGCGGAAGCCTTGTAATACTGATCCGGGGTAAAGTGGGGGCTGACGGCAAAGGCCAAAACCTCGCCGGTTTTGGGTGCCAGCATCACCACGGCGCCTCGCTTGGCCTTGGTTCGCTCAAGCCCGGCATCCAGCTCCCGCTCAGCGATATATTGTAGCTTCGAGTCTAGGGTTAAGACCACATCATCGGCCTGGGGAAGTGTGACCAGACTTTTTGGGTCCATCTGATCCACGTGGATCACATCACCTCGCCCGCTTAAGACTGCCTGAGTCATATCATCAGGGCGGCGTTTCAGGATATGCCGGGCTGTGTATTCCACCCCGGTGCTGATATTGGCTTCATCATTGACATACCCCAACACATGGGCCGCTAGTGAGCCCTGAGGGTAATTGCGCACGGTTTTCTTGGCAAAATCAAGCCCGGAAATCCTGACCTGATCCACCAAAGGGCGACCGTCTTTCCCGTGGATCTGTCGTTGGGTTTTGGGATCTATTTTGGGAACGGGGATTCTTAATTGCTGAATGGTTTCAACCAGCTCTTTAGGCACGTTTTTCTTCACCCCAATGGTGGACGGGGGTTCAGACAGTTTTTGGGTCAGCTGATCCACGGGAATGGACAAGACAGGACTTAGGGCACTGGCGATTTGATGGGGTTTGAGTTTCCAGTAATAGCGCGGATGAGCGTAAATATCGTATAATACGTTATCCTGAGCCAGGATCACGCCGTTTCGATCCAGAATTCGCCCTCGGTTAAACAGGGCCAGAGAATGATTTCTTGAGCGTTGAGCCTTTTTCTTTAACTCCTCGGCATCCCAGACCTGGAGGTATAGCAACTTCAAGAGAATGGCAATAACGGCCAGGCCAATCCCCAGAAAAACCCACAGAATCCGGTCACGATGGAGGCTGTGCTTTTTGGGGTGCTTGCCTGTTCGGGTTCCTTTAGTAGCCATAGACACGAGGGAGCTCTTTGTGCCGCTTGGGAGGGGTGGATAATGGGGTGGATTGCGCCGGTATGTCAAGGATTTCATTTGGGATTTTAAGGTTGGGGATGGCCTTGGCTGCGGCTTCGACGTTCTTATAAGAGCGGATGCGGTTTAGGTGAACTTGTAGGGTCTTGTTTTCCTCATACAGATCACGGGTGGCCCGGCTGATATCATTGATCTGGGACTTATAATGAACATTGACCCCATACATCGTCAGAGACGCCAGAATGGAGAGACCTAAAAGTACACCCATGGCTTTAAGTAGCCAACGTAAAATCCGCTCCTCCCGAGAGGGCTTGAAATTGCCTTTGATGATCATGGGGCGACTCATCTGCGTAACCTGCGACCATGCCGAACTCTCTAACTCTTCATATTATAAACAGAATACCTCAGGCCGTCACGGAGATTTCGGACTGGGCCTCATGTTTTACTTGAGTCTGCTCAGAGATGACCCGCACTCATGGCCTGTATTAAAGGATTGATACCTGGGTGCCTTTCAGATCATACGGGGTCACATGAGTAATCTGAACGGGGATGATCTCACCCGGTACGGCCTGGCCTTTCACCTGAACGGTGTTATCAATCTCCGGGGCATCCCACTGGGTCCGGCCTACCAAAGTCCCGTAGGGGTTGATCATATCAATCAAGACGTCCACGGTCTGGCCCACCATGGCCTGGTTTAATTCATAAGAAATCTGTTGCTGCAGGGCCATCAGCTCATTGCGCCGGGCTTTGATGACACTTTTTTTCACCTTTCCGTCCAGGGTCTTGCTATGGGCCGTATCCACATCGGAGTACTCAAAGACCCCCAGCCGATCCCATTTCACTTGTTGGATGGTGGCTTTCAGGTGCTCAAAGTGTTCTTCCGTCTCACCCGGGAAGCCCACAATAAAAGAGGTGCGCAGTTTGACATTCTTAATTTTGGCCCGGGCGCGCTCGGCAAACTCGACCAGATCGGTGACCGGGCGGCGCATGCGCTTGAGCACATCCGGGTGGCTGTGCTGAAGGGGGCAATCGAGGTATTTCACCACTTTGTCGCATTCGTTGATGGTTTCCAGCAGCTCATCGCTCACCAGATTCGGGTAGGCGTACATAAAGCGGATCCATTCAAGCTCTTCCACCTCATTGAGCTTGCGCAAGAGCTCTGGCAGGCTACTGCCAATGTCTTTGCCGTAGCTGGTGGTATCCTGGCCCACCAGGATCAATTCGGTCACACCCCGTTGGGCCAGTTCCCGAGCGTTTTCAACGATGTTTTCCACCGAACGGCTTCGAAACACCCCGCGCATCGACGGGATAATACAGAAAGAGCACTTGTAATCACAGCCTTCGGCAATTTTCAGATAGGTGTAAGAGCCTACGGTAATGTGACGGCGAATGGTGTCTTCTTCTAGAATATAGGTGGGGTCTTGCTGCATGGCCAGCACCCGCTCGCCTTGCTCCACTTTTTTCATGACCTGGCCAATTTCGGCCACGTTGTTAATGCCCACCACCGCTTTGGCCTCCGGGAAAAGATCCAGGAGTTCTCCCTGGAATTTTTGAGCCAGACACCCGGTAATCAAGAGCTCTTTACCGCTTTCCGCCAGTTGCGCCAAGACTTTGACCGATTCCTGCTGAGCCTTATCAATAAACGCGCAGGTATTGACCAGGACAATATCAGCCTCTTCTTCGGTCGCCACAATCTCATGCTGATTTTTATCGAGAATCCCCAGCATGGTCTCGGTATCCACCAAATTTTTGGGGCAACCCAAATGGACAAAGCCCACCTTTTTCTTGGCGGTTACAGTGGGTTCAGCCGGGGCGTTCAGCGTTTCAGAGGGGGTCATCAGCATTCCTTTTTAGAGATTTGCTACAGCGATCGTGTATTATCCTCTAAAAAACCCTGCCCCTTCAAGAGTTGCTTTTTTCTTTTGAACACAACGCATCCCGGTGGCATACACAGTGAGCCCGTTAGCTGACCTGTGATAGGTAAGGCTGGCACTGGTGATACACCCATTCCGAAAGCTGTATCATGGGGCCGTTTCGGATATGGATCCGCGTTACGTGAGTCCAGAGCACGGGGTAAAGTTCTACCTGAACAATGGCGCTCCAGGGAATCAGGAGAGGGGGGTGCCCTATGCCAAGCAACAAGGGCGGCCAGATCTTGATAAAGAGCCCTTGAGGGGTGAAACCAATTCTGAGACTGCCCTTGTAGTCGAAATTCCCCATACCACCGTAAGCCGACTTACTTGGGGGAAATGGGTTGGATGCGGTGTATAGTTCTGCCAAGCCAGACCAGCCACTGATCTTGGAAAAATACAGAATCAAACCCACCCAAAACAGTGGCAAGCCGATTGAAAATGCGATGGTATAGACTGAGGTATCTGAGAACATCGGTTAGCGGTAGTTGGTGAATTGGAGCGGCACGCTTTGCCGCTCGCCAAAATCACGCATGTGCTGAATGATGGCCTGCAAGTCGTCTTTGCTCTTGCCGCTGACTCGCACCTGATCCCCTTGGATACTGGGTTGGACTTTGAGTTTGGTGCCCTTGATTTCGGCGGTAATTTTTTTGGCCAGCTCTTTATCAATGCCTTTTTTTAGTTTAACCACCTGACGCACGTTCCCGCCTAGAGCGTGTTCATATCCTTGGGGGTCCAGAATCAATGGGCTCATCCCTCGTTTGACAATCTTATTTTCTAGAATGTCATAAATATTCTTGGCTTTGAACTCATCGGTCGATGTGATGGTGATTTGTTCGGTGCCTTCCAGCTCAACCGTACTGCCACTGTCTTTGAGATCAAAGCGGGTCTGGAGCTCCCGCCGGGTTTGATCCAGGGCGTTAACCAGCTCCTGCTGATCAAATTCCGAGACAATATCAAAACTGGCTTCTTTGGACATGTCCGCTCCCTTTTTGACTTTATTTTAGGTATGGTTTTATTCTACTGAAACAAACGGTCGGTTCAATCGGTCGGCTGAATGGCGGCTGGGGCTGTAACCAGGAAAGAACCTCGTTGACATGGAATATGCTACCACACTGCTGATTACCATCCTGGGCGGGTTGATGCTGGGCGTCTGGCTCCACAATCAGTTTGGGGTCTCTGAGGTCTGGACCATTATTTTAGCCATTGTCGGGCTGTTTATGGGGATTGGCATTTTGTATAAACGCTCGATGTACCCGGAACTGTATCAAAAAACGGGTCACACCAAGCGGGAACAGGAAAAATCAGAGCAATCCAAAGAAAAGAAATAAAAGACACAATGGTTTCATTGCCCGTACTTTCATATCCCGATCTCAAACGGCGATTGTGGCGCTATCAAATCGTGACGGCTTTTGTGATGGGCGGATTTTTCCTGTGGTACCAAGCAGCACTGTTGCCCTGGTTGGTGGGAGGGGTGGTATTGGGGAGTTTCTTCTTGGGGAGCTTGATGTTTAGTGCTGAATACCCCAGGAACCATGTTCAATTTGTTTTTTCTCTGTTTCGAATGGTGCTCTTGGCATATCTGATCGTCTGTATCGGAAATTTTAAGTTTTTGGAAACAGCCGTTGTCATTTGCGGTTTTTTAAGTTACAAAGTAGGCATCGTGATCGAGACAGTGATCCACGCCCTCCCCGCCCTGAGATTTCGTAAAGCGAACTCAAGCAGAACATAGAGCAAGCAAGATAAGGCAGGACCCAAACGATGGGACACTTTTGGGAAGCAGAACTTTTAGGGATGACCGTCCATCTGAACACCTTGATTATGGTGTGGGCGGCAATGTTGGTGGTTCTGGGAATCGCCTGGGTCACCACGCGAAACTTGCAAGTGGTGCCCTCCAAGGCCCAAACCGTCGGTGAATCCTTTTATGATTTATGCCGCAGCATTACCATGGCCACTGCGGGACCCCGTGGGGATGCGTTTTTATTTTTTATCGGTTCCCTTTTTCTGTTTATTTTAACGGCCAACCTGATGGGGCAGTTGCCACTGCGCTTGATTCACATCCCTCACGGCGAATTAATCGCTGCCACCGGGGATTTTAACACCACCACGGCCCTGGCCCTGTCGACTTTAATTATGTACTTTGCCTTTGGGATTTCCAAAAAAGGCTTGAGCTACTTCAAGCACTATGTGAACCCCCACTGGCTCTTTTTACCGTTGAATATTGTGGAAGATTTGACCCGACCCGGCTCCCTCACCCTCCGTTTGTATTTCAACATTTTGGTGGGCGAGATTCTGGCGATGATTGCCCTGACGCTGGTTAAACCCATTGCCGGTTTGGGCTTGCCGGTGCTGGTTATCTTCCTGGAACTCTTTGTGGCTGTGGTGCAGGCTTATATTTTCGCCATTCTCAGTTCGGTGTACATTACCTTGCTATCTGAGGAGCACCACTAGGAGTTGTTTTAAGACGTTTGTTAGTTGTTAGAGAGCAGTCAACACGAAAGGAGAACCCCTCACATGGATTTTACAGCGGCAGCATTATTGGCAGCCCCTCTGGCTGTTGGTCTGGCGGCCATTGGTCCCGCCATCGGGATTGGTCTGATGACCTCCGCTTACTTTAACAGCGTGGCCCGGCAACCGGAAGTGCAAGGGAACATTACTCCGCAATACTTCATCACCCTCGGGGTTGTGGAATTGCTGGGTCTGTTTGGCTTTGTGACCTTCTTCCTGATTGCCTGGAAAATCGCTCCGATTATGCAGTAGTACCTGTGTGGTAACGGGTGCCCCCACCTATAAGAAGCGGTGTACCCGTTACCGGCTCAGGTTGGATCTTTTGGATCTTTCTGTTACAACAATGGTAGTAGCGTTTCTGCCCAATCGTTAAAGAAAACCCGCGAGGTGCCCTGTGTCCATCGATGCAACCTTACTGTTTGTCTTCCTGAGTTTTGTCTTTTTTACCCTGTTGATGAAGAGCTTCTTCTTTGATCCCATCGCCCGCATTAAGCAACAGCGAGAACTCAAGCTGGCTGAAGACAAAGATCAGGCGGTGTCTTACCTTCAGGAGCGGGAAAAGTTACATGGACAATACGAAGCGGATCTGGCTGCTGCCAAGCGGCGGGCCCAGCAGGTGATTTTGGAGGGACGCCAGAAGGCCAAGAGTGCAGCCTCGCAGACGGTGATGACCGCCAGAGAAAAGGCAGCCAGTGAGGTGGAGGCACAATTGGCCCAGTTGGCCGAATGGCGAGAAGAGGCCTACCGGAAGTTGGATCAGGAACGTGAAGCCTTAACCCGCATGATTGTTCAAAAAGTAGTCGGTAAAAACGTGGACGATAAAGTCCCTGCCGTCTCGATGGAGCATTAATTCAATGAATATGGCCGATTTAACAGTTTACTGGTTGGTGACCGAACATGGTGAGGTCGCCGAAACGTCGTTTTTTGACTACATTATTAACTCCAACGTCCTCAATGTGGTAATTGCCTTGCTGTTTTTGGCCTGGGTCGCCAAAAAGTTTAATTTGCTCGGGCTGTTTGAGCAGCAACGCAGCAAGATTGCCGGGGAAGTGGAAGCGGTCGAGGCTCAAAAGCAAAAGGCCCTGAATGAGCTGGAAGAGATCCGCCAAAGAACGGCCAAACTGGATAAGGAAGTAGAAGCCATTCTGGCTGAAGCCCAGCAGTCCGCAGAAGCCCTTTCGACTCAGATTATTGAAAATGCCAAGGAAGAGGCTGAGAAAATTATTGAGCTCTCCAAAAAACGGGTGGAGCTGGAGCAACGGGCGGCGGCCAAGTCGGTCGAGCAGCGCCTGCTTCAAGACTCCTTGCAGGAGGCCCGGATCCAACTGGCCGAAAGCCTCAGCAAGGATGAGCAGAAAGAATCGGTAGCTGCCTTTATTGAGGCATTATCGCAGCAGAAATCGTAAGCATTAGAGGATCACGTGAATGGGAACCCGTCTGGAAGAACGCAAAATCGCAACCCGATATGCCCGGGCCTTGTTTGATGGGGCTGTGGAGGCTGGAGCGCTTGAGCAGGTTCATTCTGATTTAAACGAGGTAAAAGACCTGTTTGTGGACGTCCCCGCGCTGCAAGATTACCTGACCAACCCGGCCATTCCGGTCCATGAGAAGCTGGGCTTCATTGAGGAGCAGTTTGCTGGCAAGATTTCTGACTGGGTGACCAATTTGCTCAAGTTGATGACCGAAGCCAATCGGGTTGAGGCCTTCGGTGCCCTGACAGAGCAATTCCAGGCGTTGGTCAATCAGCGGGATAACGTGGCGACGGCTGAGGTGGTGACCGCCATTGCGCTGGACAAGACGTTGGAAAAGAAACTCCAAAAAACCCTGGAAACCCGCTACGGCTACAGCCGGGTGGAGATTGAAAAGCGGATTGACCCCGAGATTTTAGGCGGGGTGATTGTTCGGATTCAAGACCAGGTGATTGACGGGAGCTTTGCCGGTCGGCTGAATGAGCTCCACAAGCAAGTCGGATAAGTTGAAAGTTTTTGAGAAGCAAAGTAAAAAGGAAGCAAGGCGATGGCATTAAGAGCAGAAGAAATCAGTTCCGTCCTGAAAGACAAGCTGGCCAACTATGAGAGCGAGCTTTCTGTCAGTAATGTCGGGACCGTTCTGGAAGTCGGGGACGGGATTGCCCGGATTTACGGTTTGCGTGGGGCGATGGCCGGTGAACTGATTGAGTTTGATGATGGCCACAATACCACGGGCATGGTTTTGAACTTGGAAGAAGACAATGTCGGGGCCGTTATTCTCGGGGAATACCTCCATATTCAAGAAGGCCAGACCGTGAAAACGACGGGTCGGATTGCTTCGGTACCGGTTGGGGATGCCCTGCTCGGCCGGGTGGTCAACCCGCTGGGCCATCCACTGGATGGAAAAGGCGCCATTGAAACCGAACGCTACTTGCCTGTGGATAAGAAAGCCCCTGGGATCATTGCCCGAAAATCGGTTCATGAACCGCTTCAAACCGGGATTACCGCTATTGACGCCATGACGCCCATTGGCCGGGGACAGCGGGAGCTGATCATTGGGGACCGCCAGACCGGAAAAACTGCCGTGGCGCTCGATACCATCCTGAACCAAAAGGGCCAGGACGTCATTTGTATTTACTGCGCCATCGGGCAAAAATCCAGTTCCGTGGCACAGATTGTAAAAACCCTGGAAGAGCATGGGGCGTTGGAATACTCCATCGTGGTTGCCGCTTCCGCGACCGATTCAGCCCCCTTGCAGTATCTGGCGCCGTTTTCCGCAGTTACCATGGCGGAAGGCTTTGCCGAAGCCGGAAAACATGTGTTGGTCGTTTATGATGACTTGACCAAGCACGCCTGGGCGTACCGAGCAATGAGCTTGTTGCTCCGCCGTCCGCCGGGTCGGGAAGCGTATCCGGGAGATGTCTTCTACCTGCACTCCCGCTTGTTGGAACGGGCCGCCAAACTCAACGATGAGCTGGGTGCTGGCAGTATCACCGCCCTACCCATCATTGAAACCCAGGCCGGGGACGTCTCAGCATACATTCCCACCAACGTCATTTCCATTACCGACGGACAGATTTTCTTGGAGTCGGATCTCTTTAACGCCGGGATCCGGCCTGCCATTAACGCCGGGATTTCCGTCTCTCGGGTCGGTGGGGCTGCTCAAACCAAGGCGATGAAGGCCGTGGCTGGTCAGTTGCGTCTGACCTTGGCTCAGTTCCGGGAATTGGAAGCCTTTGCCCAATTTGCCAGCGACCTGGACAAAGCGACCCAGGATCAGTTGAAGCGGGGTCAAAAGACCATGGAAGTCTTAAAACAACCCCAGTACTCCCCGTTGTCTGTGGCCCAGCAGGTCTCCATTCTCTTTGCCGCCAACAAAGGCGTCCTGGATGAGGTAGACAGCAAACAGATTGCGGCCTTCAAGGACGAGTGGTTCTCCTACTTCAGCGCCAACCTGAGCGAGTTGGAAGCCAAATTCAACCAGGGTGAGAAGCCCACGGAAGAGGATGAGAAAAAGCTGCTGGAGGGGCTGGTCAAATTCCGTGACACTGCGTTTACCGGAAAGGCCTCCTAGTTATGCCAAACCTCAAGGACATTCGAAACCGCATCCGAAGCGTGAAAAGCACGCAGAAGATCACGGCGGCCATGAAGATGGTGGCTGCGGCCAAGGTCAAGCGGGCTGAGAATCGGGTGAAAGCCGCTCGTCCCTATTCCAATGAGCTATTGGCGGTAATGACCGACGTTTACAATGAGATGAAGAACCATTATGCTTCACTCAAAGGCTCTCGATATGTGGAATTGCTGGCGCCACGCCCCATTCAAAACGTGGGTATTATCGTCATGAGCTCGGATCGGGGCTTGTGCGGTAGCTATAATGCCAGTGTGATTCGACGGGCCTTTGAACTGGAAAAGCAAGTGCTCGCTGCAGGGAAGACTCCCAAGTTTTTCCTGGTTGGTAACAAGGTCATTCAGGCTTTTGCCCGCTATAGCCAGTCGGAGGTATTAGGCACCCTGGGCAACATGACCGCTGCTCCGCAGGTGGAGCATGCCAACCAGATTGCCGAGACCATGGTCAGCGCGTTTCTGGACAACAAAATCGACAGTATCGAGATCATCTCCACCGATTTCATCTCGATGATCTCTTACAAGATTGTCCAAATGGGGGTCATTCCCGTTAAAGGGAAACTCAAGGAACGCAAACAAGAGGTTCGGGCGGATCAGGGCTATGTCACCGAGTGGATGGAAGAAGCACCGCCAAAGGGCGTCCATGCGGAACTGCTCCTGGCACCGGATCCCATTGCGACCTTGGACCAACTGATTCCCATGTACCTCAGCAACATCATTTACCTGGAGCTGTTAGAGGCCTCTGCCAGTGAACTGGCGGCCCGGATGACCGCTATGTCCAATGCCACCAGTAATGCCGGGGAGATGATTGACAAGCTGACAATTCAATACAACAAGGCCCGTCAGGCTTCCATTACCCAGGAAATTCTTGAAGTCGTGGGCGGTGCTGCCGCACTGGGCTAGAGGTTCCATACGATAGAAAAACCGGCTCCTTTGTGGGGGCCGGTTTTTTTGAGGCAGAAAAGAGTATCAGGACAGGGGGTTAGGCAAACACCTCAAGGAGATGCGGTGCGGTCTGTTCCTGGTTAACCACATACAGGTCGTGGTGATCCTGATGCGGAATGCTGAGGACAAAGACAGGCTGCGAGCCGGTTTTCTTGCCAGCAAAACGCAAAGGCAGGGTCCAGGTTTCAATTTCTTTTTCCTTGTCCTTCTCCAGGGTCAAGGATTTGGAATGCTTCCATTCACCAAAACCAAGCGAGGTGGTGGGTTGTAGTGGTTGGAATGTAGCACGCATGAGCGCCGAGCCTCCTGAAAAATTGGGGGAGTGTTTTACATTTCTTATTGTCATTCTGACACTAACATAGTGTGTGTCAAACACTATAATTTAAATGTTTCAAATTGTGAAGGTGAAAAACCCTGTATTCCTGGAATCGGATTCGATACAATGGCCATGTGTTATGCAGCGATTTGCAAGTCTGTGTGTGCTACAATAGACTGATTGCCTTAATCTGAGAGAGCAGAAACCCATGTTGGACTATATTCGTAAACTTCTTCCCGATCCCAACGTTCGTAAAATCAAAGCTCGTGAGCCAATTGTTGACCACGTTAACGCCCTTGAAGCCGAGATGGAAAAGCTTTCAGATGAGGCACTTCGGGCTAAAACAGATGAGTTCCGCCAGATGCTGGATAACCGAGAACGTTCCCCCCATCTCAAGCGGGATCGACAGCTGGAAAAAGAAATGCTGGACCTGCTCTTGCCCGATGCCTTTGCCGTTGTTCGGGAAATGAGCAAGCGAAAGCTCGGTATGCGCCACTTTGATGTGCAGCTTATGGGTGGGATGGTTCTCCATGACGGGGGAATCGCCGAGATGCGAACCGGGGAAGGGAAGACCCTGGTTGCGACCTTGCCAGCCTACCTCAATGGTCTGACCGGCAAAGGGGTCCATGTAGTCACCGTCAACGATTACCTGGCCCAGCGGGATGCGGAGTGGATGGGAATCCTCTACAACGCCCTGGGGTTATCCGTGGGTCTGGTACTCTCTCAGCAGCGGGGTTTTAACAGTTTTGCCGAGAAAAAACATGCCTATGGCTGCGATATTACCTACGGTACCAACAACGAGTTTGGCTTTGATTACCTGCGGGATAACATGGCCGGATCCAGAAGCCAGTTGTGCCAGCGGGCTTTTAATTACGCGATTATTGATGAAGTGGACAGCATTCTGATTGATGAGGCTCGGACCCCATTGATCATCAGCGGCAAGCTTCAGCAGTCTGCGGAAATGTACCGGACCATGGCCCGGGTCGCCCCTTTACTGAGTCCTGAGCAGGATTACACCGTGGATGAAAAGGCCCGTAACGTGATCTTGACCGAAGAGGGGATTGATCGGGCGCAAGAGATTCTCAACGTCGAGGATCTTTTTGATATCCAGAACAATCTGGCCCATCATCTGCTGCAAGCCTTGAAGGCCAAGGAACTGTTCAAGCGAGATATTGATTACGTGGTGAAAAACCAGGAAGCCGTCATTGTGGATGAGTTTACCGGTCGCTTAATGGAAGGCCGTCGCTGGAGCGACGGGCTGCATCAGGCGGTGGAAGCTAAAGAGGGGCTCCCCATCCAAGACGAAACCCAGACCCTGGCCAGCATTACCTTCCAGAACCTGTTCCGCTTGTATCCGAAGTTGAGCGGGATGACCGGAACGGCGATGACGGAAGAGGCGGAATTTGGCAAGATTTATAACCTGGAAGTCACGGCCATGCCGACCAACCGGGCAGATATTCGGCGGGATTTACCCGACACCATCTACAAAAATGAGCGGGTCAAGTACTACAAGGTGGTTGAGGAGATCGTAGAGTATCATGAGCAGGAACGTCCGGTCTTGGTGGGGACAGTATCTATTGAGAAGTCGGAAGTTCTTTCAGAGATGCTTTCTAAACCCGTGTTGATGACGCAATACCTGCGAGAAAAAGCTCAAAGACTCCTGAGTTCACTTCAAGCCGGTAAGGAAGAAGCGTTGGAAAAAGCCCTGGCTCCTTATCTCAAGCACCCGGAATCCTACACCAAGGCGGATTTTGAGAAACTGGCCGAGGAGCACCGGGGACATGGGGAGTTGCCTGATTTGCTGCAGGGTCTGGGGCAAACGGTGCAGGCGGTTCGTGCCATCCAGAAGGGTATCCCTCATCATGTGTTGAATGCCAAGCACCATGAACAGGAAGCTACCATCGTTGCCCAAGCTGGCCGTCCAGGGGCTGTCACCATTGCCACCAACATGGCGGGCCGGGGAACGGATATTCTCTTGGGGGGAAACCCGGAGTTTCTGGCGAAAGACGAGTTGGCCCAGCAAGGGCGGGATTGGCGGACGGTGCCTGCTGAGGAACTGGAGGTATTGATTCAGGAGAAAAAGGTGCAGACCGAGCAGGATAAGCAGCGGGTGGTGGAAAAAGGTGGCTTGCATATTATTGGGACCGAGCGGCATGAGTCCCGGCGGATTGATAACCAGCTTCGAGGCCGGGCCGCACGTCAGGGTGATCCGGGATCAACCCACTTTTTCCTCTCCCTGGAAGATAGCCTGATGCGGAAGTTTGGTGGAGATCGCATTGCGGGGATGATGGATGCCTTGGGGGTTGATGAAAACATGCCCATTTCCCACGGCATGGTCAGCAAAGCCATTGAGGGCGCCCAGCGGAAAGTGGAAGCCTATTACTTTGATATTCGTAAAAGTATTCTCCAGTACGATGACGTGCTGACTGAGCAGCGTCAATTGATCTATGACCAGCGTAAACGGGTGCTGAATGGGGATAACCTGCGGCAATCGATCCGCCATATGGTCGAGCAGGTGGTGGAACGGCTGGTCAACAACAACCTATTACCGGGCAGTACCTGGGAAGACTGGGATCCCAGTCAGGTTGATGAGTTATTGACCCATTTGCACGGCATGGCGCCCCAATTAGCCCATCTGGATCGAGCTGCTCTGGAGGGAAAAAACCAGCAACAAGTGCTGGAGCTATTAAAGACAGAAAGCATGAAAATTTATGACCAGCTGGAAGCGGAACTCAGCCGGGTTTCTGAACAGTTGAAAGCCAGTCATGGGGTCACGCTCATGGGGGTCGATGAGGAGGATGAAGGGGAACCCCAGGAAGCCCTGACCGAAGAGCAGAAAGCGGAGCGGCAACATCCGTTGCGGCGGATTGAACGAGATATTCTACTCTCCATTATCGATGCCCGGTGGGTGGACTACCTGCACCACTTGGATTCCCTGCGGGAAGGCATTGGCCTGCGGGCTTACGGGCAAAAAGATCCGCTGAATGAATACAAGGCCGAGGCCTACCAGATGTTCCAGAACCTGACGTATGAGATCCAGCGGGAAACGGTTACGCTACTGTTTAATACCCGCATTGAGATTCAGTTACAGCATCAAATGGAGAATCCGGGCGAAGAGGTGCATTCCACCCCCTTAACCCAGGCGCTTGATAGCCTGGAAGGGAACCCCAATGACCCAGCCGGGGCCTCTAAGTCTCGCTCCTAGGGATGTAAATTTTTTGTAATCTTACTGAAAGAAACGACCCATTGGTACCGATACCTCTGGTAAGAGGCCGTTTTATCCTGGCCTGGCAAAACCAACCGGAGTTTGGACTGGATGGAGAACTATTTTTTAAACAATGTGAATAAGGCCATTGGCGAGAACATGCGCTTTGTGCGTAATTACCAGGTCAATCCTCAGCAGGCATTGCCTCCTCAGGCCGTTCCTGTCAGCAATCCCATGGAACAGATGATGCTCTTGCTGTTGTTTCCTCTGCTGCTCAGGATGATGGAAACCGTCCAAGTCCAGTTACCCACTCCGGTACCCGTGCCCAGCAACATTCACCGGCCAGACACAACAAATCCGGCCCTCGTCTGGCTGGAAGGACAGTTCCAGCCAGACACCGAAGGGGCACCCCCTCAACTATCCGCTGGGCAAGTCCAAGACGCACTAGATGCGGAAACGTTTAGTGAACAGCAACTGGGGGAGGCCCTGATGGCCTTGATTCATAAAGCGGATGATGAACAGGCCCCTTCCGTTCTATCGACTTGGCAAGCCCTGGTGACGGGGGGTCAGGTGAATGCCGTTCCGTTTATTCAGGAAAAGTATCTGGAACGCCTGACGGTCAGCCGCCGTGAAGCCCTAACAGAAAGTCTGGCTGGGGCAGGTCTGCACTTTGTGGATGGAAAACCCAATACCCCCTTAATGGGTGCTTTATTACGGCAGGTCTACCTTGAGGATGCTCCCTTGAGCAGTGGGGCGGCTCAAAGTGTGTTTCGCCATTACCAAGCACGGCTGCAAAGTTCGGAAGCGTCTTCCGATCGAGATGCCATGGAGCACTTACTGGCTCTGGCCCAATGGGGCGCTTAATTACCAGTTGGCCGTTGTGGCCTGAACCTTTTCCACAATCTGCCATTCGGGTAGGGTGAGCAGCTCCCCTTCTTCAAAAATCAGATGCCCACCAACAAAAACCGCCTGAATGGCCGATGGCTGCATGGCATAGACCAGGTTTTTCAGGGCGTTTTGCCGGGGCTGCATGGAGAGATCATCCAGGTAAATGACGGAAAAATCAGCATAATAGCCGGGCTCCAGACTGCCTACGGGAATGCCCAGGTTTTTTCCCCCGTTGAGGGTGCCCATGGTCAGCATGTCTTCAGCTTGGGTGACGGTGGAGTCATGGAAGCGGACCTTTTGGAGCAGGCTGGTCATGCGCATTTCTTCCACAATGGACGCCCGGTTGTTGCTGCAACCCCCATCGGTGCCCAGGGAAATCACCACGCCAGCCGCCTGCATTTCGCTAATCCGGGTAATGCCATCCCCCAAAAACATGTTGCTGGACGGGTTATAGGACAGGCCGGTTTTTCGTTGGGCCATCAGCTGGATCTCTTCATCATCCAGCCACACGCAGTGAATACCCACCAAGCGATCATTGAGAATGCCTTGTTGCTCAAGAAACCGGATGGGGGAAAGGCCATGTTTCTCTTCCATCATCTGACGTTCATATTGGCCTTCGGCAATGTGCATATGGAACTTGGTGCCATGCTTTTGGGCCAGTTCAGCCCCGGCTTGAATCATCTCAATACTGGCTCCATGTAAGCTATGGGGAGCTGGGATAACATGGATCATCGGATCTTGAGCATATTCAGCCATTAGGGCTTCAGTATTGCTAACCGCCTGATTGACTGTTTCCCGGAAGCGTTTCGGAGCGCCGTCCCAATCGTAGAGGGTGCGGGCAAAGGTGATGCGAAGGCCCAGATCTTGTGCTGCCCGGATGACGGCTTTGGCGTTCTGGTTGCCTTGATCGTTAATATAAAAGAAGTCACAAACGGTTGTAATTCCTTGTTTAATCATTTCCCCAAAGGCAAAAAGCGCCCCATGGTATATATCTTCCTCAGTTAGAATTTCGGAATACTTGTAAAGGGCTTGATCTCGCCAGGTGAAAAAGTCCTGATCATCGCAAAATCCTTTGAGCAGCGACTGGAATGAATGGTTGTGGGAGTTGACAAAGCCTGGGACGATTAAGGCGTCTTGAAAGGCGACGATATTTCGAAACTGTCGGGGTTCCAGGCTGCTTAAAGGGGCCAGTTCCCGCACCACCCCGTTTTCCTCCAGAAAATAGTGGTCCGTGAGGAGTTGGCCGTGGCTGTAAATCAAATCGGCGGTATAATACGTCATCCAGTCACCCCTTCTCTATGCTTGATATCGCTTGTTTAAGCCGTGGTTTGCTTGGACTTCCAGTAATAGTAAATGGGTAAGCCTAAGGCCGTCAAGCCTAGACCGGCCACACTGGTAAAGAACTTGGTATTCAAGAAATCGCTTTGCAGCTTGGCCATGAAATTGCCGGTAAAGAAATCCCCAAACAGCAGGTAAAAGGCAATATAAGAGGCTCCCAGAACGTAGGCAACGGGGATGATTCTGTCTTTCCAGGAGGTCATCTGGACTTCCTCCGGGATCTGCTTGCCCAGGCGGAGTAAACCCAGCATGGTGACAATATAAAAGAGCAGGGAGGTAAAGACAATGTAATCCAGAAGCTTCCCATAGGTGCCGGAAAGGGCCAACAGCGAGGCCCAGACAAATTGGGCCCACATGGAGAAATTGGGGGACTTGGTCACGGGGTGCAGCTCGCCAAATTTTTGAAAAAGCAGGCCGTCTTTGGCCATGGCGTAAAATACCCGTGCTCCAGCCAACAGAAGCCCATTCAGGCATCCGAAAGTCGACACCAAAATAATCAAGGCCATAATCATCGTCCCACTGCCTGGCAGTACAGCATCTACAGCGACCGTGGCTACCCGATCTTCCGGGGCGGTCTGAATCTGCTCAATGGACAAGAGATTCATATATGCCAAATTGGCAATAATATAGAGCAGGACGACCAAGCTGGAACCCAGTATCAGGGCTTTGGGCAGGTTTTTTTGAGGTTCTTTGACTTCCCCGCCAATAAAGGTCACATAATTCCAGGCGTCTGATGAGAACAAGGCACCCACTGTCGCAAAGGCAAAGAGGGTGATCAGATCCCCAGATCCGGCGGCAGAGGGCAAGCTAAGGCTCCAGTTCATCGATCCGTTCCAGAGATTTTGCCCGTAGGCCAGTCCAATGGCAATGAGCAAGAGCAATGACAAGACTTTGAGGCTGGTGAAAATATTTTGGAGCAAGGCCCCGTTTTTAATGCCGGTGCAGTTGTAGGCGGTGAGGCCAAATAATACGACAATGGCCAGGACCTGTTGGGTGGAAATGCCCCAGGGATTCCCCTGGAACTGCCCGAAGATGATAAAGGGCTCTGAGGAGATCATGGGCACCAGTACACCAGCATATTTGGCAAAAGCCACGGCCACGGCGGCTAAAAAACCGGTTTGAATCACTGAAAGCAAGGCCCAACCATATAAAAACGCGGGAATTTCCCCCCAAGATTCCTTCAAAAAGACATATTGTCCGCCCGCTTTGGGGAGATGGGCCGCCAATTTTCCGTAAGACGCCGCCCCCAGGACCGTAACCAAGCCAGTAAAAACCCAAACGGCAATCAGTAAACCGGCGGTTTCCATGTAGCGGGCAATATCCGATGAGACGATAAAAATACCGGAGCCAACCATGGAGCCCGCCACAATGGCTGTGGCTGAAAACCAGCCCAGTGTCGGCTTAAATTCGACTTCCGGGGTGGTGCCCTCTGTCTTTGCGGTGATGACGGCCACGGCTGCGCTCTCCTTTTTTGTACTGATTGATTCGGTGGTGGATGAGGTGCTTTGAAAACGGTTCACATGTTTTCAGACATAGCGTACCCCGAGTCCCCCTAAAACGGCAATCATAGCGTAATAAAAATAAGCTCTTGATGTCAGAGGCGCTGAACTTAAGCCCAACTCTCACCAAGCGAGACGCCGATCCATACCCGTCTCTGGCGAAGCATGTCCAATTCTACTGGGGGTAGCAAGTGTAGGCTTAGGAGCCGGGCACCATTCCTCGATACAAGGCCATCAGCATCCCGGAAAACAGAAAGGTCATTGGGATGGTCAGAACCCACGCCCACAGGATATTGCCAACCACGCCCCACTTTACCGCAGACAAACGGCGGGTCGCGCCGACACCCATAATAGATGAGGTGATGACATGGGTGGTACTCAGTGGAATGCCAAAGTGGCTGGCCCCCATAATCACCGCTGAGGCCGTGGTTTCGGCGGCAAACCCATGAATGGGCTGCAGTTTGATCATCTTGCTGCCCAACGTGTGAATGATCTTCCAGCCGCCACTGAGGGTGCCCAGTCCCATCATGGTGGCACAGGAAAGGATGACCCAGAAGGGGACATGAAATTCAGTGGAGGGGTAAAACGTTACCAGGGCCAGAGCAATAATCCCCATGGATTTCTGGGCGTCGTTGTGGCCATGGCTGAGGGCCATCACCCCGGCAGAGACAATCTGGAGTTTGCCAAAGATCAGGTTGATTTTAAACAGGCTCATTTTGTGAAGCAGCCAGAGTAGGCCCCCCATGATCACAAACCCCAGGAACAAGCCAGCCATGGGGGAGCCAAACATGGGGTAGACGACTTTATTGAGCAGGGCTTGCCATTGGATGAATTCCCAGCCATTGCTGGAGGAGAAAAATGTGGCGCCCAGCAAGGAACCAATCAACGCATGGGACGAGCTGGTGGGAAGGGCTTTATACCAGGTAATCAGGTTCCAGAGGATGGCCCCAATGAGCGCGAATAATACCACATCCATCCCAATGGCGTTTTGAGAAACCAACCCTTTCCCAATGGTGGCGGCCACTTCGGTTCCCATGAGCGCGCCGGTAAAGTTCAGGATGGCTCCGTAGGTCACTGCGGCCCGGGGTGAGAGCACCTTGGTGGAAACCACCGTGGCAATTGCGTTGGCGGCGTCATGGAATCCGTTAATGTAGTCAAAGGCCAGCGCCAAGAGCACAATAATGACAAGCAGGAGAAAACTGGCTTCCATTGAAATAAAAAGATCCTTATCAGCTATGTTTCAGTACGATCTGCAAGGCAATGTTGGCAGCATCCCGGTAGAGGTCGGTGACATCTTCCAGCATTTCGTAAATATCCTTGCGTAAAATCAGTTCCCGAGTATCCTGCACATCATGAAAGGCTTCGGCAATGAGCTCTCCCAGGAGCTGATCGCCTTGATCTTCCAGTTCATGAACCACTGCGGCTTTGGCGTGAATGGTTTTGGTGTTGAGACGACCGGAAAGCTCTTTTAGAACCGCCTCCATCGCGTCGGCTTCCCGCTCAATGATGATGATAAACTTGTGAAAATCCCCATTACGCGTATGGAGCTTGTGGGTCAGAAGGCGATCCTTGATTTTCTCACTGAGCTTGGGGACGTTGTATAGTACCACCGAAAACTCACGCAGATCCTCTCGGTCAAAGGGGGTAATCAGAGTGCGGCAGATTTCTTCGGTCAGGGATTCAATGCTTTTTTTGGCCTGGGTTTTAATGTGAGAAATATCCCGGCTGGCTCGGTCCACTTCATCGGGGTTATCACTTTCAGTCAGAATTTTGAGCTGGCGGATGCTTTGGTTGGCGTGTCCGCCCAAATCTTCCAGCATCCGGTAGAACTTATCCTCGCGGGGGAGCAGGTTAATCATTGTATGGGCTCTCGTGTTATGGGGTCACCAAAATTGCAAAGCTTGCTTGTTCACATTGTAAGATCAAGGGGTTTTCGGAAATCAAGCCGTTGTCATTATGACGCAAAGATTT
>CAYLWC010000024.1:0-13999 GCA_964387265.1 uncultured Vampirovibrionales bacterium | reverse complement strand
TGTTCAAACAAAATTCCAAACGGGAATTGAAACGTGGTAAAGGCCAGATAGGCCACGATAATTGAATCAAACAGCTGGGAAATAACGGTCGAGCCGGTGGCGCGAAGCCAGATCAAGCGGTGTTGGGTGATTTGCTTAAAGGCATGAAAGATCTGGATATCCAGGAGTTGGCCTATCAGGTAAGCCGCCAGGGAGGCCACAAACATACTGGTGTAAAGGCCGGAGATATGCAGGTATTGCTCTTGGGTGAGTTGGGAAATGGGGTCTACAGGTAAAAATTCACCGATGCGGAGAAAGACATACACCAGAATCGACATGCCAAAGCCCAAAAACGTCACAAACCGAGCCCCTTGCTTGCCGTAAAACTCGTTGAGCAAGTCGGTCAGGAGAAAGGTAATGGGAAAGGGAATAATCCCGGCCGAAAGCAACACCGGAATGGTGGCATCCCCCCAAGACAGCTGGAAGGAAAACAACATGGACCCGGTGAGGTTGGCGATGATCAGCGAGGTCAGGAAAATACCGGCCATCCACACATACAGGGCCTGTTTGCGCTGTAACACATGATCGGGTAGGGTTGGGGAGACGGACATCAGTCGGTTGCTTGCATGATTATGAAGGGTCGTGTCTATGGTAGCATAAGGGCACGGTTTAGCGTGGGGAGTTGGATGAAAAACACGTCTTCGGTTACACCCTCCGTGTGTAAAGTCGCCCTGACCGGGGGGATTGCCAGCGGAAAATCCCTGGTTACCGAATATCTGCAGCAGTGTGGTGTCGCCACACTGGATGCCGATGCGGTGGTGCACCAGTTGCTCAATGAGGATACGGCCCTCAAAGCCAAGATTTATCAGGTCTTTGGTCAGGATGTGTTTACTTCTCAGGGAGAAGTCGATCGAAACGCCTTGGGCCAGCGGGTTTTTTCGGATGTTCAACAGCGAAAACTACTGGAATCCCTGATTCATCCCAAGGTCAGGGAACGGGTCCAGGCGTTTTTTCAGACCCATGGCCATGAGAAACTGGCCGTGGCGGTGATTCCCTTATTGTTTGAGAGTGGGCTACAGGCGCGGTATGATCACGTCTGGTTGGTCACAGCCACCCGAGAGCAGCAAGTTGAGCGCTTGATGCAGCACCGGGGGATGAGCCGGGAAGAAGCCGAAGCCCGGATTCAGAGCCAGATGCCCCTGGCAGAAAAACTCCAACAGTTGAAGCGGTGTCAAAATGCTGCCATTATTGATAACACCGGCACGCCCGAAGCCACCCGGCAGCAGGTCCAGCGCTTACTCGATCAGTGGGCTTAATCCCCGCCGTGGCGTTCAATCTGAAAGTTCATGATAATGGCCTTGTCGTTGCTGTTATGCTGCACTTCCATCCGCAGGACGGCCACCCCGCTTTCCACAACGGATTGGGCCGTATAAGACTTGACCAGCGGCAAGTTGATCCCGCCGGCTTCCTCGGTTAAGTCAAAGGAATCGACCACTGAGCCGTTAATCAGGATATCGGTGGGAACCGACGTGCCGTTCCAGGGGTCCACCAGGCCGATGGTGATGGTATAGGTGGTATCTTCCGTGGCCAGAAACTTCCAGGGGATTCGATACGGTGGGTTCGACGTCAAGTTATTGTAATGGCACCCCTTGGTCCAGATGGGAGCGTCCAGAACATTATCGGTGGTTCCCACTTCTCCGGTGTGGATCCAGGTTCCCAGCACACCAAAATCCACGCCGTCCCGAAAGCTGCCCTGGGTGGTACTGGCGTATTGATCGGAGCGGAGTCGGACCCAGACCTCTCCGGTGGTATCTTTATAATAGGGGTCATAGTTGTAATTACAGTGATAATTCCGCTTTTCCAGCGGGATTTCCCGCTTGAACTGTCGGTAAGGGGTGGTGTCGGTGGAATTTCGGTAGAGGTATACGTTAATGCGCTTGACATCCGCCGCCAGGGGGTCGGCATCCACAATGCGGGTCCAGTAAATTTTTTGGCCATCGGGTAGGTTGAGGGTTTGTTTGGTGGTTTTATCAAAGGAAGTTTCCACGGTGGGATGCTTGGGGAAGACCTCGGACATGAGCATATTGGCGTAGGTGGCTTCTACGTCACGCTGCATGGCGATGATAAGCGCATTGTTCATGCTTTGCATGCTTGAATACAAGCCGATAATGGCAATGGAAAAAATGGTGATGCTTAACAGCACTTCCACCAAGGAAATTCCGGGCAGGGAGAGCTTGGGGGCCGTTATTTTAAGTTTGTACTGAGGGCTTTTCATGGGCTAGTAGCCTTTAACCTCATCGTAAAACGACTTGTAGAAATCATCGCCACTATAAGTACAGGTATTGCTGGCGACCGTGCCGCCCAGCGCTTTGCATTTTTGCCAGGCGGTAAAGATCTGGCCGGTTGTGTCTTCGACATAAATGAGGACCCGATCCCCCGTGACGGTGGTGCTATTTGATCCGCTACTGCCGTTCATATCCAGAAGGAGCCATTCCTTGTTGTTGGTGCCTGACATAATGGTGGTATTGTCAATTTCGTTGTTGGGATCGGCTCCGGCTTGTTCCGGTTTCAGGTATACCCTTAAACCTGCTGGATAATCCAGTACGGCTGGAGGGCCTACGTCATATGTTATGGCGGTTTCCCAATCCGGCAGCATGCTGGCTAGACCATCTGCATAAACGGAGACGGGGTTCCCGTTATTATCTACCGTGGTGGCGGCCACGGGGCCAGCGCCATATTTCAGGTTAACGGTATTGTAAGCTGAGGCCAGATGATGAAAGTAATCGCTGACGCTCCGGCTCCAGGTTTTGCTGTTGGTCTGGGCAAACCCCCCGGTTAGGACCGGGATGGTTAAGACAACCACTGTAGAGACCATGGCCAGTGCCACCAGGGCTTCAATGAGGCTGACGCCCTGAGTAGGAGAAGTGTAATGGGAACGTTGGAACATTGGAAGCGGGGCTTTCGTTGTTACGTAAAACGTTGCGTGAAACGGAATGTGAGACGGGAGTTGTGATCCTGAAGACCATCAAACAGCGAAAGAAGACCTGGATTTATTATAAGGCTGAAGTGGTTTTCGGGGAGATGATCCACGAAAACTCCTGTGTTTAACATCGGTTCAGAAGCGTAAAACTTTAGTTTGACCCACCCCCCAAAAAAAGAAAAAACCGCATTCCCTGCGGCTTATACTTATGGTTAGTAAGATTAGGAAGGAAAGAAGAGAAGAAGAGAAAGTAGTCTGAACCGATTACTCAAGTATTATTCCCGTCGTAAAAAACTTATAAACTTAAAAACTCAATTTGCGTAACATTTGTTTACACTGTTGTTTGTACCATGGAGAAGATGGCCGATGCATCTGGATCCCCGTTGAATTTTCTTTCTGTTCTGGAGAGGATAAGGATATAATGACCCAGTCGTTTGAAAGAGGAGCAGCCCCATGGCCCTGGAAATGAAACCGGATTCGGACGCCCAATTGGATATGAAACGTCTGTTTTCTGACTACTGCAAGAACATGGAAACGTATATCATGTTCAAAATCGCCCAGCGCGTGGTGGAGCTGACGCCGGAACTGGAAGCCAAGGGTCGTTCTCCCATTAAAATGAGCATCGGGGCGCCGACTGTTCCGCCGCCGAAAGTGCTGGTGGATTACTTTAAAAAGATTCTTGATGAGCCGGGCATTCATACTTATTCGGTGCCAAAAGGTGAAAAATTCTTCCGAGACGCTGTCTCTCAGCGCATGAAAGCTCGCTTTGGGGTGGAAATTCACCCCGACCAGGAAGTCTGTTCAGTGGTGGGTTCCAAAGAAGGCTTAGCGGCTATGTTCCGGGCGCTGATCACCCCGACCCTGAATAAGAAGGAGCAGGATATTATCCTGACCCCCGATCCCGGTTATGCGTCTTATAAAGATGCCATTGAAGTGGCCGGTGGACACTGTTACGCCATGGCCCTGACTCCGGGAAACCGCTATTTACCCAGTTTTGAAAAAGTCCGGGAGCAGTTGATTGCCGATGGCTATGATCCAGCTAAAATCAAGGCCCTGATTTTGAACTACCCCAGTAATCCCATTGGCGCTACGGCCCCCTTCAGCTATCTGGAAGAAGCGGTGGCCTTCTGCCGTAAGTATGGCATTGCCCTCATTAGCGATGTGGCCTACTCGGAAATGGTCTTTACCGGAGAAGAACGGCCCCATAGCGCCTTGGAAGTGCCAGGGGCCAAAGACGTGACCATTGAGTTTCATAGCATGAGCAAGCCCTATGCCATGACCGGCTGGCGGATTGGCTTTGCCGTGGGGAATACCTCTCTGGTGGGGATGCTTGCCAAGATGAAAGGGACCATGGATAGCGGCATCTTTAAGGCCATTCAGAAAGCTGCCGCCTTTGCCCTCACCAGCCCGGAATGTGACGCTTACATTCAGGAAGTCAATAAGGTCTATGAGCATAAGCAGCAGCTGATGGTGGAAGGCTTTAAAACATTGGGTTGGCCGATGGATGAAATTCAACCGCCCCGAGCCACGTTTTATTTCTGGTTGCCCATCCCCAAACGCTTTGCCACCAGTGAGCAGTTTGCCAATGAGATGCTGGAAAAATCCGGGATTGTCATTGTCCCTGGGACGGCTTTTGGCCAGATGGGCGAAGGCTTTTTCCGCATGTCGCTGGTGAACCCCGATGAGGAGTTGCAAGAAGTCATTACCCGGATGCGGCAAGACGGCTTTACCTATCAGTAGCAACCCCGGTAGAACTTCCTGATAAAAGGAACTAGCCTTGCCGGTTGAGTTTTTGTCCCAAACGCTGAACTTGGTTACTGAGCTGCTCGACCCGCCCAACCAGGGTTTCCAGAACGGCCTGGTGATCCACCACGGCCAGGGTGGTATTTCGGGCGGCTTGATCCATGGCCTCCTGATACTTGTCCATGAATTGAAAGGGGGTCTTCTGATGCGTTTTTAACGCCCCCCGGCTGTCTAGCCCCGATTGATGCAGGTAGACATTCATGGTGGTAAAACTCAAAGGGTTCATCTGTGGATCTCCTTTTTTATCTGTTTGTTATCTGTCTTTCTGGAAGATACTGTAGCGGAAACATGACCCCATAACAGCTGTGCTGGTTTATGGGGGGATCTTTCCGGTACAATAAAATACAGCACGCAAACAACAAGAAGCCGTGGAAGGGGAAAGAGGCAAAGGGAAGGCGCATGCTCAGATTTCTGATGATCGGCATACTGTTCGGGATGCTTGTGTGGACCGGGGCCAGCCTGTTACCCAAGGTGCAGACGCTGGTTCATCATTATATGCTGGAGTGGCACCTGATCAAGTCTGCAAAAGTGGTGGTACCCCACTAAAGCACGCCCCGGCGTTCCTGATCCCGCTCGATGGATTCAAAAAGCGCCTTAAAGTTACCTTCGCCAAAAGCGTGGTGGTTTTTTCGCTGGATCATCTCGATGAAAATCGGCCCAAACAGGTTTTTGGTGAAAATTTGGAGCAGATAGCCCTGTTCATCTCCGTCCACCAACACCTGATGCTGCTTGATCCGGTTTTTGTCTTCCGTGACCTGAGGCACCCGCTGGAACGCTTCTTCGTAGTAGTTCTCATGAATATCCAATGTGGGAATGGCCCCGCCCAAGCGGTCTAAAGAATCGAGTAAGTCGGTGCTTGCCAGGGCCAGGTGCTGAATTCCGGGACCGCGATACTCCCGTAAATACTCCTCAATCTGGGACTTGGACTCATTCCCTTCGTTAATGGGAATGGAAAAAGTCTGGCAGGGAGATTTTAAGGCAAAAGAGGTCAGGCCGGTCTTTTGTCCCTTGATATCAAAGTAGCGGACTTCGGTAAAGCCAAAGATATTCTTATAAAAATCGGCCCAGTAGCCCATGGTCCCTTTATAAACATTATTGGTCAGGTGATCGATAAACAAAAACCCTTTATCTTCTACCAGCTCTGGGGTGGGGAGGGGATCAAAGCCTTCCTGAGTCAAGTATGATTTTGATTCGTAATCGTCGACAAAGTAAATCAAGCTGTCCCCAATGCCGTAAATACACGGCATGGAGAAATCACTTGGTCCTTCTTTACCCGGCTCAAAGGGGACGGCACCACGTCGGATGGCTTCTTGAAAAGCCTCTTTCGCGTTATCGACCCGCCAGCCCATCGCGCAAATGGCATGGCCATGTTGTTCGGCAAAGGCCCGTTCAAAGCCGCTATGGCCATGATTGACCAGCACATGGATATCATGCTGTCGGTAGTATTCCAATGCCTTGTGCCGGTGCCGCATGAGCTTGGAGAAGCCAAATTTTTTCAACACATCATGAACGTAAGCCGCATCCAGGGTGGTGAATTCAATAAACTCAATGCCCCGAAGTCCTACGGGATTGTTTGCCTGCTGGCTCATCATCAACCCTCCTCTGCCCAAATCTCTTTGTAAAAAGCATAGCAAAAACATGGGGGAGGATCCCCTGAGTGGGGGAGATGGGTCCAAAATCCCAAGGCGGACTCCACCCATGGGAGGAGTCGGTGAGAGAGAAGTTCAATCCTCTGGATGAGGAAAAGGTCTGAAAACTCTTTTACAGTAAGACAAGGAAACGAGTGTGGTATCAATCAGGATTGATTCATGGACTTAATTACGTCATTAACATCGCAAGTGGTAAACAAAGCCCTCGACGGGCTTTCCAAGCGTCATACCGCCATTGCCAGCAATCTGGCCAATGTGGAGACACCCAATTACCGCCGACGAGATGTCCAGTTTGAGGGAAGCCTGGCTGCGGCTATGGAAAAAGCTCAGGGTAAAGCCTCCCTCCAGGCTTCTAATAAGCAGCCACTGGCGATGCGTTCAACCCGGCCAGAACACTTTGCTCTGGGGCAAACGGTTTCAGTCTCTGAGGTGCCGATGGCGATTACGGAGAGTGAGGGGGTCCAAAGCCGAAATGACGGGAATGCCGTGGACCTGGAATTTGAAATGGCCCAGTTGGCCAAGAACACCCAACGCTACATGGCGCTCAGCAACATTGAAAGTCGCCGCTTGCGGGGGCTGCGGTCCGTAATTACGAATTCCGGAGGGTAATAAATGGATAGCTTTGACATTACCGCATCCGCCTTGACGGCCCAGCGATTAAGAATGGATACCATTTCAAGCAACCTGGCCAATATTAATACGACTCGAAGAGAAGATGGGAGCATTGGTGCCTACCGCCGGAAGAATGTGGTTTTTGCGCCGCTGCTCCAAAATGCAACCCGTCGTCTGGGGGGGAGCACGGATATGGCCAGTAGCATTCCCATGCGCCCTGCAAAAAACGGTATCAGCATTGGCCCGGATGGACGTCCGATTCTCAATATCGGGATTCGCCATAGTGTTTTTGAAGGGGCTGGGGTCCAGGTGATGGGTATTTCTGAGGATCAGGAAACCCCGCTGCGGATGGTCTACGACCCCAGTCACCCGGATGCCAACGCAGAAGGGTTTGTAGCGATGCCCAACGTGAATGTGGTTACGGAGATGGTGGATATGATCTCAGCGACCCGGGCGTATGAAGCCAACGTGACGGCGTTGCAATCGGTTAAAGGAATGGCTCAATCTGCTTTAGAGATTTAACAACAGGAGTGATGTGAGGTGGAATCCATCAATAACAATTTGAATCTGCAAATTGGCTTGGGCCAGTTAAACAGCAGCGTTCGGAAAGCCGCAGATAAAGCGCTGGAAGGTGAGCTGGCTGAAAACGGGGCCGCGGGCAATATTCTCCAATCCTTTGGAGAGATGCTCAATACCCAGATGCGGGAAATTAGCCACTTACAAGCCACCGCCGATGAAGCGGTCCAGACCTATGCCGTGGGCGGAGATATTGAGCTGCACAACGTGATTCTGGCCAGTGAGAAAGCGGGGCTAGCCATGGAACTGGCAGTTCAGGTTAGAAACCGCATTATTGCAGCCTATCAAGAAATTAACCGGATGACGATTTAGTAGTAACAGGGATGAGAGTGGATTCAAACAATGGATAAGCGACTCAAAAACACAATGGGGACCTTTGCCGAACGGTGGGGCATGTTGAGCTTCAACCAGAAAATTGTGCTGGGCACCCTGGTGATTGCCTTGGTGATTTCCATTGCCTTCCTGTTTCAACGGGCCAATGATGATTATGATGTCTTATATGCCAACATGAGTCTGCCCGATGCAGCGGCCACGGTGGCGAAACTGAAAGAAATGAAAGAGCCGTTCCGCTTGGCCGATGGCGGCACCACCATCTTGGTGCCCCGGACCAAGAAAAACCAGTTGGTGCTGGATACGGCCAACGAGCTGACCAGTGAGCAGACCATCAATCTGGCTAAAATTCCCCCGGTGGTTCAGGGGGATGTTCAGAAGGAGTGGATTAAAAAGCTCAACACCCAGAGTATTTCCGAAATTCTGCAATCCATTCGGGGCATTAAAAATGCCCAGGTGATTATCTCCCAGCCGGAACAAAGCGTGTTTGTGGATAGCCAGGATCCGGTGACTGCTTCTGTCATGCTGACCGTAGAGCCCGGCTTCCGGATGCGGGATGAGCAGGTCAAAGTGATTAAAAATCTGGTGTCTCATGCCGTACCGGGGCTTCGTCCAGAGCATGTCGCCATTGCCGATAACAGTGGGAACCCGCTGGAGGGCCCTGGTGGGGTCTTGATTAATGGCAATACCGAGGCCGATGTGCGTCAAAAGAATTTTGAAGAGAAAGTGGCTAAAAAAGTCCTGGGGATCCTAACGCCGGTGGTGGGCAAGGGAAATGCCGTGGTTTCTGTCAGCGCGCTGTTGAATTTTGATCAGGCCCAGGCGGAAATTCACCGGGTAATCCCCTCTGGTGGTACGGCGGAGGTCCCGACCGGGCTGGCAGTCAGCAGCCAGACCCAGACCGAAGAGTATGCCGGGGGACCCAAACCGGAAGGTGGTGCCGTTGGGGTTGATAGTAACGTACCGACCTATCAGGGCCAAACCGCCGCAGCGGGTAAAGACAGCCAGTATAAATTAACCAAAACCACCACCAACTACACCAATTCGGAAGAACATAAAAAGGTCATCTATGCCCCCGGATCCATTGAACGGCTGACCGTGGCGGTGGTATTGAACAAGGTTTTAACGGCCAAGGAAACCGAAGAGATTCAGGAATTGGTGGAAAATGCCGCGGGTATCGACACGGCTCGGGGAGATTCAGTAGATATCAAGGGCTTCCAGTTCTCCGCTCCGCCGGATGATAAGGAACAAGCCTTGGCTGATGCCGCAAAAGCGGCACAGGAACAGGCATTCTATCTCCAATTGGGTTCCTTGGTGATTGTGGGCTTGCTGGGGCTGGCAGCGGTGTTCATCTTCTATAACCTCTTCAAGCGTCCGGCAGAAGGCGAGCTGGTGGAGGAAGTGGAAGACTATGCTTATTACGAGGAGCCGGAGCACCTGCTGGAAGAAGCGGCTATTCCGGTCATCGAGGCCAAGCTGGATCCAGAAGTGGAGCATATGCGCGAATCCATTAACAACATGGTGGCTGAAGATCCAACCGAGGCGGCCCGAGTGTTGGTGACGTATATGAAGGAAATGTAGGACCGGGTCGATAACACTGAATATCAGGGTTCCAACTTAAGAGAGACATGTTATGAGTAGTGAAGCCTTATCCATTCGAAATATGACCAACTCCCAGAAGGTGGCCGCCTTGCTGATCGCCCTGGGACCGAAGACCGCCTCTGAAATCATGAAAAACATTGACGATGAGTCTGAGGTGGAGCATATCGCCCTGGAGATTGCTTCGCTCCAGAAGGTCAACCCGGACATTCTGAATGAGATTTTGGCCGAGTTCTATACCCTCTTTCAAGCCAGTGGCTATCTGGCAACGGGCGGGGTGGGTTATGCCCGGCAATTACTGGAAGAAGCCTACGGATCCAACCAGGCGGATAAAATTCTCGAACGCCTGGTGGCCACCCTGCAGACCAACCCCTTTGACTTTTTTAATAACGCCGATCCGGCGCAGCTTGCGACTTCTTTTCAGAACGAAAACCCGCAGCTGGTGGCACTGGTTCTGGCTTATCTGAAGCCGGAACGGGCAGCCGCCGTATTGAGCGCGCTGTCTCCTGAAATGCAGGGGGATGTGGCTTCCCGGATTGCTGAAATGGACCGGACCAACCCGGAGGTCTTGCGGGAAGTGGAACGAATTATGGAAAACAAGTTCTCTTCTGTTGTAACAGCAGACTTCAGTATGGCTGGTGGGGTGGAATCTCTGGCTGAAATTCTTAACCGCAGTGATCGAACAACGGAAAAAGCCATTTTGGACAGTCTGGAGATGAAGGATCCAGAAGTCGCCGAGCAGGTTCGCGAACTGATGTTTGTATTCGAGGATATCGTTCATCTCGACGATCGTTCTGTTCAACGTGTGCTGCGGGAAGTGGATACCAAAGACCTGGCGCTGTCGTTAAAAGGCGCCAATGACGATGTCAAGGAGAAGATTTTCCGCAATATGTCCGAACGGGCTTCGGCCATGTTGAATGATGATATGGAGTATATGGGTCCGGTTCGCGCCAAGGACGTTCAGGAAAAGCAGACCTATATTGTCAGCATTATTCGAGCGCTGGAAGGCGCGGGCGAAATTGTGGTCTCTCGCGGTACGGAAGAGGATGATTTCATTGAATAACCCCCCTGGAAAACCTTATACCAGCCTACTGCACGGTCAACAGGTGCGGCTGGGTGAGGCTGTCCAGATCAAGGGGGATAAAGAGCGCCGGGAGCAAGTGGAGCATTCCCTGGAGGTGATGATCCGGGAAAAACTCCAGGATGCCGAGCAGAAAGTCCAGGCGATGCTGGCCCAAGCCTCCCAACAAGCCCAGGAGATTATTGAAGAAGCCGAAAAACAGGCTCAGGCTCTTGTGCAAGAAGGACAAGCCCAGTGTGAGGCAATCCAGAACAAGGCCTACATCCAAGGGTATGAGGACGGGGTTGAAAAAGGCCATGCCGAGGCCATGGCCGAGGTGGAATCAGAGACGGTGTCCTTGCTGATGGGTGCCCAGACCATGGTGGAAGGGGCTTTGCAGGCCAAGCAACGGGTGCTACAGTCGTTTCAACAGCAGGCCCTGCAGCTGGTTATTTATGTGGCGCAAAAAGTGCTCCATCAGGAGCTGAACGCTTCTCCAGAAAAGCTGATGACCTTGATAGAAGAGGCGGTCCAGGCCCTGTATCTTAACGGGAAAATTCAGGTGGTGGTCAGTGCCGAGACCCTGGCTAGTATCCGCCAATTCAGCCAGACCACAGAGCAGGCCCTTGAGCGAATGAATCGGTTTGAGTGGGTGGGGGATCCCAAACTCACCTTGGATCAGGTGTATGTGATTACGGAGGAAGCCCGGTTTGAACTGACGCCTTCGGTTCAAGCGGCGCAGTTGTTAGAGCCATTGGCAGGGCAGTTGCCGCTATCCGCAGAAAACGAGTCCGATTTGGAACAGGCTGAGGAGGTGGCTGACTGGCGGGAGAAAGAAGAAGCGGTGATTTCAGAGGATCCGTTTGAAGGGTTACTGGATGATCCCCCCGATGTATCTTCCCCGGAGTTCATCTCGCTGGAGGATTTGGTGTTTGAAACGGTTGATGAAAATGAAAATAATGAAAATGAGGAAGGGGAGGCTCCTTTGACAGAGGAGGAGCCACGATCATGAGCGATGCCCTGACTCCCTTGATTCATAAGCTGGATAAGGCCCAAGGCTACCGGGAGGTGGGCCATGTGGATCAGGTCATTGGACTGATCATTGAATCCCAAGGTCCCAAAGCCCGGATTGGGGATCTGTGTGAAATTGAAACTGATGACCCCAACCAGCCTATTTTACCTGCCGAAGTAGTGGGCTTTAAGTCTGGGAAACTGTTGTTGATGCCCTTGGGGGAAATGGCGAATCTATCGCCTGGCTGCCGGGTCACCAATACGGGTCACCCGTTTCAAGTCAGTGTGGGGCCGGAACTGGTGGGACGGATTTTGGATGGCCTGGGGCGCCCTCTCGATGAACGCTTTCCCATTTCCAAGGCTGTTCAGGTGGAAACCCATGCCCCGGCGCCTCATCCGCTCAAGCGAAAAGAAATCGCTGAACCCCTGGTTTTGGGGGTCAAATCCATTGACGGGTTTACCACGGTCGGGAAGGGACAACGGATTGGGATTTTCTCTGGCTCTGGCGTCGGGAAAAGTACAACATTGGGAATGATTGCCCGAAACACCGAAGCGGATTTAAGTGTCATTGCGCTTATTGGGGAGCGGGGCCGAGAGGTTCAGGATTTTATTGAAAATGTACTGGGGGAAGAAGGCATGCGCCGATCCATTGTGGTGGTGGCGACTTCTGAACAACCGGCACTGATGAAAATCAAGGCCGCGCTGGTAGCCACCACGCTGGCCGAGTACTTCCGGGCCCAAGGCAAAAATTGTATTTTGATGATGGATTCCTTGACCCGGGTGGCCATGGCGCTTCGGGAGGTGGGTTTGGCCGTGGGAGAGCCCCCCACCAGCCGAGGGTATACGCCCAGTGTCTTTGCTTTTATGCCCAAGCTGCTGGAACGTTCCGGGACGTCTGCCGAAGGGTCCATTACCGGCCTGTATACGGTCCTGGTGGAAGGGGATGATATGAACGAGCCCGTCTCCGATATGGTGCGGGGCTTGCTGGATGGGCACATTGTCTTGACTCGGGAACTGGCCGAGCAGAATCATTTCCCGGCCGTCGATGTTTTGGCGTCCATTAGCCGGTTGATGATCCAGATTGTTTCCCCGGAACACCGGCAGGCAGCCGGTAAAATCCGGGATGCGCTGGCGACCTACAAAAAATCTGAGGATTTGATTAATATCGGGGCGTATGCCCGAGGCAGCAATCCTAAGCTGGATCAGGCCGTAGAGCTCAAAGGCGAGATCGATGCTCTGCTGAAGCAAGATGTGGAAGACCAGGCCTCCTTTGAGGAAACGCTCAATCAACTTCAGACCCTGGCCAAAAAGCTCAAGTTTTAAACCGTCTTATCGACGCAGGGCACACAGGGTTTCCACATGATAGGTCTGGGGGAACATATCGAAGGGCTGAACCACTTCTAATTGCCAGCCAGCAGCGATCAGTTGCTTGAGATCCCGGGCCAGGGTGGTGGGGTCACAACTGACATACAGCATCTGTCCCGTCACAGATTGGTTGACCCACTCCAGCACGGCTGGGGTGCAGCCTGCCCGTGGGGGATCCAGAATCGCCACTTCATAGAATGTTTCCAGCTTGGGCAGAATCTGGCTGACATCCCCTTCTAACAGCTGGATATGATAGACCTGATGGCGGGCAAAGTTGGCCTGGGCATCTCTCACCGCACTGGGAACGCTCTCAATGGCGGTGATCAGTGGGGCCCGATCCTCAAACGCCAACGCAAAAGTGCCCACCCCGGCATACAGATCAATCAAGGACTCCGCCTTTTCCGGCAACCACTGGCCCATAACGTCTAATAGCTTTTCGGCCACGGCCCGATGGGTCTGGAAAAAACTTTCCGCCGATACTTGAAATGTAGAAGAACCCAGGGTTTCGATGAGGTAAGCGCGTCCGGCAAGTGGTGTGATCCCTTCCGGGGTACGGGCTAAAACCCCGATAATCGCTGGGAATTCTTGGGTGCAGATTTCAGAAAGCGCTTCTAACGGTTCCAGTTTTAGCTCATTGCCTTCCAAAATCAGCAAGATCTCTTGGGCGGCGTTGGTGCGTACGTTAATTTCCATCACGTGCGCCGCGGGCGGCAGGTGTTGTTCTAGCCAGTGGGCCAGTGGAGTCAGGGCTTCCGGGATGATCCAGCAGTGCTCAAAGGGAATCACCGTATGAGTTTGGCCCTGAAAATACCCGATTTGGGTGCCTTGGGGCGTGTGTTGCACTTTCCACTGGATGTTGTTGCGGTAATGCCAGGGTTCAGCGGTAATCGTAGGTTGCACCGGCGGGTTCTGGATTTTTCCGATTCGCTGCAAACTCTCCGTAACGATGGTTTGTTTCCACTCAGCTTGGGCCGAATAGCCCACATGCTGCCATTGACATCCCCCGCAGGTGCCAAAGACGCTACAGGGCGGGTC
>CAYLWC010000023.1:0-40114 GCA_964387265.1 uncultured Vampirovibrionales bacterium | reverse complement strand
CCCCCAAAACAGCCCCCACAGACTCAGCCATGCCGCTCCTGGCACACCTGGCCGAGTTACGCTACCGGCTGGTGTTTTCCATTACCACCTTGCTGTTGGGCATTGTGGTCGCGTTTTTTGTCTCTCTACCGGTGATAGAGTGGCTCAAAACCCTGGCTCCTATGTCCGTTCAATTTGTCCAGCTCAGCCCCGGCGAGGTTTTAATGGCCAGTGTTCGGGTGGCATTTCTGCTGGGATTGGCCCTGGCCACGCCAGTACTTTTGTATCAAACCCTCCGCTTTGTTTTACCTGGCCTGAACCGCTGGGAACGGTGGATTCTTTTCTGGTCTGTGGTGGGTGGAACCTTGCTTTTTTTGCTGGGCGTAAGTTTTGCTTATTGGGCGGTTATTCCTTCCGCACTGGGGTATTTGCTGGAATACGGGCAACAAGTCGCCATCAGCCAAATCAGCATTGTCAAATACGTGGAGTTTTGCACCGGGCTGCTGATACTAACCGGCATTCTGTTTGAACTCCCCATGATCCTGTTTTTACTTTCATTTACCCGGCTGGTCACCTCAACGCTCCTGCTTAGGCAATGGCGTTGGGCCGTGGTTATCATCTTTCTGGTTGCTGCCGTGATTACCCCGTCTCAAGATCCCATTACTTTAATCGTGGTCGCAAGTGCCATGGGTGGATTGTACTTTTTGAGTATCCTGCCCATTAAACTCTGCGGACGTTAACCCCCCAGGTAGTTTTTCAGGCTTTTGATACCCCGGTTGTTTCGGCACATTTTACGCAGCTTGTTCAACGCACGGGTTTCAATCTGGCGGACCCGTTCCCTGGAGACCCCAAATAACTGGCCAATTTCTTCCAATGTACGCTTATTACCATCATTCAAGCCAAAGCGCAGCTTTAAGACATCCCGCTCCCGAGGGCGCAGGGTTTCCAAAATCCGATCCAGTTCTTCTGTTAGGTTCTCTTGAGATACCCGGCTATCCGGGGACTCGGTGCTTTCATCCACCAGGAAATCCCCGATTTTAGACGCCTCATCCTTGGTATGAAGTGGGGTTTCCAAGCTGATAGTAGATTGTGTGGCCTTGAGTACCAGCCGCAACTTGGACAGGGAAATCCCCATCCGACCAGCAAGCTCTTCTTTGGTTGGCGTGCGGCCCAGTTCGTGGGTGAGATCCCGAGTTACTTTTTTCAGCCGGCCAATGGTCTCAATCATATGGACCGGTAGCCGAATGGTTCTGGACTTATCAGCAATGCCTCGGGTAATAGATTGCTGGATCCACCAAGTGGCGTAGGTTGAAAATTTAAAGCCTCGCTTATAATCAAACTTTTCCGCAGCCCGGATCAAGCCCAGATTCCCTTCCTGAATGAGATCCAAAAACGAAAGCCCACGCCCTATATATTTTTTAGCGATACTGACCACCAGCCGCAGGTTGGCTTGCACCAACTTGGCCTTGGCCACCTCATCCCCCTCGGCAATGGCTTTGGCCAATTCCACTTCCTGCTCCGAGGTCAAAAGAGGAATCTTCCCGATCTCCTGCAGGTACATCTTCACCGAATCATCCGCCGAAGTCCGGGGCCCGGTAGGGCTCTCCTCTTCCGCCTCATCATCTTCTTCCTCAAAAATATAGACACGCTCCTTGGCGTCATTAAAATCACTCAGCTCGCCCGAGCCGGTATCCCCATCCAGTTCCATCAGCTCTTCTTCATCAGACGGAACATATTCCCGGTCCAACGCACCTTCTTGTCCCTTTTTCACCATTGAGGATGACCGCCGTGAATTGAATTTATCTCTTTTTGCTGTTGGCATCGATCTCAAACACTGAATTGCGGGTTGGTAAGAATATGAAAATTATAGCAATCCTTGGCGGTTTCAGGGGATAAAACCCTCCGTTCGGAGGAGACATCCCCTGAAAAGATCGGCTACAGACCCCATATCATGAACCCGCAAACAGATTTCCGCATCTGGCTTGATTTACGGCATCCGCAAAGACAGTTGGAATAAGACCTTTTTTGCAATGCCATGGTTGTACTGAGAACCCGGCGGCGCGTCTGGCTTATCTTTAATTTGCTCGTACAGGGATATAGATTCCTCCACATACTTTTTGGCCCACAGGTAATTGCTCTGTTGAATCAGCACTTGGGATTGCTTCAACAATGCCGTGGCCAAGAGGAACTTGGCTTCCGGTTCCTGGCTGTTATAACGAACAGCCTCCCGGAAATAGGCGATGGCCTTGTTCAGTTCGTTATTATTATAAGCTTCCCTGGCTTTTTTATACGCCTCAAAGTACTGTTGGCTTTGGGCCATCGACATGGTGTCGCTGTTTTTCACATCCGCCTCAATAGCGTACAGCAAACCAATGGTTTTAATATCCCGCGCCGTTAGATTTCCCGTATTTTTGGGGTGAATTGTGTAATACATCACGTCTTCAGGAAAAGGGCTATGACCCTTGAGCCCAATGGCATGGCCCAACTCATGGATGGCAACACGGTTCAACTCACTTAAAGAGATCGGTGTTTTTCCATCAGGATAGTATGTTGCCAGAATCACATCCGATTGAATGAGGGTATTCCCCATTGTTTGAGTGGGGCTCAAGCCCAGATAACTGTCTTTAAACACTTTTTGCCAACGCACCACGATATGGGCGTTTTTCAGATTCGAGGTGGAAGTAAAGCGAACTTTGTTTCGGCTGGCCTGCTGCCAGGTCTGCATGGCCTTTAATACCGATTGGGTCATCTCGGGTTGCCAGCCCGGAACCCCCTGCCCGCTGGAAATAAACACTTTTAAGGGCATTTTTTCCTCATCAAACCGGATAATTCGTCCATAACTAAGCACATGAGGGAGATAATTATCCTCTTTCCCCTGGGCATAGGCAGTGGATATGACCTGATGAGCCTTGTCGCTGCTACTGACTGCACTAATCTGCTCATTGGTCACGGCGGCCATGTTATTTCGGGCCTTGGCCGCCAGAGGGTCATCGGCTGGGACCATGCGCGTCACCATCTCAAAGGCCTGGCGCGCGGCCTCATGATACCCGGTTTTGGTGAGCGATAGACCCAGGTAAAACATGGCCTTGGGATCTTTGGGGTTCTCTTTAACAGCGGTTTTAAAGTGTGAAAGCGCTTGAGTGTATTCCCCCCGCTTATAGGCCGCAATGCCACTATCAATACTGGCGGCTTGCGCCAGCGTGCCCAGCCAGAAGATCCCCAGCAGCAATAAACAAAGTACTTTAAACCGTATCCGCTTCATACGCTCTATATCGAGCAGTATCAGGCCGTTCTGGAGAAAAGCTCAATATTTCTTTACACACCCCGTCGCTTCCCCGAGTCAGTGAAGCCTTGCGTTAAGAGGGGTGGGCAATGGAGCCGAGCATCGCTTCTGCGGTTTCCATTTCTTCCCGAAGTGCCTCCAGAAAATAGGTTAAGTCTTCAGCATTCAAATCAAAATACGCCAACACATTCGGCGGGAACTGGGTTTCATCCACCACCCCGTCATACTGGGCCAACACCATGGAAAGTCGGTTGGCCAAAGCCACCAAATAGACCAATGCCTCACTGGATTTAGATTTTTCCGGGTGATGATGGTGTTGAATAACTTCCGTAATGGTTAAGGGCAGCTTCCACTTGGAGGCCAGCACACCTCCAATACTGGTATGGGTGGTTTTCAAAATCCGTTGCTCCAGTTGCAAAAAAGCGGCCCCATGGCAAGGAAGCCCCTGAAGCCGAGCCTCGCTTAAAACCCGTTGATACTCACTGGCAAAATAGACATCCAACACCACTTTTCCAATATCATGGAGCATCCCGGCGCTGAATGCGTCATCCATATCCACCAGCCCCAATTGTTTTCCCGCCAGCTGTGCAGCAATGGCCGTTCCCAGGGAGTGCTCCCAGAATTTCTGATGGTCCAGCCCCTTCTGCCTCCCTTCAAACATCTTGAAAATACTGGCGCTTAGCACCAGACCCCGAACCGTATTAAAGCCCAGAATCATAATCCCGTGCTGAATCGAGCTAATCTGCCGCTGAAAACCGTAAGCCGCCGAATTGACCATCCTAAGAACCTTGGAGGTCAGGCCCGGATCATAGGAGATGAGCTTGGCAATTTCAGAGGCCGGGGTATTGGGTTCTCCCAGCAAGTGGATGATCTTGTTGACCACCTCCGGCAGGGAAGGGATATCCCGGATCCGCCTCAAGGCCGCCTCGTGGGAGGTTGAAACCGATATATTCGGAGTGGGGGGGTTCACTGGATCAAACACGTGTTAACTCCGATAGAAATCAGGATGAGTGAATCAGGAAGTCATTGAGAATAAAGCGGTTTACGGGTTTGGGAATGAGCGAAACCTGATGAGCCTCCGCCCAGGCGATAATTTCTTCCTGAGCGTGGTTTAATCGACCTCGGAAATCAATGGTCAGAATCACTTGCTCGATGACCCCATCCCAAGCCCGGTTTCCCAGAACCGAGGAGAGCAGAGACAAGCCATCTGTACCAACATTCAACGTATAGTCTACCACCAGCACCTGGGGGCGATACTTTTCCAACGTCCATTCAATATGCCGGGCCACACGCAGGGGATGAATATGACTCAGCTCCACCCCGCAAACGAACAGACAGTCCGTGGTCCGGGCTAGACTCTTGGCATCGGGATCCAGCACCAGTACCCGTTTTTTGGGCTTGGGGGGCGCTGCGGTAATGGGGTTGGTATGGGCTGAGAACGCTACAGACTCCGTTGTTATAGACTCATCCAGCATCTGTACCCCTGTTGCCTGAACCTCAAACTGGCTGACATGCACGCCGTAGCGCTCAAATTTGGAGAATGAGGCCGCATCAATGGCGGAGCCTTTTCTCAGCAAGAGAATCTTATCCTGCCCATGGGGGGCATAAATATCCTCTCTGCTGACCAGGATGACCTGTCTCTGAGATTCATCCTCAAGATGTTTTATCGGGGCAGGGAAAGGGCGCTTTTTGTCACGGTCCTTGTGAAATCCAAACATCCGGTATGATCTCCATTCCTATGTACCCGGTATTGGAGGTGTCGACCAGATGATCGCCCGGCTTCAAAACCAACGCGCAAAATCCTCCATTCGGAGGACATCGGGCCGGGAATCATTGGGCTGGATCATACCAAGCTTAAAAATTACCGTTTATTAGCGGCCAGTTGCTGTTGCAAGCCTGCTAGCGCAGTCCCTTGGGATTGGAACTGGGAGATCAAGCTTTCCATCATCTGGAACTGCTGACGAAGCAGCTTTTCTTTCCGCTCCAGGCGTTCCTCACCCCGCTCAATGGATTTATTAATGCTTTGAATCCGCCGTTGGATCATACTCTGATAGGAGGGGAACAACCCACTGCCACTGTCGCTCCCGCCACTGTACAAGGCCCCATAAATAGGCCCTCCCCCGTAATCAATGGTCCGATCCGTAATCAAATTCTCAATCTGGGTTAAAATCCCCACCATATTATCATCACTAGAGGATCCATCGCTGGCCCCCACCAGGTCCTGACCAATAAAGAGCTGACGAATGGCATCGGGGTTGGCTGCCAGGGCCGCATCAAACTTGCTCTCGTTAAACTCCAAGGTCGATTTAACCCCAGCCGATGTTCCACTAACGTTACCGGTTGAGATCCCGACAATGGGCAAGCTGTCATACCCGGTTGCGGACAAGGCCGAAACCCGATCCGTGACCATCTGGCGCAACTGGTTTCGAAAACGCAGCAGGCTGGACTCCCCGACCAACCCGCCTTTTTGCTCGGCGTTGGTTTGTTGGTCAATGTAGGTGATCAGCTTGTTGTACTTATCAATAAAGTCTTTCACCGCGGTTTTTATCTGAGAGGTATCATTAGCAATGTTAATAGTCACGGTTGTACCGGCAGCCGCCTCTTTCAAGCTCAGTGTAATTCCGCTTAAGCCGGTAATGGACTCATCCACGGAGTTCGATGGGGCGTAGAGGGTCGATCCATTCAAAATAAATTCGGCGTTACTCCCAGCAGTTTGCGAGGCCGTGGAATCTCCGGCTACAATCAGCCCCATGGCGGTCAGAAAGTTCCCGGAGGTATCTTCCAGATTAATCAAGGCGCTGCCCGGATCGTTGGCCACCAGCTGAAACGTATTGGATGTCTGATCAAAACTGGCCGTGACCTTGGCTGAAGAGTTGTTGATTTCCTTGATAATGGCACTTAACGATTTACCCGTGGTGTCAAATGACACACCATTGATTTCAAACGTACTACCTGCTGTAACCGCCGTCACGGTATCGGCTGTATCAATGGTATCAGACAGGTTAAACCACAGGTTGGGGTTGGATCCGGTAATACTGGTGCCCGAATCCGTTCCGGTCATCAGGTGCGTGGCTTTGAAGAAATTGGACGTATCGCTGGCTGAGCCCAAGATAATTGTATTGTTGTTGGTATAGTCCAGGCTGAGAACCCCATCTGTCGCCGAATACCCATTAATTTGGGGTATTGTGCTCTGAATATCCTGTAAAACATCCCCGACAGTTTGAGTTTCCGGGTCGACCGCAAACTCATAGCGGGTCCCGTTGGCATATACGCTGATGGTGCCCCCGGTAATTTTCCCTTGCGACATTTCACTCAGCGGGGTATTGGTATCCACCCATTGGCCCACCTGAGACTGACTCACCGCCTTGGTCGCCGTCGCCAGGCTCACCACTTCCAGGTTAATGGTTTGAGCCGAAGCGCTTTCAGTAGCTTTGGCCGTGGCGATGGTGTCATCAGATGATGTGGCCGATTTGGCCTTAAACAGATTGGTATTCAATAACGAGCGGCTGGTCAGCTTTCGGACAGACAATAACAGATCGGAGACACGGGAAGAGACGTTGTTGTATAAGCCGGATTTCAGATTTAAATCGGCTTTTCGCTGCTCAAGCAAAGTAACAGGCCGCCGTTCCAAATCCATGAGCTGAGCGATAATGTCATTAACCGGTAACCCGGAACTATAGCCACTGAGCTGTATACCCATACGACGCTCGTTTCCTTATCTTGGCTGATTTTTAATTTTTCCGCATTATCGATCCACGTTCATTTTGAAGAATCGATCTTTATTTAATCATTACCCACTTTGGCGTCGTTTTAATCGCCCAGGTAAGGGACATGACCAGGAAAATCATTTGAATAACCGACCCCCTCATGTCCTGTTTGCATGTAACACAAACGTAACAATCTTGGGTTTTGGATCGATTTTTTTACTGCCTCATCTTTTATACAGTAGACCCGTTATGGTATAACCATTGAGTTCTATTGGAAGTAATACAGGGAGACATCTATGTCAGGAATCGCAGGGGTCAAGCAACGCTCCTTTATCTCGCGTCTCTTTCGAACCAAGAATTTGGATCGCATTTTAGCCGATAGCGAGAACTCTGAACACAAACTTAAAAAGACCCTCAGCGCCTTTGATTTGGTTATTTTTGGCGTCGGCGCCATGATCGGGGCTGGGATTTTTGTCTTAACCGGTGCCGCAGCGGCTGGTTCTCCAACCCACTTGGCAGCTGGTCCAGCCTTAACCTTGTCCTTTGTGCTGACTGGCCTGGTCTGCTCCTTCTGCGCGCTCTGCTACTCTGAGTTTTCCTCGATGGCTCCTATCTCCGGGTCCGCTTACACGTACACGTTCTCAACCATGGGTGAGTTTGTCGCCTGGATTATTGGTTGGGCATTGGTTCTGGAATACGCCGTTGGCAACATGGCTGTGGCCGTTGGATGGACAGGGACCATTAAGGAGTTTCTGTATTCCACCTGGGGTATTGAAATGCCTGCGTACTTGGTGGGCAACACCCTGGATACGGTTCACTCCATGTCGCACGCCAATCCAGACATCCTGGTTAAAGCCATTCCTTTTACTATTCCATTTACCAACACTCAGGAAATTTTGCTGATTCAAAGCGCCTTTAACCTGCCCGCCTTCTTGATTGTTCTGGCGGTCACCGCGTTGCTGCTGATTGGAGTTTCTGAAAGCGCCCGGATGACTGCTATTATGGTGTTCATTAAAACCGCTGTCGTCTTACTCTTTATCGCCATGGGCGGATTCTTCCTCTTTGGTGGCAACATGCAAGTTCTGGAAACCAACTGGTTTGCCGATGGCTGGAATACCTTTGCCCCCAATGGGTTTGATGGCATTGTCACCGGTGCTTCTCTGATCTTCTTCGCATACATTGGCTTTGATGCCGTTTCTACCGCAGCCGAGGAAACCAAGAATCCGCAGCGGGATATCCCCATCGGGATTATTGGCTCGTTGGCCATTTGCACCATTCTCTACATTCTGGTGACCGCAGTGATTACCGCCATCGTGCCCTTGCATCAAATCAACAAGGAAGCGGCTGTTGTGGGTGCCATGTATGCTATGGGCTTCCCTTGGGCTTCTTTGCTGATTAGCGTCGGGGCCATTGCCGGTTTAACGTCTGTCCTGCTGGTTCTGCAAATGGGTGGCACCCGGATCTTCTACGCCATCTCCCGGGATGGCCTGCTGCCAGCCTTCCTGTCTAAAATTCACCCCAAGTTTCAAACGCCTCATATTTGCACCATTCTGGTCGGGTTGTTTGTGGCCGCTGGTTCCGGCTTGCTACCCATTAACCTGCTGGCTGAGATGTGTAATATCGGCACCTTGGGCGCGTTTCTGGTGGTTTGCTTGGGTGTAGCCATCCTGCGCTTCACCGATCCGGATCGTAAGCGTCCCTTTAAAGCGCCATTGGGATTGACCTTCCCCATTCTGGGTATCCTTGGCTGTCTCTTCGTAATGAAAGGGCTGCCGGCAACCACCTGGGTTGTCACCATTGGCTGGTTCTTGCTTGGGATGGCCATCTACTTTGGCTACGGCTTCTGGAACAGCAAGCTCAATAATGAACTCGATGGAGACGTTGAGCTCGGCTAGGCCCGTCCATCCAAATAACAAGAGAGACAGCTTTCTGAGGCTGTCTCTTTTGCTTATTGCAGGATTTGAACCCCACAATGGGCAAACCGTTGATATAACTTGCTGACCAGGGTCCGATCCATTTGACCATTGTTAAAGACCATCAGCCCATTCACCTGCAATTGGGTAAGCAAATCCAGGATGGCTGGCTGGTCCACCAGATCCGGCACGGTAATCAAGACCCGGTGGAATTTTTTCTGTAAGGCCTGTATCAATGCCTGACACTGGGATATATGGGCTTCCCATTGCAGGGGGAGCTGCCCGGCTGGCAAAACATACAGGTTCTTCAAAGGACCGTAGGTTTTGGCCTGTACCATCAGATGTTCTAGGTCGGTCCGTTGCTGAAAAAGCTCTGATAATCCGACCCCATCCGGCATTTTGAGCAAGTAAGTCAAAAGTGATTCCCCAGATGCGCCCAGTTCCAGAATACAGACTTTTTCCCCCCGTTCCATTCCCCGAATTGCCGTAGCAACAGCGAGCCCTGCAGAAATAAAACGATTTCCCGCAACGCCCAGACGGGTTCCTACAGGGAGCTGGAAGCAAGAAGCCCCTTGTAGCATTTCTTCAAAGGCCTGATACATCGATGATTCCGTCTGAAGCATCGTCGACAGGAACTGGCTGGCCTCTTCCATCCTATCCCAAGGCATCGGCACCACCCGAACCGGTTCTACAGAACGCCTTAGCCGAGCCGAGGATGGGGCCTGGGCATAGCCCGCTTTCATTGTGTCTGCTTGCGTTTTTACATCCAACACCGTTGGACCTCTTCCTTCATGTATACACCCTGATACTTTCACTGTATCAGGCCCAAACCGTCAGCAGACTCCATCAAACAATGGATTTTTGCCACCAGGCAATCCACACCGGCAGGCAGGTTTTATTCTCTTGGCTTGCATCCGGCATTCGCCTTGGCTACGATAAAGGATTCAGCCCCAAAGCAAGATCCAATACCGTTCTCATGAAAAACACCCTTCCCTCTTCCAAAAAACGCATCGCCGTCGCCATGAGTGGCGGCGTCGATAGCAGTATGGCCGCCTATTATCTGGCACAGCAAGGGCATGAGTTAATTGGGCTGACGGCCTGGACACTAAACGGACCGGGGAAATGCTGTAATGACGCCCTGGTCAATGCTGGACGTGTCTGTGAAATGCTGGGTATGGAGTATGACACCGTCGATCTGCGGGCGGAATTTTCTCATTATGTGATGGATTACTATAACCATTCCTATGAACAGGGGCTGACCCCTAATCCGTGCGTGGAATGCAACCGGTACGTCAAGTGGGAGTTGCTTGTCGATTACGCCGTTCGGGAGCTGGGGGTGGATTATGTGGCCACAGGCCACTACGCCCGCCTGGATCACAGCGGCCCGTACACTAAAGTCTTCCGGGCCGTGGATGAGCATAAAGACCAAACCTACATGATGACTCGGGTCTACCAGAAGGATCTGGCCAAGACCCTCTTCCCACTGGGAGAGATGGTCAAACCGGAGGTGGTCGCTAAGGCCAAGGAAATCGGTATCCCAACCGCTTATAGCAAAGAAAGTCAGGATGTTTGCTTTGTCCTGAACGGGCAGGCCAATTACCTCAAAGGGGTGTTTGGCCCCAAGCCAGGTCCGATTGTGGATATGGATACCGGCAAAATTGTGGGGGAGCATGAAGGCCACTTTCATTTTACGCTGGGGCAGCGACGAGGGATCAAAGTCGCTGTGGGTCGCCCGGTCTACGTGGTCAAAATCGATCCAGACACCAACACGGTTTACATTGGCGATCCACATCATATCCAGACCACCGAATTTACCGTTCTATCCACCAGTTGGGTCGATCCTGCCCTCGAGCAAGCCAGCGTTTTCCCGGTGGAAGCGATGATCAAAATCCGTTATAACACCCCGCCCACCTTGGGTATTATTAGCCTACACCCGGAAAACCCGGTAGCGTTGAAGGTCTGCTTATACCAGCCACAAACAGCCGTAACGCCTGGGCAAATCGCGGCATTTTATGATCCCACCTACACCCAGCTTTGGGGCGGTGGGTATATTCAAAACTTTGTCCATCACCCGGCGTTTGACCCCGACCGCAAGAAAGAGCTGCCCAACCTGTTTTGTAAGCTTTAGTCCTCGGCCACCTGATCTAGAATCATGCCGTGCTGGACCGGGTCTATATCCGCAGGGAAGCGAGTATTCTTGTTATAGCGTGCTCCTCGTAGGAGCGTTCCTTGAAGATCCGCATCCATCAGATTGGCATCATGCAGAATCGCCAGGTTCATCGCCGCCCCCGACAGATTAGCCCCTTCTAGATTGCAGCCCGTCAGGTTTGCCTCTTGCAGTTCCGCTCGAAATAACCGGATTCGGCGACACTGTGCGCCAACCAGCTTGACATGGGGCATGCGAGCTTGGTTCAAGGAGGCATTTTCCAGGCAGGCGTTTGACAAATCTGCATACTCTAAATCCACACCCCGCATTTCGGCTTGTCTCAGGTTGGCTTCAGAGAGATCCGCCCAGCGCATCTGGGCCAGTTCAAACTCGGATTTTTCCAACAACGCCCCATGAAAGAGGGCCTTCTGCATATTAGACTTATAAAGCCGCGCCTGAGACAGATCGGCCTGCTCAAAATCCCCATGCCGCATATCAGATTCCACCAACACAGTCCCAATCATCTGCGCACGACGGGCCTGAACCTTACTCAGGTTTGCCTGTAGCATATCCGCTCGGGTGAAATCCGTATCGGTCAGATTCGCTCCCGCCAGGTTGGCCTGGTGCAGGACGGCCTTGGACAAATTGGCCTTGCTCAGGTTGGCCCGTTGAAAGTTCGTAGCCGTCAGCGTCGCTGAACGCAGGTTGGTTCCCACCAAAATGGCATCGGATAAATTGGCCCCCTTCAGATCGGCCCCGGTCAGATCGGCCCCGGAAAGATCGGCTTGAAACAACACCACGGAAAACAGATCGGCATTTTGCAGGTTTTTTTCCCGGAGATTTGCGTAGAGTAAATTCTCCGCATCGGTCTTAAAAAGTACTTCTCCACTCTGGCTTCTGATTTCCATAATCAAGCTTCCTCCATTCCAAAAGGCGGTTGCTTTTGTTGCTCCTGTTCCTTCAGTCGCACAATGGCTTCATCCACTTTCAAGCTGGGTTCGTCTTCCAAATTGGCGGAAACGGCTCCTTTTTGAGCCAGATCCTTCACCCTGGACCGACGTATTGAAAGTAATTGAGCCTGGGTTTCTCTGTTTTCTTTTGACTCCAATGCTCTTTGGGGGGATAAACACAAGTTCTCTAGGGTTTGCTCTACATCCCGGATCTCCAGTTCCAACTCATGTGGAATCCGGTTTGCCACCAATCGAATCACCTCGCCGGTTTTGTCCATTGCCTGCAAATGATGTAAGGCCTGTGAAATCACATGTCGCAATTGAAAATGCGCCCATGAAGTTATTAAGTAAGTTCCACAAATTCGTCCAAACAAAACCCCTCCCGTGGTAAGCAAGATGGCATTCCGGCCCTTCATCTCATCATCCACCTGTACTCCTTGTCCCCTCCGAAAAAAGATAGGAAAATCCGCAAAAAAGGCCGTATACCTCCAAAAACCGGGAATGACCGTTCGAGTCGTCTGGAATATACCCATTCCCCGGCTCACTGTTCTTACCATCAACCCAGCTATGACTATAGTAATAACCCCGACTATCGCCATGGCGATTGGCCAGACTTCCCTCGGAACCAGAGTCCAATCGGTAGCGATCGAGATGCTGGAAGCGGCTGTCAATAAAACCAACGCCAGAACAGTCGTCATCAACAGGGTCAAAGTCTGGATATTCAAAGTCCCTGGGACTGCCTCCGACATGCCATATCACCCACTCGCTCACCACTCGCTAAGAGCATAGCACGATCTGTTCCAGACCGGGAATGACCTCATGGGTTTTCACCTGAAGTAACTAGAACAAAAGGACCAGTTTTCTGGTACCTATTCACTTAAATTACGCTGCATCAACCGCACCAAGGGTCCCACATCATTGGGATTGTTGTAGCCCAAGCGGGCCGATAGATCTTGCTGGGTAAGGTTCCCGTCTTTCCAGAGGGACTTTAAAAACGCCCCGGCTTCCGGGTTCTGATACCAGTCCTCAGGGTCATCTTTCCCAAAATGTTGACAGAGATACTCCCGCAATTGCGCTTCCAGGCTCCAGGCGGTAAAGTAATCGGCCACATAGAACCCGGCATCCACATCCCGCGTCCAGGTGGCATCATACTGAAAGCCGGTCCCTTCGCTCAGCAGCCGGGAATAAATCGCCCCTTTGTCATCCAGCCGGAAGCGATCGGTATTCACGTCCTCAAACAACTGGACTTCAAACTGCATCTTGCTGGCGTAGCGGCGCAGCATATAGAGATCTTCCAGCGCCCGACGACGAACCACCTGCCTGGCCTCTTCGGCAGAAAGCCCGGCCATGTGTTGCAGCCAGTGGCGGTTGAGAAAGAGATTCTGGAAGAGATAAGCGTAGGTCTCGGTAACCGTGTTATTGCCCATTAACGCCAGGGCAAAGCCCAGATCGGGGTCCTCATAGGCAAAATGCTGGGCGTGGCCTGATTCATGGAAGAAGGCCGAGTAATCATCCAGCCCGCCTTCGGGCTTCACCGACAGGTAAATTTCCGCCGGCACTTGGGCCGGGTAAACATAGGCCCGAGAACGCTTGCCCTCCCGCTTGGCCAAATCCAGTAAAATGCGCCGTAAACCTCCCTGGGCGTTCTCGGTTTTCTCCACCACCTCTTTCTGGTAATCCGGTTGCGATGCGAAATCCACCGTTTGGGCAATTTGAGAAAAGTTCAGCCCCATCAAGTCAAAGGTTCGGGTGGCCAGCGGCACCATGTTCTCTTCCGGGAACCGGGCATCAATGGCCGCCATTTCCGGGGGCTTGCCGGATAAAACGTAGGAAATATCCGCTCGGGTGGCCTCCGAGAAATCATGACCGGTCCGTTGTTTGTAATATTCCGCCATCCGCTGGTAATAAATCTCCTGGGTCTCTTCTACCAGCCGCTTTCCAGTCTCTGAAAGCGCCCGCAAATCATGACCGCTGGTCTGGCTGTAAAAATCCACCACGTGAGGGTATCCCAGTTCCGCCAGCAGCACGTTGTCCTTTTCAAACAGGACGATATAACGCTCTTTTAGGTGCTCATTATAGGCCTGCAGGGTCCGCTGGTATAGTTCCTCCCGTGTGGCCTTGCTCTCCAGCTTTTTGAGCCACTCTGACACGTCTTCGTACAGGAGCTCTGTCAGCGCCTGAGCCTCGGCGTTTGTGAGCTCTAGGCCTGAGACATCCACTTTGAGCTGGTTTTTAACGTTCTCATACTCATCGGATAACTGGCTCAGCTGGCTTCCAATGTAGGTGCCCAAGACAGAAGTAAACAGGCGCTTGATCACTTCGTTGTCCGGGTGGGCGTCATACAGCCGCTTCAGGGTCTGGAAGGTGGTGTCTGAGGTCAGCAGCGGGTATTTCTGATAAATCTCGGTGGAGTTATAGGTTTCGCTTAACTTGGCGGTGGCAAACAAATAGTACGCCCTGGCAAAATCCCGATTGGACCGATCAAAGGCCTCCTCCAGGGATTTTAAAAACGCTTGATCCTGAGAATTTAAAACCGATGCCACCGACATAGGGGCCCCTCCTCACATAAATGTCTATTTGTCTCTAGCTTTTCACAGGATCCGCCCTTTTGGCAAGCTCTAAGGGGAGGAGTGTCTATAACGCCGGTTGCAGAGGGGTCAGGGTCACATCGGTGATCAGGACCTTCTGAGGCTGCCTCAGGACATACACCACTGCCTCAGCCACCGTGTCGGCATCCAGCATCCCGTCTTTCTTGGGCTCATGATTGAGTTCAATGGTTTCCCAGAGGGGGGTATCCACCGCCCCTGGGTAAATCCCCACCACTTTAATGTTATTACAACGCTGCTCTTCGGCCACCGCCTGGGTTACAGCATGGAGACCGAACTTGGAGGCGTCATACAGGCTCCAGTAGGGGAAGGCTGTTTTACCGGCCACGGAGTTAATGTTAATAATGGTCCCGCCGTTTTGCTGGATCATCACCGGCAACACCGCCCGCATGGCATAAATGGGGCCTTTCAGATTGGTATCAATGGTCCGGTGAATCTCTTCAATGGGGATCTCCTGCAACAAGGCAATTTTTCCCGCCACTCCGGCGTTATTCACCAGGACATCCACCCGACCAAAGGTTTGAACGGCCATGGCCACCACATGCTCGACTTGATCCGGCTCCCGCACATCCGCCGGGACCACCTGAAGCTGGAGGTCTGGATATTGAGCTTTCAACGATGCTACCAAAGCATCCAGTTTTTGCTGGTTGCGGGCCGAAAGCACCAAATGCATGCCTTCTGCGGCCAAATATCGGGCAATGGCCTGGCCGATTCCCTGGCTGGCCCCGGTAATGATGGCCACTTGGCCTTGTAAATGTGTCATAACGAACGCTTTCTCCAAAAAACCCTAACGAGGTTCCCCCGCATACTCGGCAAAGTTATTGCGGGTTTCCATCAGCCGAAGCCGGTGCAACTTCGCCTCTCCGGGGATACAAGACTCCAATTGTCCCCAGCAGGCCCAGACAATGTTTTCGGCGGTAGGGATCAAGTCTTTCAGGAAATCCACATCGAAATTCAGGTGCCGGTGATCCATTTTTTGAAGCAGGACCCGCTGCACCACCTGATCCAACTCATAAATATCCACCAACATGCCGGTCACCGGATCCGGGGTGCCTGAGACCGTCACTTCCAGCTCGTAATTATGGCCATGGCCATTGACATGGCTGCATTCCCGAAACACTTCCCAGTTTTGGGTCTCGGAAAACGTTGGGTTATACAGCCGGTGACTGGCGCAGAACTCGTATTTTCGGGTCAGGTACATCATGTAGCACGCTCCATCCTATTCCCCATCATACTCCACATAGAGATCATCGCTCTCATGGATTTTCAAGCCGGTGAGTTGAAATCTGGCCTGGTGCAACCGGGGGCTGAGGCGTTCCCAGAGAAAGCGGGACAGGTTTTCCAGGGTGGGGAAGTGGTTTTGAAAGTATGGAATCTCCAGGTTCAGGTTTTTAAAGTCTAAAACCCGGACCACCTCTTCATCCAGGATGGTCTTGAGATCTTTCAGGTTCATCACCATCCCGGTATCCAGATCCACCGGTCCGGTCACTTTGACCTCCAGCTCGTAATTATGGCCATGGCCGTTGCGGTTGCTGGTCGGGCCCAGGCGACGAAAGTTTTCCTCCGGGGAGAGATCCTCAAAATAGAAAAAATGGGCAGCGGAAAAGCGGGCCTTTCGGGTAATAGTCACCGTTTTTGCCATCAACTGCCTCCTCTTGCGTTAAAAAAGCGCTGCCTTAGAAGTTCTCGGCATGAGTCGTCCAGGCATTATGGGCATGAATACTCTCATAGGCTTCCACTTCCAGGGAAAAACCGGTAATGCCCTCATAATTTCGAAGCAGCAGGGTGGCTTCCCGAATGACATCTTCCACAAATTTCGGGTGATCATACGCCCATTCGGTCACCCATTTTTCATCAGGCCGTTTAAGAAGTGGGAAAACCGGGCAAGATGCGGTTTTTTCCAGGGCCGCCACCAAATCCTCAATCCACACCACCCGACAAGAGGCGTTGGGATCCACCACCACCTGGGCCCGGATTTCCGAGCGCTGGTTATGGGCGCCGTAATCAGAAATCTCCTTGCTGCACGGACACAGCGTCGTCACCGGCACCACCACCCCCAAGACCAACCGGTACTGATCCGCTTCATCCAGCGTACCATGAAAAGTACATTCATAGGCCATGGGAGCGCTATTTTCGGTGGCCGGGGAGGGTTTATCGATAAAATAGCGGAATTTCAGCTCCAACTGAGCCGAAGGGGCTTTGAGACGCCGTTTGGTATCTTCCAGGAACGCTTTGAGATCCAAGGTCAGAATGTGATCCCGACTCCATTCCGAGAGCTGTTCCACAAAGCGGGACATGTGGGTGCCCTTAAAGCGGCTGCACAGGCTCACGCTTAAGGTAGAAAACGCGCCGACGGATTGAGTCTTTCCATCTTTTTGCAGGACCCGAACCGGGATTTCCACGTTTTTAATCCCCACCCAGGTCAAAGACACCCCGCGTTCATCCGCCAGGTTCTGTACATCGGTCAGAGGCTGCTTGTGTTGATTGGTCGTTTTCTCCATGGCACACCTTTTCTTTAGAAACACTCTGGCGGTATAGTATGCTAAAAAGACCCTGCCGTCCAGGTAATGGTTCAAGCACAGTTCAATCAGAATACCCCACCATGACGCTATCACCAGAAATTCTACATGCTCAAATCCAAGCCCAGCTGGATAGTTCAGAGGACCTCTACGTGCAACTCAACCAATTGCGGGACTGGGTGAATGCGAATCTGCCGGATTTTGAGCTATATTTGGAAGATGTCTGGAATGAACACGTACCAGGAGAAACCCGCTTTGAATACATTCTAAAATCCCGTAAAACCCGAAATGAGACCCCGCCCCTGGGGTATGATGTATACAAAAACCACCAGGACGCCAAGGGGGTCTGGCACTTGGACGATTACCAGTATACAGTCCGAGATTTCAAAGGGCCTGATGAGCTGATTACGTTTATTCAAGCGAATCAGTAACCCAGACCATCGGAGGCCCTCTTTTAATAGCCACCTCAGCCCATTCTCCTCAGGTTGGTCAGGGGTTTCGCCCGCATCACTAGAAATGTATAGGGAAATGGGGTATTCTAGTAACTAGAGTTACTGAACCTTAAGAAACGATGGGTTGTATGTTACACACCTGACTGTTCAATTGAACCGTTGAACGCCTGCGGCAAACCTTTTTTGCGGGTTGCATGGCGCTTCTTCCATTCTGAGTGCAGAGTGGACAGGACAATCTGTCGGTTTGGGAAATGCCCCGATGATTGATCTTCATATGCATACTGTCTTCTCCGATGGCGCCAGCGAACCGGAAGCGCTGATCCAGGCCATTTTGGAGCAAGGTGTCCAGGCCATTGCCGTCACCGATCACGACAACATGGATTCGCTAGAGCGGGTTCAACAAGCCGCTGCCGGGACCGGCCTGGAAGTGATTCCGGGCATTGAGATTAATACCGCCTGGAAAGGACAGGAAGTTCATATTCTGGGCTATTTTATCGATCCCGAGGACTCGGCCCTGCAAGAAGTCATGGACAAACATCGCCATGCGCGGGTCGAGCAGATGCATGCCCTGGCTAATAAGCTTCAGGCTGCAGGCATCCGAATCACGCTGGATGATATCCGTGCCTTTTCCTCCAGTGACGGGACCCTAGGACGCCCTCACGTAGCGCGGGCGTTGGTAGAAAAGGGCGTGGTTAAGACCATTTCGGAAGCTTTCAACAAGTACCTCAATTCCAAAGCCCCAACCTATGTTCGCCGCAATACCGTGACACCCCATGAAGCCGTGGAAGCCATCTATGAAAGCGGGGGTATCCCGGTCATTGCTCATCCTGGCGACATGATCGGCATTGAAAATCTGACCGAGGACCTGATGAATTATGGCTTGCGGGGCCTGGAAGCGTATCACCGGAGTCATTCTCCTGCCCTGATTGAATTTCATTCCACCTTGGCCGAACATTACGGGCTCATCGTTACCGGCGGAACCGATTTTCACGGCACCCCCGATGCCTATGCCAAAGCCCTCTCGCATGTGCATATGCCCGCCTTTGTGTACGAAGAACTAAAAAAGGAACGCCAACGGCTCCAGCTTTCTTCCTTTAAAGCGTCCTGAACCCCCGGCACACCCTTTTCCTCTTTTCAGTCGCTTCCGACTAACGGCAGCATCGGTTTGATATAATAAGTATAGGTTTTTCGTTTTCTCCAAAAATCTTTTCATTCCGGGGTTGTCAGGACTGCGTGTTTTCTCTACACTAAGTTTTTGTTTAAATTAATCAAGCAAGTATACGTTTTTGCGCGTCACAAGGGAAAGTCCATCGGAGGTTTATGATTATCCGCAAAACTTTGTTTTAAATTTGTTGGCAAAAAAAATCACGTAATTGTTTTAATACAAACAAGGACAAACGCTCATTAAAAATTCACTTCAGGGGAGGACAATAGGCCGTTATGGTTGCATCCAATAGTCAAACTATTTCTAAGCCCGAACAAACGCTGGGGCAATTCAGTGATGCGGATATTCTTTCCCAGGAATTCACCAACACCGTGGAAGAAGCCCTGGGCTACCGTGAACTCGAAAACATCAGCAAGGCAGCGCTCACGCGAATTGAGATCAATCAGCTGCCCCGGGAAATACCAGATTTCCATGCGCCCGGCGCCACCAAAGACACGTTAATCGCTGATTGGCTCAAAGGTTGGATTTCTGAATCGCTGAACAACAACAGTATTACCGAAAACCACCTTCTTCCCCGAAAGGCCGATATTGCCAAACATCTCGGCGTCAGTGTCGGAACCGTTCAAAACGCCATTCGCTATATTGAAGATGAAGGCTACGTCGAATCCAAGCAACGCATTGGCACGTTGGTTCGGGATGTGGACAAAAACGCGGGCCATCGGATGCGAAAGCAGACCTCCAAGCGGGATCAGGCCGTAGAAGCCGTCAAGCAACTGATCATTCAAAAGAACATCGAGCCTGGCCAAATGTTGCCCTCAGCCCGAGAAATCGCCAAAATGATTGATTCGGCACCCAACACCACCCGCCTGGCGCTGGAGTATCTTTCCAGCCAGGGGACGCTCAAAAGCTTGGGCAACCGGGGTAATAAAGCCAACTGGGTACTGAAAGTCGTTCCCACCGTGGAAGATTGCTCTGCGCTGGCCTCGATTGAGTCGGAAACCCTCATTGATCAGCTGGAGCGGGATCTCAAGCGGATGATCGCCGAAAGCTTTGAAATTAAAGACAAGCTCCCCTCTCACCTGGAGCTGTCGGAAATCTTCAAGGTCAGCATTAAAACCGTCCATGACGCCATGAAGCGCCTGGCGGATCAGGGCATCGTCCACTCCAAGCGGGGCCGATACGGAACCTATGTGGTCCGTAAGCCGGATACCAGCAAAATGTACTCACCCGTTGAGCATAACATCTTTATTCCCGCGGAAGATGTCAGCTTCTACAACTACCAAAAGGTGGAGCAGCATCTTAAGCAGCTCATCAAGCAAAACTACAAGGTCGGTGACAAGCTGCCGTCAATGGGCCATCTCTCCAAAGAGCTGGATGTCAGCAGCAATACCATCCGCAAAGCCTTGCAGAATCTGGCCACGGAAAACCTGGTGACTTTTTCCCGAGGCCGGTATGGTGGTACCTATGTCACTGAAGTACCAGGGGATGTGGGCGAGGACGCCAAGTCCTTCACCTGGGTGTCCATCAATCCAGAAACGATCAAGTCCTACCGCAAGACACCTCAATCCTAGGCACAGAAAAACTCACCAAAAAGCAGGGCGCAACACCCTGCTTTTTTGTATGCTTGCCTCAGGCTTTTGCCCTGATGAAGCCCCTATCTATACCCGCTGCTGTTCAGCTTTCACCTTGGCCACATACTCGGGCAACAGCACGGACATCTGATGGTAATCCTCCAGCAAGGCCTCGGCTTTTTCCTTCAGATCGGTGTAACGGTTGATTACCGTCGCATCGGTGAGATGGGCCAGTTCCGATTCCTCATATGCCTCTTTCAGTTGCTCGCTGTGGAAACCCCGACCGGATATATTCTCCAGATCCGATTCACAGGAGCCGATCATCTGCTCAAACTGGCGTTCCAGATCAAACAAGCAACTGGGGCGATATGTACGGATAAAATCAGTCAGATACGCCATTTTAGGCACTGAAAACGTACCCCGTTCCTGAAACACTTTAAGAAATGCCAAAAGCAACTCTTTCCGTCTCTCCCCGCGCCAAACTTCATCCCGCGCCAGCAGGTTCACATAGGCCTGGCCCTTGGCCGGGACCATTGCGTTTAATATTTGGTACACCTCGTTGTCTATCGGCCAGTCCAAATGGAGTCGTAAAACAAAGCGCTCAATATTCACCGGGTGAACGGGAGCCAAAACGGTTTCCCCTTGCAGGGTCAGGTACTGTCCCTCTGGCTGACTCTCTTCCAACTGCCTGATGAGTGCCTTGACGTCCTCGGTCGATAATACCCCAGCCCCCAACAGCGTCATATACGGGATCCGGTCTTCTTGGGTCGGTGTGAACAAGGAGGACAAGGTAATGTCCACCTCATAATCTTCCAGTTGCTGGAGCCTCTCGGTAAAAAACGTGCCGATGGCATCCCCTGGCACATCGTACCGATTGGTAATGTCTACGGAAATCGGTTCGGTCACCTGCCGGGGCCGGGTCAAATCCTTTTTTAACTGTTCCAGGATGGCTTCAATGGCTTCCTTCTGCGACATCATCAATACCCCTTATCTAAACTGGTTTGATCTGACTTTCTGTATATCAAAGGCCACTTGCCCACTTGGCAGGCAAGTGGCCTAAGTTGAATGGTTCCAAACTAGACAGTGGTGGGCTGTTGTTTCCCAGCCAGCATGTCCTTGTTTTCAATGCCTGCCAGTTCTTGCAGAAGCCGCCAGTTATCGCGGCGATCTTCCTGTGCAAACTGTAGGGTTTCATCCGGGTTGCCGTTCTGATCAAAGCTCTTGCGGAAGCGGCCTTCCGTACGAGCCCAGTCATAGAAGGTCAGTTCCTTCATTTGCCCATCAGCCCCTTTGACCTGTGCCCAATCTCGATCCAGGTTGGGGTTACCCACCAGGGACAGCCGTTCCTTAATGGTCCGCCCGGCTTCCGGATCGTAGACGAACAGCGGGAAGGCTCGGCATTGTACCGCCAGCTTGGCCTGATGCGCCGCCATGTTATCAGCCACCCCGTGTTCCGGCTGGCAGGTGGTATAAACGTTGACAACCGCTGGTCCTTTGTACTCCAGCGCCCGTTCTACAGCTTTGTAGAAGTGGCCTGTGTTAGGGCCAATGGTTTGGGCCACATAGACATTGGGGTGCATCATGCAGATTTGACCCAACTCTTTCCGACGCTCCGGTTTCCCATGGACTTTCTTCCCGTAGGCGCCCATCTTGGATTCCTGACCGGTGAAAGACGCCGTTGATTGCTGGCCACCGGTATTGGAGTACACCTGGGTATCCAGCACCAACACTTTAATGTTCATCCCAGAGGCGAGCATCCGAGACAGGGCCTGGAAGCCAATATCCAACATGGCCCCATCACCACCGATATTCCAGAGCACCCAGTCATGGTTTCCGTTTTGATCCCAGAAGGCCCGAACGCCCATGGCATCAGTTGGGCCATTCTCAAAAAGGGAGTTGGTCCAGGGAATACTGAACGGGTTGTAGGGATAGGTGGAGCTGTAAACCGTGTTACACCCGGTCGAGGCGACCACGCCAAAGCGATCCCCCACCTTATCATGGGTCATCGCCATCACCTGACGGATGACGGAAGCCTCTCCGCACCCCATACAAGAGCCTGCTCCGCCTTTGTACATCAACAAGTTGCCTTCCCGCAGCATGATGTCCCGCTTATCAATTTTATTGATATGGGTTTCAGGAGACGGGGGCAGGGATTTGAAGAAGCCGAACATCTGCAGGTACGTCGGCAGGTTCTCCGGGGTTTTCTTAATCATCTTCAGCGCATCATGGGTGCCGCAGACTTCCACACACTCGCCACACCCCTTACATTTGGTCGGATCAATGAAGATCCCAAACAGACCACCTGGAGGGAGGTTGGCGTCTTTTTCCCGCTTTTTCTCAAACTGGCTGTAGTACTTTTGGGTTTCACTGAATTGGGCCCGCAGATGTTCTCGCAGAGATTCATCGCTTACCTGTGCCAAATGCTTGTCCAGCTCCTCGGGCATCACAATCCGGCCCAAGATGGCTGTATCGGGACAGTTGGTCACACAATCCATACATCCCACACAGTTTTCGGAATTCAGCTCCGGCAATTCCGGGGCAATATAGCTGAAATCCCGAAGCCCAGCCGTCCCTGCCGGCAGAATGCTCTGGGCAACAAACGGATCAGCGGGCTGGCTGGATCCGGCACCCTTGTTGTAGGCATCCACGACCTCGTTGGCACGATCCATATCGTACCAGTGTTTTTTCGGTTGTTCGCTTACGCTCATTTGTAAACCTTCCTCCAATGTCATCAGTTGAGTCTAGATAAAGAATGCGTTGGTATCCTTTCCTTTGGCATCCCATTCAGCCTTACCTTTGGCCAGAATCGCCGGATCCGTCGCTTCAATGATGGAACGGGGTACCTCAAAGACTTCGGTAAAGCCCTTGCGAACCGCATTCAAGTTATCTTCAATAACCTTCACCCCGCGCTTGCCAAAGTATTTTTCAATGGGAATACGGACCCGCTCAAAGAGTTCCTCATCGGACAAGCCCGAATCTTTCTGGAAGGGGGTCAGCTTCAGGAAGACACCCAGCAGCACAATCCCCTGGAATCGTTGAATCAGGGAGTCGTCTGACTTACAGCACTCATGGGCAATCCGAACGGTATCCACCCCGCAAGTGCGGATGTTGTTGGCGTGGATATAGTATTTGCCCCAATCCGGGATTGAATCCCAAAGCCCTTGCGGGTCTTCAATGGGAGTATGCTGGAAGATGGTCCCTTCTGGCTGTAAACCCACCAGCGGATTGCCCATATTCCAGGTATTGGGATCCAGCAAAGGCACAAATTCCACTTGAATCAGCTCGCTGTGCGTCCCAATCCGACCTTCTTTGGTGGTAGTCAGGTAGGTATTGGTGGGCAAGCCTTTCTTTTCCGAGCCGTACTTGGGAGACGCCTGGACCTTAAAGCCAAAGATGTCACCCAAACAGGTGGCGATAATCTTATTGGTGGTGACTGAGCCATATCCACCCACCGAGTGGCCCCGAATGGAGAAGGCGCCTGTGGGCCGGACATCGGGCTCTTCTTCCACATCCAGCGAGGACTCATGATCAATCCCCAGGCTAAAGAAGCGCTTGTTGGCACCGCCAGGGGCCATGTTCTCAACAGTGGCCAGCATCTGACCCGGGGTCACATCCCGGCTACCCAACCCGGCAACACCACTGTAAATCACCGGCACCCGATCAATTTTCGGATACCCTTCTGTCCCCATCATAGCACTTGCAAAAGCCGCCTTGAGTTCAGCGGTCAGCGGGTTATCAACGGCCAGCGGATTGTCCATCCGCTCAATGACCGCTACCGCTTTACAGTTTTTCAGTGCTTCCACCAGCTGCGGACCTGGGAAGGGGCGGAAAACGGTCACAGTGACCGCACCGGCCTTATGGCCTTGGTTGCGAATATGGGTCAGGGTGACCGCCGCGGTTTCGGCGGTAGAGCCCATGGAGACGATGGCATACTCGGCGTCTTCCATCTGGTGTTCGGAAATAAAGCTATATTGACGACCTGTGAGCTTATAGAACTCATCCATGGCATTTTGAAGCTTTTCAGGCACTTCATCGTAGAAGTAACGTTGGGCTACCTTCCCAGCCATATAACTATCTTGGTTCTGAACCACGCCGCTCATTAATGGATAATCCGGGTCAAAGAGTTTTCGGATCTTCTCACGTGGGCTTCCCAGGTAGTCTCGAATCAGATCATCTTCCGGGAAGCGGACGTTTTCAATGGTGTGGGTGGTCAAGAACCCATCTTGCACATTCATAAAGGGCGTCCGGGAATCTTCCGCCGCCCGACGGGAAATCAAGCATAAATCTCCAGCTTCCTGGGCGTTTTGGGCAAACACAATCCCCCAACCCACATCAGTCACGGACATAATATCATCATGACCGGCATGAACGTTCAACGAATGGGAAGTTAAGGCACGAGCCCCGATATTAAAGACCACCGGCAGGCGCTTACCGGAAATGGTGTAAAGGACCTCTTTCATCAGGACCAGCCCTTGACCTGAGGTAAAGTTGGTTGCGCGGCCACCTGCCACCACGTAGCCTTCCGTTGAAGAGGCGGAACTGTGCTCCGATTCAGTCTGAATCCAGGTCACCGGGGTGCCCCAGACGTTTTTCATCCCATTGGCATACGCAACCTGATAACCAACCCCCATGGTGGTGGAAGGAGTAATTGGATAGGCAATTCCGGCTTCTGTCGCTCGGGTTTCTACATGAACCACCATCGCCGCGCCATCTGCGGTTCCTGGAATTCCTGGATATGGGAACTGGCTAGACACTTGTTGCTCATCTTGTTTTGGCAATTGGGCAAGACCCATGATACGCCTCCTGTCAAATCGTTGTGTATGAATACTAATGGGACATGGTGGGTATTTTCACAAAAACCCGTCAAGATTTAAAGACCATGCTTATTAATCTGTTGCAGCCTGACTTTCATTCAGACATCCAGTTGAGGGATTCGGTGTCAGAGAATCACCATAACACAACCTTTACGTCAAGGTCATGCTTTTTTGACTGTTCTCATCCTAGCACAGAGGTTCCTTTGTTTTTAAGGGGTCTCTTGTCTTTTATGTAGACGGTCCTCTGTCAAAGTTGTTACACGTCAATTTTTCCTTTGATAGAAAGGGATCCTGTCAAAAACGATCAAAAACCATTGCATTTTTTAATGACTCTGGTATATTGAAATGTACATTCGATAGAATGAATTTTCGATATCTTTTCGAACCAGACATTCGAAGCAGACAAAGGCCATCAGGAAAGATTACTAAGGGAAGTTACAATGGACGTACTCACCTCCTTACCCCCCAAGCAACGCCAGGTGCTGGAACAGCTCCGGGAATTTATCCAGGAGCATGGGTATCCCCCATCTATCCAGCAATTGTGCCAGCTTTGCGAGGTCAGCTCCACCTCCACGATCCATTACCACCTGAGCGCCCTGAAGAAAAAAGGGTTGATCCATTGGAACCCCTCTGAAAAGCGGGCCATTTCCCTGGATGAATCCCTGCTGGAGCACACAGAGGAGAACCGGGGAAAACTTAAACTGTTGGGTACCATTGCCGCTGGCTCCCCGTTACAAACCCTATCCGATACCTTTGACACCATTGACCTCAGCGAAGATCTCTGCCCCCAAGGGTGTTATGCTCTCCGGGTTCGGGGATACAGCATGATTGAAGATCACATCATGGATGAGGATATCGTCATCATCAACCCAGAATCCAGAATCCGGGATGGGGACGTGGTAGTAGCCTTGGTGGATAATGAAACCGCTACTCTCAAACGGATTTACAAAGAAAAAGATGGCCGGATTCGGTTACAGCCGGCCAATGCCACGATGGAACCGATTTTTGTCACCGAAGTCGAGGTCCAAGGTAAAGTGGAAGCGATTATCCGAAAACTCTAAATTCATCAGACTTTTTACAGCGAAACAATCCGTTAAAACGGCTGATTCCTCGTCAGCATACCCGTCATTTGCTTACCCTTTAAGGAATGGAGGTTCTCCTTGCCATGCGTCACCCCATGATCATTCGTCGTTCCAAACCCTCGTTTCAAGCTAAATTGTATCGAAACTTCACCCTGTGCCTTTTGCTCATTCTTCCCTATCTCTTTATTCCCACTTCTTAATGAACGTCACCTTCTCTCCAAATGCACCTTACACACCAATGCACTCCCATAATGGAACCCACAAATCCTTCCAGAGGCAACGATGTTGCCTCTTTTTCTTTTTGCTCTCCAAAGCCGATCAACTTGTCTTCCCCTTTGCACTTTAAGTATAGTAATACCGATTGAACACAGGTGTCCTTTATGAGTACCGTTGTCCTTGCCACCACTACCCAAGAAGCCCTGGTTGGAAAAACCGCCGAGGAACTGAAAGCTATTGCCATCAGCATGGGTGAGCCCGCGTTTCGGGCAGATCAGCTTCATCACTGGCTTTACGTTCGCTGCGCGCGGGATTTTGATCAGATGACCAACCTGAAAAAAACGTTTCGGGCAAAACTGGCGGAGCAATACCGGATCAGCGATTTAACCATCGCCAGCAAGCAAGTCAGCGCCGATGGAACCACCAAGTACCTGTTCCGACTGGCCGATGGGGCCCTGATTGAATCGGTCCTGATGTACTACCGGGACCGGGATACGTACGCTCTTTGTCTAAGCTCTCAAGTGGGCTGCGCAGTTGACTGCGCCTTTTGCGCCACCGGAAAACTCGGGTTTAAGCGTCATTTAACCGTCCCTGAAATTGTGGATCAATATGTTCATGTCCAGGGCGATAGCGGCAAGGATATTCGCAATATCGTGTTTATGGGCCAGGGAGAACCCTTGCTGAATTACGAAAACCTGATGCGGGCTGTTGATATTCTAAACAAGTCCGCCGAAGTCGGCATGCGTCACATGACCATTTCCACCTCGGGCATTGTCCCGAAAATCCGGCAACTGGCTGAAGACAACCGTCAGATTATTCTAGCTGTCTCGCTCCATGCCCCGGATAATGAAACCCGCAACAAGTTTATGCCCATCAACAAGAAGTGGCCGCTTGAGGAACTGGTACCCACTCTGTTTGAATACGTGGAGAAAACCGGACGGCGGGTTACCATTGAGTACATTTTGCTAAAAGGCGTTAACGATCAACTGGAACATGCCCACCGGCTGGGCCAACTGCTGAAAAGCCTGAAATGCAATATCAACCTGATTCCCTATAACCCCATTGGAGAAGCTTATGGGTTTGAGCGCCCCTCAGGAAATACCATCCACCGCTTCAAAGAGGTTGTGCATTCTTACGGCAAGAAGGTCACCATTCGCAAGGAAAAAGGCGTAGACATCGCCGCCGCTTGCGGACAATTGGCCAACCAGTATCAAAAAACCATCTCCGCCTAGCCATCCCCATCACGTAACGATCTGCTCACAGAGCGGGGTGGGCCTCATGACAGCGCGGCGATTTTTATGCATGAATATAGAGCAACCGTGAGTCAGGGAAGCATGCCAAAGATTTTTTCTGTACCAGAGACTTTTTCAGCGCTAGAGGCTTTTTCAGCAAAAAAGGCAATTTTCCAGCTGCAGCGACGTTATGAATTTAGTAATCGAGGTGTCGGTTGTTGATCCAATCCCCCACACAGCGTCCGCGATACGTGCCTCCTCAAATGCCGGTATCATTCGGTAACGCTGCTCCCGTTCTCGCCGCAGAAAAAAATCTCGCCTTGAAAACCTCCAAATACCTCCACCGCAATGTCTTTAGCAAGATGAACAACATCAACCTGCGGGTGGGGAATTTTTCTCTGGAGGATATTGCCAGCCGCTTTATCACGGTCTTTTCCGTTTATCTACCCCAAGGTTACCTGGCCGCCAAAGAAAACAAGCACCCTATGGAAACCAACATCCGTAACGCCGTGGTCTTTCTCCTGACCCTTTGGGTGATGTCCTTTGGCAAAAGCGACAAGATGAGCGTCAACAAGCTGTTTAATGTCTTTATGCAGCCCAAAGACAGCAGCTATTACCGTTCGTTATTGAGAAAGCGGCAATTAACTGAACAAGGCGCCCGGATCCTGACCGAAGACCTGAGCAAGCTCCAACAAACACCCAAAAAGGCAGTATCCGCCTTCCGCCAGATGGTGAATTTACTGACGTTCAACTACTTCACCCCGGCCCATAAGATCAAGCAGATGGACAAGCAAGTCAGCAAGCTGACCCGGCAAAAACAGAAGCTGGATACGGCTATTACCGCCGTGATTCAGGAAGCCCGTCAAGCCGGTATCAAGCCCCATGCTGTTCAAGGCAAGCTATCATACAGGCTGCTGAATCCCCTGAAGTTTAACTACAACGTCTTCAACATGCTCAACCGGGCGGGCCTTCACATTGGCCCGGTCGATCGCACCAAGGCCTACTGGACTGGCCTGGATATGAACAAGATCGACAAACTCAAAATCTATCTCAACGAAATTCCCCAAAAAATCAAGAGCCCCAAGTTTCAAGCCGCTGAGACCAAGGCCGTTAAACAGTTTTTATGGCGATTGAATTCCTTTAAGCTTTTATCAACCGCAACCATTACCGCGTTGACCGTCTACGTCATTGGCGGGCTGGCCATGAAAGCCGTCTATAAACTGATGCCTTCCAAGCGAAAGGCTCAAAAACAACAAACACCCCAGCCGGTTCTGCAACCTAAAATTCAGCAAAACCCTTATCCCGCCAATCAAGCCAGATACAATGGGCCAGCCTATCCACAATTCTTTACCCTCCCATTTCAAACCCAAGTTCCAACACCGGCTTCTAATAACTGGTTCGCCCAGCAACAACGGAGGCCGCAATCATGAGCTTCCTGAGCGCCTTATCCAACCCGGTGGGCATGACCAATGTGACCCAACGAATTCTCTCCCAGTCCAATAATATCAGCTACGGCACTCGGGGCGTTTACCGGGTCAAGACGGTTGATGACAAACGGAAGGCCGATTATCTCTTTCGAGACTTCTACATGACCTTTGTGACGGCCTATGCCACGGAACTGGCCTTCCGAATGACCGACCGCCTGTATACCGATCCACAAATTACCGAATTGCTCCGCTTGAATAAGCTGGCGTACAAACATATGCCCGATGTGATGCGGAGCCGCTTCTTTGGCAGCCTGGTTCGGGAAAGCACCAACAGTATGGTGCCGGAAATGTTGAAAAAGCTGGATGCTCACGGAAAGCTGCCCCCAGCGAAAAAAGAGCAGGTTCTTGCATTGGCAGAGCACCTGCAACGACAGTTCCATTTTAAGCAATACGTTCACGATACCTGGGTCAAGCAGGGGCAGCAGCTCAGTACCCAGGAAGCCTCCACCGTGTTTGGGAATCTGGATCAAGTGGCCGATTCCCTGAAAAAAGCTGGCAAAGACCTGACCTATGAAGGACTGGAAAAGGCCAAACTGACTTTAGATGAAGTGACGCAAGCGGCCAACGGCGTCTTGGGCGGCAAAACCACCCTGTCTCAAAAGGCCAGGGAAGTCCTAAAAGAAGCCCTGGAAAACAAGGCGGTTTTAAACGAATTAAAACGGGTTCAGAAGAACGCCATCTGGCCCAAGATGCTCATGACCATGTTCCTGAATTTTGTGACCTACGGAGTGGCCGCCAACTACGTGGATGTCCATGTGATTCAGCCATGGCAGGAAAAGGTTGTCAAAGAGCGAGGCCATACCCGAGATGTAGTCAAACCCTCCTATTGGGCACTAATCCCCGGCATGACGGCCTTGGTGGGAACCTCGGCCTTACTTAAACGCCTTCCCAACAAAAAGCTCTCCGGGTACGTTACCGGCTTTGCCATCTCTGGCCTGGCCGGGTTGGCCACTTATACTGCCGCCGCGTTGTTGCTCATAAAACACCAGCTGGCCAAGCCCTTTACTCCCAAGCCAAACCAGTCCGCCAGCCCGGTGCCCTCCATCAATCCGCTGGCCCATCCTCCGGCGTTTCAAGTGTTTGAACGGCCTCAGGCCGCCCGCTAAGTCTTGACCTGGCTTAGGGCCTGTCCCTCGGTTTCCCAAATATCCAAAACCCGGTCCATATGAGTGAGTTCAATCAGCCGGGTAATCTGCTCATTCAGACCAAAAAGCGTGAGATTCCCGTTTTGCTCCCGGCACAGCTTTAAAATCGAGATCAGCACCGCAATCCCAAAGCTATCCAACATTTCCACACCGCTTAAGTTCATCACCAGGTGATGATGCCCTCGCCCCAACAAGTGAATGACATGGTTTTTGAGCACCATGGTTTTGGGGTAACCAAACTTGTCATCCTGAATGTCAATAATGACGCAACCATTGACAATCCGATCGGATATCTCCATGGGGGGATTTCTCCGTACCAGCACTCACTCACTTCATTTATCCTAGCATATCTTGCCCAAAGCGGGCATAATCCAAACCTGTCCTAAACTTTGGGCTGAATCTGTCGATAGCACGAATAACCGATCACGCCCCGTATGACAGTAAAATAGCCTAGCTCCTGAAAACAGAGGATCCATTTTTCGGAAAAATCCAGGAAAGTAATAAAAAACGCCTGTTCTATGGCACCTGTTCCATTTCGAACAACCATGAAGAGTCCGGGTGACGCAGCGGGTAACGAACTGGAGACCCCCATGATTCACGAGATTTACGCGGCCCCCAAGGGGGGAGATTTGGAAAAAGGCATTCAATTTGCCGTAGAGCATAAGTTAAACTATGAGCTGCCCACGTTCTATTACCCGGAAAACCTAGATAATCAGGACAATGAAGTGTTGAAGTACCAGCTCATGCTGTGTAATTTCAAAGGCAAACTCTCAATGCACGGGCCGATTTTTGACACCAATCCGGTCAGCCTGGATGCTAAAATCGCAGAGGTCTCCAAATATCGATACATTCAAGCCATTGAAGCCGCTAAAAAACTGGATGTCCGGTATCTGGTGTTTCATACGCAATATACCCCCATCTACCAAGCGGCCAACTGCATGAAGTTCTGGCTCGCCAAGACCACCGATTTTTGGGATGAAATCATTGCTGAGCATGTGGAAGGCACCAACTTAACGTTGCTCTTGGAAAACTACCTGGATGAAACCCCGGAATACCTTCAAACCATCCTGAGCCGGGTCAATTCCTCCCACCTGAAGGCTTGTCTGGACATTGGCCATGTCAATCTTTTTTCCCGGATTGCCGCCATCGACTGGTTTGATGAGCTGGGACAGGATGTAGTCTATATCCATACCCACAACAATGACGGAAATGTGGATGAGCATCAGGCCTTTGATAAAGGAACCATCAACATTGAAAGTTTCCTGAATCACGTGGCATTGGTCCCTCACCGGGTTCATGTGGCTATTGAAACCAACTCCGTGGAAAGTATGGCCAGTAGCCTCCAGATGATCGAGCCCTTCCTGAAGTTGCAGGAAGAGCACTTTGTCTCCAAAAGCTTTTTGGTCTAAGTTACGAAGCTACCAAGGGTTCCCCGGCATAAATGGCGGTCCCCGCCTGACCGGCCATGGCCTCATTGAGCTTTTCCAGACTGGTGATCATGGCCCGTTTCCCGCCGTGACGGATAAAGTCAATCAAAGCGGCTATTTTTGGCTTCATACTCCCGTCACTGAAATGACCATCGGCCATATACCGATCCGCTTCCTCAACGGAGATCTGTTTTAAGGCCACTTGATCCGGTTTTCCAAAGTTCAGGTAGACGTGATCCACCTCGGTACAGATCACCACATGCTCGATTTGTAAGGTTTTAGCTAACAGGCAGGAGGTAAAATCCTTATCAATGACAGCCTCAATGCCTTCATAATGATTATCTACCCTACGCACCGGGATCCCACCCCCTCCGCAGCACAGGGTAATATAGCCACTTTGGATCAGTGCCCCAATGGCCTCGGCTTCCAGAATACGCAAGGGCTTTGGAGAAGGTACCAGGCGTCGATAGCCTCGGTTCGCATCGGGACCAATCACCCAGCCCCGTTGTTGATACAACTTTTGCGCTTCTTCCATGCTGATAAAGCGACCGACTGGCTTAGAGGGTTTTTGGAACGCCGGATCGGCCTCATTCACCTCCACGGTGGTGTTGACCGCCAGAACCGTCTGTTGCAATCCCCGAATGGCCAGCTGCCGGGTCAGCTCTTCGGCCATCCTGTAGCCAATCTCTCCCTGGGTCCATGCGACACACGCATCCAGCGTAATGGGTTTTTCAAACATTCGCGCGGACGTTTCCGCCATATCCAGCAAATTCCCGACCTGGGGGCCGTTACCAAAGGTAACGACCGGTAAGAAGCCTTGAGCCACCACCTCGGCAATCCGGTTGCAGACATCCTGCACCATGCTTTCACAGAGGTTGTTCCCAAGCGCCTTATCATACAGGGCGTTCCCGCCCACTGCAATCAAGACTTTTTCCATATCACCAGACACCTACATTGTCTACACACCGATGAAATTGTTCTCTGACGCCGCTTTGAATCCTTCAGGGGTTTCATTATAATAAGGGGAGAGAATCCTACAATACTCTAGCAAACCCGCCAATTCAAGCAATATTTTATGAACTACCCCCCGATTTATCTGGATCATGCGGCAACGACCCCGGTGGACCCGTTGGTTAAAGAGGCCATGCTGCCTTATTTAACGGATGCCTACGGCAACCCATCCAGCCTACACCGATGGGGCAAAGCGGCAAAAAAGGCATTAGAAGATGCAAAAAATACGCTGGCACAGTGTTTGCATACCCAGCCCCAAGAGCTGATTTTGACCAGCGGCGGAACGGAAGCGGATAATTTGGCCATTTTAGGGATCGCCAAGGCACAAGAAGCGCGTGGCAGACATATCATTACCAGTGCCATTGAACACGCTGCCGTTTTAAACCCTTGTCAGTACCTGGAATCTCAAGGTTGGGAAGTGACCTACCTGCCCGTTGACACAGAGGGCTTTGTGTCTCTCACCGCGCTAGAGCAAGCGCTGCGACCAGACACCACCCTGGTTTCAATCATGCATGGCAACAATGAAATCGGGACCTTGCAACCCATTGAGGCCATCGGGCAATTGCTCCGGGAACGAAGCGTCCTGTTTCATACTGATGCGGTCCAGACCGTGGGGAAACTCCCCTTGGATTTATCGACATTACCGGTAGATTACCTAACCCTGTCCAGCCATAAAATATATGGTCCCAAGGGTGTGGGGGCCCTGTATATTAGAGATGGCGCTCCTGAGCCGATTTCTCTGCTATTTGGCGGAGGACAAGAGGGAAGCCTTCGTTCCGGGACCGAGAACTTGCCTGGGATTGTCGGTTTTGCCAAAGCCATGGCCTTAAGCATCGAGCGGATGGATGCCTCAACAGCGCATTTACAAACACTGCAACGTTTGCTGCTTGAGCGGATCGAAGCCACCCTTCCCCAAGCCGTTCTAAACGGCCCCAGGGATCTCAGCCGCCGGGTGCCTGGCAATGTGCATTTTTCGTTTCCCCCTGCCGAGGGGGAATCCCTGGTCTTGCAACTGGATCTGCGCGGCATTGCCGTTTCCAGCGGTTCAGCCTGTCACAGCGCGGTCATTGAACCTTCCCGAGTCATTCAGGCCCTGGGTCAGACAGACCCCATCGCCCGGGGGACGGTCCGCTTTACACTGGGCTTACAAAACACGACCGAAGAGATTGAGCGAACCGTCTCGGCCCTGTCCAAGATTCTGGATCGGCTGTCTCGGAAAACAACCTCTTCTGTCCGTCCATAACGGCCCTACGGTTGTGTCTTCTGGCATCCAGATTTTGAAGTGATACAATAGGGACAGCCGTGATTGGAAGCCGTTTCGGCGATAAGCCAGCAAGTAGAGAGTTAGAGGGATCCTGTGACGATTCAATACTCCTCCCAACCCAATAAGTCTTCCCAGCAGTCTGCCAGCAAGGGCAAAGCCACCCCCCGGACAGGCTTACTCAAGGAGCAGGAAACCCAGTTTGACCAGCGGGTAGAAAATACCATTCGCCCCAAGACGCTAAGCGAATACATTGGTCAGTCCCACCTGAAAGGCAGTATTCAAATCAGCCTAGATGCGGCCAAAAACCGGGAAGAAGCCCTGGATCACTTGCTGTTATACGGCCCGCCCGGATTGGGAAAAACCACCCTGGCCATGGTCATTGCCAAGGAAATGGGAGCTGATATTCAGATCACCTCTGCCCCGGCTTTGGAACGCCCTCGGGATGTTTTGGGCATCCTGATGTCCTTGCAGCCAGGCAGCGTACTGTTTATTGACGAAATTCACCGGCTCAATAAAATCACCGAAGAAATTCTGTACCCCTCCATGGAAGATTTCACGCTGGATCGAACCATTGGGAAAGGAGAGAGCACCAAGACGCTGCGGGTGCCACTGCCTCGCTTTACCTTAATTGGAGCCACCACCAAGGCTGGCGCTATTTCCAGCCCACTGCGGGATCGCTTCGGCATTGTCTACCGGCTGAACTTTTACACGCCAGACGAGTTGGTTGAGATTGTCCGCCGCTCAGCCGGGATTTTAGAAATTGCCATCACCCCGGAGGCCGCCTACGTGATTGCCTCCCGGTCCCGAGGTACCCCACGGATCGCCAACCGGCTACTCAGGCGAGTGCGGGACTTTATGGAGGTCAAGCGACCGGATCGGGCGATTATTGATGAGGAAACAGCCCAAGCGGCCCTGGCCTTGTTTGATCTCGACGCGCTGGGGCTGGATCCCACCGATCGGCAAATTCTCAGTCTGATTATTGAAAACTTTGCCGGTGGCCCGGTGGGTCTAGAGACTCTTGCCACCTCCATTGGCGAGGACCCACGGACCATTGAGGATGTGTATGAGCCGTACTTGTTGCAAGCAGGGTTTATTCATCGAACCCCCAGAGGTCGGGTGGTTTCACCCAAGGCGTATCAGCACCTGGGGTTCACACCACCCAGTCAACTGCACTGGAGCGAGCAAAAAACACTTTTTACCGATATCAGCTAGCTGGAATCGTTGAGAAAATCAGGTGGATCATCAGATGGGGGAACAGAAACAACGGATGTCATGGCTCAGCCGATGGCTGATCCGGGGGGTTCTTCTTCTGGGGTTATTAACCCTCCCGATCACGCATGCCCAAGCTCCCCCCACCGACCCCATTCCCACGATGGAAGAGGTTTATGTCACCGGGGTGGTGGAATCGGTAAAAACCCTGCAGAACGTCCACCCGGAAGGCTCCCTTCATCCGCTAGGGCCCTCCGAAAAAGTTCAGATTGCCGAAGTCACCTTGACCAGCGGCCCCCTGCAAGGAGAACGTATTCTGGTGGAGAATATCCTCACCCAAAACCCCGTCTACAATATCCAGCTCTACAAGGGCGCCCGGGTTTTGCTGAACATGGAACAAAACCCCGAGGGCAACTACCAGTTTTATGTGGCCGATTTTAACCGCTTGCCGGTTCTGAACCTACTACTTGGGGGATTTTTACTGGCTGTGCTCGTTGTGGGAGGGCGGTTGATATTAAAACATCTGGCGCTGTTTGGGCTGACCCTAGCCCTGCTTGTATCGTGGATCCTGCCCGCCCTTCAGCATGGAAGCTCGGGCGTATTGCTCTCTATCGGGATCACGATCCTGGTGGGCATCCTGGCGATTTTTGGGCTAAAAGTCTCTCCGCCGGTCCGGAGCCGACTTTTGCTGTGTACCACGGTTAGCATGCTGCTGCTACTGCTCTTTATCGGGCTGGTCATCCAGTTTGCGCCATTACATGGGTTTTCCAGCGAGCAAATCGCCTCGCTGTGGTTTCAGTACCCCAAGATGGATGTATCCGGGTTGCTCTTTTTGCGGGGCGGCGTGATTTTTCTGGCGGCGTTTTTATATCTTCATCTCAGCATCCTGCAGCCCCCAGAAGAACCCAAGCAGCCCCATGGGTTTCAGGAGCGCTTTCAACTGGGGCTCCAGACAGGGCAAGCGACGCTTGCCCGCCTGCTGGTCATCAAGCTGCTCATGCTAACCGGGCTCTTTCTGCCTTACCTGATGCAGCTTCAGGATCTGGCTTTCTTAAAGTTCATGAACCTGGAACCCATCGCCACCGTCATAGCCCTGATCCTGGCCGGAGAGCTGGCCCTAATCCTATCGGTCCCCATGGCGGCCTGGATTTTTGCCCGGACCCATACGCACCCCCTTTAATATTTTTAAATTATACAAACAATATTTTTAACATCTTAAAAACACCCACCCATGCGGAATGACCAGCCCCTATCATCCCTGAAATGACTTTTCTTACTTTAATCAAACAACTGATGTAACTTAAATAAAGCAATCTATTTGTTTTTTACTGGCTTTACCGTAATGTTAGGTTAGTTTAATTGTTCAAATAGGCAGTTTTTGATCCAATAGATTTTAATTGAGCTTTTAATCGAGCGTGTAGTGAGGAGTCGGTAAAAAGATGATTTCGTTTGGTGGGGCCATGGGCCCAAGCGCGGCTGCGCGTCCAGTGCAGCCAAAAAAAGTTCGTAACACACAGTTTTCTGGAGTTCAATTTGCCGGTGGGTGCTGCAACCCCCCATCCGAAAAAGAAAGTTCACCACAGCCAGCAGCAACCCCCCCCAGCTTTCCTTCTGGCTGGAAAGGCAAACTTCGTAAACTCATTCTCGGACTCACTCTAGCCACTGGTGGCGGGACACTGGGCTATCAGCAATACGCTTTAAGCCAAATGCAACATGCCTTGGAGGCTCAGGAAAACCAGATTACCTCCATCAATAAAGCGGTAATCCTACCCGAGGTCATTCAAAAGGCCCTTCCTGCCAATGTGCAGGTTTCTGGTCCCTCGGGGCTCGGCTCGGGTACCTTCTTTAAAGATGCCAAAGGCGATCTCTACATCATCACCAACGATCATGTCGTGGATGACAACGCCGTCAACGATGCTGAGGTTAAAGCCGGTACGGAAAAACCCCGTTACGACATCCGACTCTACGATGGGAAAGACAGCCCTGGTGTTCAGGTTCAGGCAGAACTGGTTTCCACATCATCCAACGTGGATCTGGCAGTGCTGAAGGTTGTAAAAAAACCATTTGGTCTGGATACCTTCCAGCCTCCGGCCTTTTTAAACCCCAGTCAATTCCGGGATATCACCAAGGACCCGCTAAAGCCCGGCGAGCCGGTCTTTTTGGTGGGCACCCCCCGAGGTCTGACCGATACGGTTACTTCTGGCATTATCAGCCATGTGGAACGGGATAACCTGGCCCCGGATGTTATCTCCGTACAAACGGATGCCCCAAGTAACCCTGGTAACTCCGGCGGCGCCTTGTATGATAATCAGGGCCGACTGATCGGCGTCCTCAACAGTGGTTTTCGGATGTCGGATGGACTCAGCTTCACCATTCGCATTGATTCAGTCATTCAATGGCTGGAGCAGCAAGGAATCTCACTAAAACAATAGGACAACCCTACATAACACCCACAAACATCTGTACTCAAACAACCCCACGAACGAATCCCCGTGGGGTTGTTACATTTTTGCTACATTACTAATACTTCCGGGCTTGTTTGCAGTATGATGCACCCTGATAGCTCAAGTGGGATAAAAAGGGAAGATAAAGAATGCATCCAGTGATGTTTGGTACCCGTCCGGCGGGACAAAAGCACAGCCCAGCTCAGCCTATAACAGGCATCCGTTTCATGGGTTCTCCAAAGGACCCCAAAGACCCTATAACCCAAAATACAGCTCGGCAAGAACCGGGAGATTCTCTGCAGTTGCATTCTTCACGTTCTTCGAAAAAAGGCTTTAAGCCGTTGGCATATCTCCTGTCCGCCCTTCTGGGGGCCGCCGGTAGCACCGCCATTGATCAACACCGCATGAGCAAGATGGAAACGGAATTTCAAAGAGCCCATAGCACATTGGTGAAAAACGATCTGGAGCTGGCCAATGACATTATGAACCTGGAAGAGATGGATGTCTTGCTTGGCAAAGCCATTACACAACAAGAAAAAAGGCTTCAACAGCAAATTAAAGCGGGTGATCAATTCGTTCTCAAGCAAAACAAAAACGAACTGGCCCAGCTGGAAGCCCAGTTCAAGAAAGAACTGGCCCCCATTCAGCAAACCGTGATTAGCCCGGAAATTATTGCTCAGCGAATGCCTGCCAGCTTGATGATTACCGGGCAAACCCGCTCCGTTGATGAAAACGGAAAAACCATCACCGGCATGGGTATAGGATCGGGCGTGTTTGTCCAAGATGCCCAGCAAAACACGTTTATCATCACCAACAACCACGTGATTGATGATATCGCTATTAACTGGGAACAAGTGGATGCAGGTACCCAGCCCCCCTTGGTGCTGATCCAGCTGTACAGTGGAACTACCGAGCCGGGTGGCTATGCCCTGGCCATGCCCATTGCCCAGGATAAAGACGCCGATCTCGCCGTCCTGAAAGTCATTGTTCCCTCGGTCCAAGTTTCGAAAACCGAAAAAGGCCTGACCATCAGCACGGATGAAGCGCCTGCCAAAACCAAATTCGTTCCTCCCGCCGCCTTTACCGCCGATGATTTCCGGGATCTGGAAAAAGAGCCCTTGAAGCTGGGAGAAGCCGTGGGCGTGATGGGTGCGCCCAGCGGCCTGTTTGATAGCTTTACCAAAGGGTCCGTCTCCAATGCGGAGCGGTTTACCCCATTGACCCAAGGGGTTCGAGGCCCCCAGACCGATGCAGCCATCAACGGCGGAAATTCCGGGGGTGCCATGATTGATCGCCAAGGGCGGCTCATTGGGATTGTCAACAGTAAGATTGAAAACAGCGACGGTCTGGGTTTTGCCATTGGCTCCAATGCCGTCCTCAACTGGCTGGAAAAAAACGGTATCCCCTTAAGCGAGGACACCGCTCAAAAATAAGCCCAGCGGCTTATACCTTATACAGAGATATAGTTTTTCAAGGCCATCAGCTGGTCCCGAAGCTTAGCGGCTTTCTCAAACTCCAGCATTTTGGCCGCCGCCTTCATCTCTGCCTCTAACTCGGTAATGAGCTCGGGGATCCGATCCGGGGGAATAGTCTGAACCTCTTGGGCCATGGCTTTGGCATCGCTGTCTTTTCCATTCAGCTCAGCCGTTGAGCCAATGAGATCCAATAAGCCATTGGTAATGTCTTTTTGAATGGTCTGGGGAATAATCCCATGCTGCTCGTTATATTCCATTTGCAAGGCCCGACGACGCCGGGTTTCCTGAATGGCCTTATCCATACTGTCTGTGATCCGATCCGCATATAAAATCACTTGACCTGCCGCGTTCCGGGCCGCCCGGCCAATAGTTTGGATCAGACTGCTTTCAGAGCGCAGGAAGCCTTCCTTGTCCGCATCCATAATCACCACCAGGGAAACTTCCGGCAGATCCAGGCCTTCCCGAAGCAGGTTCACGCCAATCAGCACGTCAAAATTCCCCAGGCGCAAGTCCCTGATAATTTCCACCCGCTCCAGTGGCTTGATTTCACTGTGCAGATAGCGTACCAGCACATCCAGGGACTCGAAGTATTCGGTCAGATCCTCCGCCATCCGCTTGGTCAAAGTCGTAATCAAAACCCGTTCGCCTTTTTCCACCCGCACCCGAATTTCCGCCAGCAAGTTATCCACCTGATTCTGGGTGGGCCGCACCTCGATTTCTGGATCCAGCAGGCCGGTGGGCCGGATGATTTGCTCGGCCACCTGCTGAGACTGTCCGATTTCATACTGGCTGGGGGTGGCAGACACAAACACCCGCTGGCCAATCCGGTCCAAGAACTCATCAAAGTTCAAGGGTCGGTTATCCCGGGCACATGGCAGGCGGAAACCATACTCTACCAACGTGTCTTTCCGGGAGCGATCCCCATGATACATCCCCCGCAGCTGGGGAATGGTCACATGGGATTCATCGATCACCAACAAAAAGTCCTTGGGGAAATAATCCAGCAGGGTCTTGGGC
>CAYLWC010000022.1:0-43898 GCA_964387265.1 uncultured Vampirovibrionales bacterium | reverse complement strand
TCCCGGATCTGAACGATTTGTTCGCCTCGTTCTTTGGTGGAGGCTTTACCACAAGCAGCCGTCGCCGACGTGGACCCAGACAGGGAGAAGACCTGCGGGTTGAGCTATCGCTGGAGTTTCTGGAAGCGGCCTTTGGAACCAAAAAAGAGATTAACATTACCCATCTGATCAATTGCGAAACTTGTCAGGGGAGCGGCGCGGCACCGGGATCCGGTCCCGTAACATGCCAGACCTGTGGCGGTAATGGGCAGGTCCGGCAAACGGCCCAGACGATTTTAGGGCACTTCACCCAGATTATTACTTGTCCCAACTGCCAGGGGCAGGGAACGATTGTGGTCAACCCCTGTATGAGCTGCCATGGACAAGGCCGCGCGCCAGAAGAGAAAAAGCTCACCATTACCATTCCGCCCGGTGTAGATCAGGGAACCCGCCTTCGGGTGACCGGTGAAGGGGATGGCGGTTTAATGGGCGGTCCTCCCGGCGACTTGTACGTCGTACTTAAAATCAACCCACATCCTGTTTTCAAGCGGGACGGCTATCATGTGCATTCCAGCCATGAAGTCACCTACTCCAACCTGGTGCTGGGTGGGGAAATTGAGGTTCCGATTCTGGAGGGCACAGAAACGATCAAGATCCCGGCAGGCACCCAGAATGGACATGTGTTCACGCTGAAGGGGCAAGGGATACCGCTTCTGAATAACCCCAAGAAAAAAGGTGATCATTACGTGGAGGTGCAGGTTTCTATTCCCACCAGCGTCTCTGGGGAAGAGAAAAAGCTGCTCCAGCGTTTGGGTGAGCTTCAGCAAGAACGGTTGAAGAAGAAAGATGCCTCTTTCATGGGAAAAGTGAAAGAAGTCTTCAGCGGGAACCTGTAATCGCTTAATTCCTACTAATAATTTTCAAAGGGGCCGCACGCTGGCCCCCTTTTGAACCCCCGCTAGGCCACCTGCAAACTGCGCACGCCTCAGATACGATAGGGGGGCCTGGCTTCAAGGATTCAGCCGGGCGATTTTTTAACTCAGCGTGCTCAAACAGTACAGGTGGCCGATTTTGCTGGAGCAAACCAGCTGCCTAAAGGGTCTCCGAAGGTAAAGGGAGGCTTGGAGGGGGCTCAGTACTTGTGAAAAAAATCTGAGCCCAGGGGGTACCAGGGGGACAGGAGTCCCCCTTGAAAAAGTACTATCTCTAGTAATGATGATACAGAGTTGAGAGGGATAAACCCTCAAAAACTACTCTGCAGGCATATTAAAAGAACCGCTGAAGTCCACCACAATGGTATCTCCGGGCTGGATCACCACGGTATCCCCCTTGCCCACAACGGCTATCGCCGCTTTTCCTGTAGTAACAGCGCCCGCCGCCAATGCGCCCCCGGCGACAGCCAAGGGAACGGTGACAATGGAACCCAGCCCATCGGCGGTATCTTTTCCGGTTTGCACACCAAGATCCAGAATTCGGTTAAACGTGTCTTTCCCTTCCTCAACACCTTTTTCCACTTTCTTTTTGATGCCGGGGTCCATGTACAGGGCACCCGCCTTGTTCACATCCTCGTTTTTGGGTGAGATGGTCAGATCCAGCGGGAGCATTTCCCCGGAAGGCAAGACAACGTGATCAAAATTCAGATGGATCGCCCCGCCCTTACTGAAAAAGCCGGGACGTTTCACATCAGAGATCCGGCCCCGTACCACGGTTCCGGCGGGCAGGATGATCCGAGAGATTCCGCTATCGTTGTATAGAAAGTCATCGGTGAGTTGGGCGGTAAAGGGTTCGCCGGGTTCGGTAATTCTGGCGTCCATGGCATTGTTAAACCCGATTCGCAGGAATGTTCCGGCAGGAACCTTCCGTGCGCTGGACCCTAGCTGAAGCGCGGAAACGGCTTCACTGCTTCCAGGAACTGGAACAACCTCCTGAGCCCATCCTATCGAAAGGCCGGTCGATGCGACCAGAGCCGTGGCAACGGCCAATGACAGGATGCTTTTTAGCGTGTATGAGCTCATAATATGTTCCTCTCCTTGCTTTGCTTCTATGGAACACTCTTTTCCGAAAGAAACAACCTCACCTTTTTACCTATTATACGGAGGGTGCGAACGGTGTGTCCATTAGCGTCTTTAAATTGCTGACACCGGGGAACAAATGGTGTCCCTGGTCATTCTATAGCAAGAGAGGCGACGTCAGACTGTGATGGTGTTCCTGATTGAGAATTCTCAAACCCTGATATGCTGATAAAGATGCCGTAATCATCTTGTGGAAACTATTTGACTCGCATCCTGTTTGTGGCAAGATATGCCTGATATCGTGATATTGAGAGGGTCAGTCCCCAAGAGGGCAAGACCCGGAGTCCCGATAGGACCCAGTCAGGAATCCCCGCTTGATTGGACTGAGCATAGGTTTTTTACGGATATATTTTGGAGTTACCTTTTTAGGAGTGAATTATGGCCAACGCAGTTGCTGAAAAAACTTCCACCGGAATGATTACCCAGGTTATCGGACCGGTTATCGACGTTGAGTTCCCGCCAGGTGAGCTGCCTGAAATTTACACCGCCCTGAAAATTCAGGGTCAGGATGCCAATGGCAACGAGGTCAATCTGACCACGGAAGTCCAGCAGTTGCTGGGTGATAACCGGGTGCGTTCCGTTGCTATGGACAGTACCGACGGGGTTATGCGCGGGATGAAGGCTATCAACACGGGCGCTCCCATTAGCGTGCCGGTTGGAAACTCCACACTGGGCCGGATTCTAAACGTCCTGGGTGAGCCGGTGGATGAAGCCGGTCCGGTGAAATCCGATGAAGCCTGGCCCATTCACCGCTTGGCCCCTTCCTTAACCGAGCGGTCCACCGAAGTTGAGATTTTTGAAACCGGGATTAAAGTCGTTGACCTGCTGGCGCCCTACTCCAAGGGGGGAAAAGTTGGTCTGTTCGGTGGCGCCGGTGTCGGTAAAACCGTTATTATTCAGGAATTGATTCACAACATCGCTCAGGAACACGGTGGTGTGTCGGTATTTGGTGGTGTGGGTGAACGGACCCGTGAAGGAAACGACCTCTACCACGAGTTTAAAGAGTCCAAGGTTTTGGATAAAGTCGCCCTGGTGTACGGTCAGATGAACGAGCCGCCGGGAGCCCGTCTTCGGGTTGCCCTGTCCGCCTTGACCGTGGCTGAGTACTTCCGGGATGTGGCCAAACAAGACGTATTGCTCTTCGTGGATAACATCTTCCGCTTCGTACAGGCCGGTTCCGAAGTATCGGCGCTCTTGGGTCGGATGCCCAGCGCGGTAGGCTATCAGCCGACTCTCGCTAATGAAATGGGTGAACTGCAAGAGCGGATTACTTCTACCAAAGACGGTTCGATTACTTCCATTCAAGCCGTCTACGTCCCGGCGGATGACTTGACCGATCCGGCTCCGGCCACCACGTTTGGTCACTTGGATGCCACCACCGTATTGTCCCGTCAAATTGCGGAATTGGGAATCTATCCCGCCGTTGACCCGCTGGCTTCCACCAGCCGGGCGTTGGATCCGCTGGTTGTCGGTGAGGAGCACTACCGGGTTGCTCGGGGCGTTCAGGCTACCCTGCAGCGATATAAAGAGCTTCAGGATATTATTGCCATTCTCGGGATGGATGAGCTTTCCGATGAAGACAAACTCTCCGTCAACCGCGCTCGTCGGATTCAGCGCTTCCTGTCCCAGCCCTTCTTTGTTGCTGAAATCTTTACCGGTACCCCTGGAAAGTACGTCAAACTGGAAGATACCATCCGCGCCTTCTCCGAAATTCTGGAAGGCAAGCACGATGATCTGCCGGAGCAGGCGTTCTACATGGTGGGAACCATTGAAGAAGCCGTTGAGAAAGCTGAAAAACTCAAGGCAAAAGCATAGTTAAGGCGGAGGATTGGATGTATGAAGCTGAAAATCGTAACGCCGGAACGGCTGGTGCTGGAAGAAGAGGTTGAGGCGGTTTACGCCAAGGCCACTGACGGGGAAGTCGGCATTCTTCAACGGCACTTGCCCATGGTCACACCGTTGGATGTGGGTGTGCTTCGGTACGTGAAAAACGGAGATAAGAAGCCCGCAACCGTGATGGGTGGACTGCTGAGTACTGATGGTCAGTCTGTGACCATCCTGAGCGACGCGGCTGAGCTGAGTTCCGAGATAGATAAGACCCGGGCCCAGCAAGCCAAGGAGCGGGCGGAAGCTCGGCTCCGGGAGCGCAAAGACGAGCTGGATTTTGCGCGGGCGGAAAAAGCTCTGGCGCGGGCGATGGCTCGGCTGAAAGCTACCCAGTAAACTTCAAACCACTTGAAAAAGACCTTGCTCTCTCAACGGGCGAGGTCTTTTTATGCCTTTCGGTGACTGTCCGGGGGCAGGCCGACCAAGCGACGGGCTTCATCCCAGGTGATAATTTCCCGTTCCAGATAGTACTGGATTAAGGGTCCCAGGGAGGGATTATCCGGGGAAATCTGCGAAGGGCTGATCATCGTGCGATCCGGTTGCGAAGACATAGGAGTTCTCCAAAGCGGATAATATTACTACCAGTCTATCGCTGAACCTGAGTTTTGTGTGGGAAAACTAGTAGCCGACTTTTTCGTTGACCATCACTTCATCCACAGAAGCGGTATCGGGGAAAAAGACTTTGTGGATCGCCCGAACGGCATCGTGTCCAGCGGTTTTTTCCACCAGACAGCTGATTTTAATTTCGCTGGTGGAGATCATCTTGATGTTAATACCCGCCTTAGAGAGCGCCAGGAAGAGATCGGCGGCAATCCCAGGACGATCAATCATTCCGGCACCGACGATACTGACCTTGGCAATATCGGTATCCGATTGCACTTCTGTTGCCCCAATTTTCTCTTTGACCTCATTCAGCATGGGAAGGGCATCATGAAGGTCATTGGCGCTAATCGTAAAGGCCACGTCATTGGTGTTGGTTTCATGGGCCAGGGACTGAATGATCATATCCACGCTGATATTATGGGCAGCCAGGTTGCCGAAGATTTCCGCGGCAACGCCGGGTTTGTCCGGGACGCCCTTGAGGGCAATCCGTACCTGGCTGTTATCACAGGCAATGCCGGTTACAATCTGGTCCGGCTCCATTTGGGCTCGATCAACGACCAACGTTCCTGGGTCCTCCAAGTGAAAAGTACTACGTTTAGACAGGCGAACATTTCCCTGACGGGCCAGTTCAACGGCTCTAGAGTGCAAGACTTTCGCCCCGACCCTGGCCAGCTCCATCATTTCAATGTAAGACACCTGGTTCAGCTTAACCGCTTCTGGCACGACTCTGGGATCCGTGGAGAACACGCCCCGCACATCGGTATAAATATCGCACCGCTCAGCATTCAACGCCCCGGCTAAAGCAACCGCTGAGGTATCGGAGCCGCCCCGGCCCAGGGTGCAGAAATCACCACAGGAGTTAATGCCCTGAAAGCCGGTAACGATGACAATATAGCCATCGTTTAAATGCTTCATGATATTTTCGGTCCGAATTTCCAGAATCCGGGCCCGGTTGTACAAATCTTCGGTATGGACCCCGGCCTGCTGCCCGTTCATGCTAACGGCTTTGTATCCCATGGAGTTAATGGCCAGGGCCATTGCCGCTACAGACACCATTTCACCCGTGGCGAGCAGGGCGTCGTACTCTCTGCCGCCGGGGGCCGGGCAGAGATCATTGGCGAGTTTCACTAGATCATCGGTGGTATCCCCCATGGCAGAGATAACCGAAACCACATGGTGTCCCTGCTCAAAAGTATCGACGATAATCCGGGCCACCCGCTTGATTTTTTCCGCGTCGGCAACGGAACTACCGCCAAACTTTTGGACGATGATGGATTTTTTGAGGGCCTCGCTGGCGGTCATAAACGGCTTCCTTTTCAGGTCTGCGCTCGGATTGGAGCGTATCGCTATCTCAATAAAACCGAATCGGGCTAAAATTGTGTCTGGCGGTCGGGAATACCACAAGATAATTCTTTGTGACATTCTGGCAGCAAGGGCTTGAGGAATCAAGCCTTGAGTTTGGTGGATCTCGAGAGGATAATATCAGAGGGAGCACCCAAGCATTGTTTTGTTTGCCGGGGGATTTGCCGATGTATCAGGCGCATGCGTTTAATGTCCAGTCGGTTTACATGGGGCGTTTTGAGTACGGGGATGATATCATCCAGGAACTGCAGACGTTTTGTCTGGAAAAAGACATTAAAGCCGCCTGGGTTCATATTATTGGGGCGCTCAGTAAAGCCACCATCAGTTATTATGAGCAAGAAGGGCACAAATATGTCAACAAAACCCTAGAGAGGGAGTTTGAGATTGTCAGTTGCTCCGGCAATATCTCGCTGAAAGAGAACAAGCCTTTTGCCCATCTGCATATTGTCTTATCCGATACGGAATACGGAACCCTGGCTGGTCATCTGATGCCGGGCAGTACAAAGCTCTTTGCCGGAGAGTTTGTCATCATGGCGTTTGAATCCGCTGATGGACCCAACCCTCTGATTCGGGTACCGGATGAAAAGACAGGGCTGGCCCTCTGGAAATAAAACCCGCAGCTGGCTTTAGGAATGGCTCTGATGATTTAGCCGTATCGGCGCGCTTTATATGTTGCCTTGAAAAACCAGAGCGCAAAGAGGATTCCGAAGATCAATCCGCCAAAGTGTCCCCAGACACTGGCTTGGGGGAATTGATACTGGTTCCAGGTAATATAAACCAGGATAAAAATAACGGCGCTTCGGAGTTCCTGCTGGTAAAGTTGAGGGTTGAGCTTTCGCCGAATCAGCAAAACCAGGGTCAGATACACCCCAATCAGCCCATAGTCAATACCAGAGGCACCAATGGTGACGGCCTCCGGGGTGAACAGAAGGGGAAACAGCATACTGCCCAGGGCGGTGAACAGGAAAATTGCCACCATCATCCGGCTGCCAATCGAGGGCTCCAGTAGCATGCCGAAAATATAGATCCCAAAGGCGTTATTAAACAAATGCGCCCAATCCGCATGGAGTAAGGGAGCGGTAAAAACCCGCCAGATCTGTCCGTCCAGCACCGCAGGTGGGTAGAGTCCACCAACCGCCCAGGCCAGCTCGTTAATTCGAGAAAAATGCGGGTAGCTGGACGCGATGTAAATGAGCAACAGCAGCCCAATCAGTCCGAATGTGGCGATGAGTGGCGGGTTCTTCGGTGGTTCTGGCGCCCCCGTGGAGAGAATATCCCTTTCAGAGACTTCGGAGGGGGTGTTTTCGGGTTTTGGTGAAGGTTCATCCGATGGAAGCTCGGATGAATAATCCGCGGGATGCTTTATCTCGTGATCGTGCATATCGTAATTGTGCATGCCGTGATTGTATCACGAGACAGCCACGCGCGAGGGATCTCAGAGGGAACTATGGATTGGGAGGTAGGTTACTCCCGGCTTTTCATGAACCTTTCCAGAAGTTCAACACTCTCCTGGGTCTCCAGGTTAAAGTTATACCGCTTGGCCACGTCCAGGGCAGTATCTCCAATAATATTTTCCAGCGTCGGATCGGCGCCTTTGGAGAGCAGATACTCCAGAATGTCTACCTGGTTTTTCATGGCGGCAAGCATCAGAGCCGTATCCCCGGTTCTGGGGTTTTGAAAATTTACATCGACCCCTTGTTCTACGTAATGCTGAATGGCATCTAGCCTCCCGACCCGCACCAGCCACATCAGGCCGGTATCCCCCTCCTCATCGGTGGCGTTCAGGTTAGCCCGTTGCATTTTCAGGAATCGAAACACGTTGCGTTGATCATGAACAAGGGCGTTCCAGGCGGCGGTGGTTTTATTATCTTCCCGTTGGGCTTCAATATCGGCCCCATCCAGCAAGGCTTCATTCATCAGGTGCAGTTCACCTTTTTCAGCGGCGTTGAGAAAACGGACATCTTCCTCGCTTAAGCGATTTTTTAGGCCGCCAAAGCGAATAAAGCTGTCTCCTACCAGTTGGGAGGGCAGAATAGAAGACTGGGGCCTTTGGGTTTTGTCTGAGATCCTTCTGCTGAAGGTAGGGGGGAATTGGGTAATCATGGAAATACTCCGGTATGCTTGCGATTTACAGGGTGATGAAATTCAAATGGATGAAAATAAATAGAAAACAAACACATGAAACGCAAAACATGATTTGAAATTGCCATGCTCAGGAGGTGTCGTCTCCACTGTCTCTTGGGGGGCACTCTGATATAACGGCTCTATGACTTAGGGTATGTCCTCGGTATAATGTTCCCGTTGAATCGGCACAGAATGTTTGATAAAGGAGACGGTAGATGGCAACGGTGGTTGAGTCCCATATCAAGTATGAAACAGTGATTGGTCTGGAAGTTCACGTTCAGCTGAAAACCGACTCCAAGCTCTTTGCCCCCAGCCCCAACGCGTTTGGGGATGAACCAAACGTAAACGTCAGCCCCGTTTGCCTAGGGTTGCCAGGCGCCTTGCCGGTACTCAATGAAAAAGCCGTGGAATACGCCATTAAACTGGGCTTGGCGCTTAACTGCAGCATTGCCGAAGTGACCAAGTTTGACCGGAAACAGTACTTTTATCCCGATTTGCCGAAGGGGTATCAAATTTCCCAATATGACATGCCGATTTGTCAGGACGGTTTCCTGGAGCTGACCAATGGACGAAAAGTTCGGATTTTGCGGGCGCATTTGGAAGAGGATGCCGGAAAGTTAGTCCATGCTGGGGCCGATCGTCTGGCGGGTTCCGAATACAGTTTGGTGGATTTGAACCGGGCTGGGGCGCCTTTGGTGGAAATTGTCAGTGAGCCGGATATCCGCTCATCTGAAGAAGCCAGAGATTACATGCAGCAGATTCGAAACATAGTCCGCTACCTCGATGTTTCGGATGGGAACCTGGAAGAAGGGTCCATGCGCTGCGACGCCAACATCAGTATTCGTCCGCGAGGATCCAACACCTATGGCACGAAAACGGAAATTAAGAACATGAACAGCTTCCGTTCTCTTCAGCGGGCGATTGACGCGGAAGTCGAGCGGCAGATTGAGCTGATCGAATCCGGGGGCAAAGTTTCCCAGGAAAGCCGATTGTGGGATGAAAACACCCAAACCACCAAGCTCATGCGGAGTAAGGAAGAAGCGCACGACTACCGTTACTTCCCGGATCCAGATTTGCGTCCGCTCCATGTTACGCGGGAATCTGTTGATAAAATTCGTAAAATTCTGCCGGAATTGCCCCACCAGCGTTTTGAGCGACTCACCAAAGGCTTTGGCCTTTCGGAATATGACGCCGGGGTGATGGTGGAATTTAAGGAATTGGGCGATTTCTTTGAATTGGCCTCCACCCATACCAAGGCCTACAAAGGTCTGGCGAACTGGCTAATGGGAGACATTACCGGCTATCTCAACGCCAACAAGGTTTCCATTTTTGAAACCAAGCTCAAGCCGGAAGCCCTGGCGGAGTTGGTCGAGCTGATTGAAACCCAACAGACCATCAGTTCAGCCATTGCCAAAAAAATCCTGCCGGATCTCCTGGAAAAAGGTGGGAGCCCGGAAAAGCTGGTTGAAGAAAAAGGGCTGGCCCAGATTAGCGATACTGGAGCCTTGAAGGGAATTATCCAGAAGGTGATTGATGAGAACCCGAAACAGACTGAACAGTACCGAGCCGGGAAGGACAAGCTGTTTGGATTTTTTGTGGGACAGGTCATGAAAGAAACCAAAGGGTCCGCCAATCCCCAGATGGTGAATGATCTACTGAAAGAAATGCTTCAATAGGGGTTTTGTTAGAGGAGGGTATATTGTATGAAGCGGACTATCAGGGAACTGACAGATTTACATGGCCAACGGGCGCTGGTACGAGTGGACTTTAACGTACCGTTGGATGAGAATAAGCGAATAACTGATGATAGCCGAATCCGAGAGTCCCTCCCAACCATTCGATACCTGTTAGAGCGGGGCGCGCGCGTGATTTTGGTGAGCCATCTGGGTCGCCCCAAGGGGCAGGTTAACCCGGAATACTCCCTGAAGCCGGTGGTGGATCGTTTGCAGGAGCTGTTACCGACAGTATCCGTAGAAAAGGCGTCAGCGGTCTTTAATACGGAGGTTCAGGTGGCGGCTGAAAGAATGCAGCCCGGCTCTGTTTTGGTGTTGGAGAATGTTCGCTTTGAGCCCGGTGAGGAAAAAAACGATTCCGAACTTGCCAATAAGCTGGCCAGCCTGGCGGATATTTATGTAAACGATGCCTTTGGCGCGGCGCATCGGGCCCATGCGTCTACGGAAGGGATCGCCCATTTTGTAAAGACCAGCGTGGCTGGCCTCTTGATGGAAAAAGAGATTAACGCCTTAAGCGGCCTTCTTCAGAACCCGGAAAAACCTTTTACAGCCATTATTGGCGGGAGCAAGGTGTCTACTAAGATCACTGTGCTGGAAACCTTGCTTGAGAAAGTGAATACCCTGGTGATTGGCGGGGCCATGATTTTCACCTTCCTGAAGGCCCAGGGCTTTTCTGTGGGGCAGTCCAAGGTGGAAGATGACTATCTGGAGACAGCGAACACCTTGCTGACAAAAGCCCAGGAAAAGGGCGTTTCTGTATTGCTACCTTCCGATGTGGTGGTGGCGGATGCCTTTAGCAATGAGGCTAATAAGGAGGTCATTCCGGTGGACAAGATTTCTGAAGGCTGGATGGGGCTGGATGTGGGGCCGGATTCGATCCAGAAGATTGCCCAGGTTTTGGCGCAATCAAGAACCGTCCTCTGGAATGGACCCATGGGCGTGTTTGAGTTTCCGAACTTTGCTGCCGGAACCGAGGCCGTGGCCCGAACACTGGCCCATCTGACCAAGGAGGAAACGTTGAAAAGTGTCTTGGGCGGTGGTGACACCGTTGCGGCGATTGCCCAGTTTGGGATGTCTCATGAGGACTTTACCCATGTGAGCACCGGGGGAGGGGCCAGCCTGGAGTTTATTGAAGGGAAAACACTGCCGGGTATCGCTGTGCTGCAAGACGCAGAAACCGTCAGGGTATAGAACCCTGACGGCGTGAAGCCAAGCTCAAGTTTTTTTAACTATTTTTAGTCTTTAACCTTTTTAGTTTTTAACCATAGTTCTTCAGACTAAAGTGCTTGAAGAAGATAATGCCTACCATGCCGATAAAGGGAATGGCATACACGAAGTTGTAAACGGATGAACGGAGAATATGGGGCAGAAACTGGGCGGAGTATACCGCACCGATGCTATCCAGGTCCATTTTGGTGATGTAGGCAAAAGTCACCAAGGCCAAAATAGCGATCAATAATTGTCCCATGCCGTTATCCGTGTCCTCGGCGGTTTGTCTCATGAAGGCGCCGCCCAAAAAGGTAGCCAGAACAAGGAGCAGGGGGTCCATCCAGTACTCATCGTAGTAAAAGCTGACAAAGCTACTGACGATCCAGTGGAGGACCACCAGCGCAATCAGGGGCAGGGCTGTATAGTAGGCATACATAAAGAGCTGGATTCCCAGCCTGTTCAATGCTTCTGATAGGGGTGATTTCTCTTCTCGTTTGCCAGATTTCATGATGTAGGGATAATCACTTCGATACATAGCGCAAAATCCGTCCTATTACCTCAAATGTAATATGCCCGGATTCGCCCGTTCTCTACCGGAATATGAACCATTGTAACATTGCTCTTAACAATATTGAGCAGGTTGGGGAGACTCATCCCAATGAGGGTCGGGTCAATCCGTATTCACAGACGTGATGCTTTACCTGCATCTGTCCCCGAGGTAGACTGCAATTCATAGAACAAGGAAAACTGTTTAATGTATCGCTCCGGTTTTGTGGCCATTGTCGGTCGACCCAATGTCGGGAAATCCACGTTACTCAACCGGATGGTCGGCCAAAAAATCGCCATCACCAGCCCGGTGGTGCAAACCACCCGACACCGAATTAAAGGCGTGGTGAGTTCGGAAAAGGGTCAGATTGTCTTTCTGGATACGCCTGGCTTCACCAAACCGAAAGATCAGCTGGGAGAATATCTGACCCAGGAAGGCATTGCGGCTTTATCCGAAGCCGATGTGTTTATGATGGTGGTTGATGGTACCCAACCTCCCGGCAAGGGCGATGAATGGGTTGCCGAGCAGGTGAAAGCCACTGGGAAATTCGTGCTCCTGGTGATAAACAAGCTCGATCAGCTCAAGAACAAACCGGATAAGCGGATTGCCCACCGGGTGGCCTATGACAAACTGTTTGATCAATATCCAGCCTATCAGGTGCTGAACGTTTCTGCCAAGACCGGCAAGAACATTGCTGAAGTCGTAGAAGTCCTGGTTCGAAAACTCCCGGAAGGCCCGGTGTACTACCCGGATGACGCGGTAACGGACCAGCGTCTGAGAGAAATTTCAGCGGAAATCATTCGAGAAAAAGTTTTACTCAATACCAAAGAGGAAATTCCCCACAGTGTGGCCGTAGGCATTGATCGCTTTGATGAAACCGACCCGAATCTGACTAAGATCTACGCCATTTTGTACGTGGATCAAAAATCTCAAAAGGGCATTTTAATTGGTGAAAAAGGGCAGATGATTAAAAAAATCGGTTCCGAGGCCCGCACGGAAATTGAAGAGTTGGTGGAGAACAAGGTCTATCTGGAATTGACCGTCAAGCTAAAACAAAACTGGCGTCGGGATCCCAAATTTTTGCAGTCTCTGGGGCTGGCACCGCCCTCGGGGGCATAGATTTTTGAGTAAAATACGCATTATTGCGCAATTTTGGGCTGGGTTTTGTGTTTTCTGATGCAAGCGATGAAACCTGATTAGAATATAGGAGTCCTTGATAATGGAAATTTCCGTGAAACCGAACCAGTCTCTGCTTCAGATAGCCAGCCCGCATACTTCTTATGCGGTTGGGGTACAGGCCGCTCAGGATGCCCTTCATGTGGCCAAGGAAAACAGAGCTAACCAAAGCCTCTCAGCGTATGGACAAGGTATGGCGACAGCCATGGCCCATCAATCGGCATTAATCGCACATGTCTACAACCAGAACGAAGCACTGAATACGAAGATTCAAGAACTGGGCCAGAAACTGGATCGCCTGGCCTAAGGACATGACGAAATCCTCATTAAAAAAGCCGGGTCACGAACCCGGCTTTTATGCTGTTTGGCTTGCTATTTGGATTTGGAGAGCAGCGGATTTTTATCCACTTTGAACTGGTATGGCAGTACTTTGAATCGCCGTTTGAGGAACAGGCTGCTATGGCCGGTGAGTCCTTCAACAAAGCTTTTGCCAAGCATCGCAAGGCCCAGTGGTGGGAAGGCGATGAGGCTGCCAAGGGTCAGGACCCATCCCCGGAAAGGTCGCAGAAAGGCTTTTTTAAGCATTCGACTAATACCTTGGCCGACACTGCCTTTGAGCTTTTTCTCGCCAGAAGTGCCCTCTCCAGAAGCACCATTTAAGGAGGCGGATTTTTTGAAGCGATCAAAGACTTCAGAGGCTTTATTGCCCAGTTTTTTAAACTGAGAATCTTCCACTGGTTTTCCGTTGGCTTGTTGAGCGTTGTTTGGTGACTGGCTTGCGCCAAACTGAACGGCCCGGATAGTCATATTCCCAATCTCCTTGTTCCCTGTACTTCAGGTTTTTGTTTTGGTCATATAAATGCAATCAATGGAAAACGGTGTTAGTATGTAAACTTATGTTGCAAGGCCAAAGACTGCCGGGGGGTCCATTGTGAGTCTAAAATTGATTTCAGGGTGGGGCTGTTTCATAATCGAAGGAACGTTTTTTGATCTTTCCCATCCCTAGAACCAGGATGACCCTGTTATTACCTGTTCATGAACCATTAGACGATAAGGACCCCCTTCTGATGCAGAAATATTTCCTCGTGTCACTGCTGTCTCTCAGTGTGCTCTGTTCCACCCTGGCAAGCCCAGTTTTTTCTCAGGAAGCTCTTCAAAGTGGGGTGGTCGCCATTGATATCCCGGAAAGTCGTGCCAAGTCTGTTACCCTAGATATTGAAGAGGGGCAGTTCGCGGATTATGCAGTTAAGCGCATGACTTTAAAGGCACGAGATATTGATTTCAGAAATGGATCGCTGAGCAGCATGGCGGCCGACGTTCAGAACGGGAACTTTGAGAATGTGAAGTTCGGTCGCCTGCAGATTTCGACGGGGCCATTTTATTTTAATACCTTTGAACTGCTGAACAAGCAGCGGTTTGTGCTGGATCAGGCGGTAACAGCCCAGGTCAAGCTGGATATTTCGGAAGCGGACCTCAATTACTTTATCAGTCATCCCAATACCATCGCGAAGATTGAGCAAGCCATTGCCAAGAAAATGGGCGGATTACGGCTCTTCAGTTTCGCCAATCCCAGCATTGACTTGCAAAGCAATAATCGCATTAAATTAACCGTCACCGGCCTGATTGGGCAAAACGGCCAAGGGTTAACCGTACCGATGGAAATGTTTGGTCAGCTGGTTCTGGAAAAGGGCAACCTGAAAATCAAGGGGCTCAAGCTGTCCTCGGAAAACCAAGAAATCCCGCTGCCGGTGAACGTGGCTGATCCCTTTGAGGACAAGCTGAATGAAATGATCAACTTTAAAAAGCTCGGTAGCAAGTACTTCGTGATTAACGGGACCGGCCTTAACATGACCCGTGATGGCTTGCAAGTTACAGGCACGGCGGCCCTGACCCGGCTTCAGTTTGGAAAATAGCTTGGAAAATAGCATGGGTACGACCGAACCGGTTGGCTTGTGGGATGATCAGGCCTCTGAGCTAGACTTGGAGGCCTATGACTACCCTTTACCCGAACATCTGATTGCCCGTTACCCGTTGGAACAGCGAGATCAATCCCGAATGCTCCTGCTGGACCGACGGATAGAAATGGTGGAACACCGTCATTTTTTCCAGTTAACCGAGCAGCTTCAGCCGGGAGATGTACTGGTTCTGAATAATACCAAAGTACTTCCGGCCAGGCTGCTTGGCCATCGGGTGGGTCATACCGGGGTGGTGGAGGTGTTCTTGCTCTACCCCAGCGCCGAAGATCCGATGGTATGGGCGGCCCTGACACGTCCGGCCAGAAAACTGAAGCCCGGCACCCTGGTTACGTTTGATGGGACGGACTCGCAGATTGAGATCCTGGCACAAAAAGGCCGGGGACAGGCCATGGTCCGGGTGCGGCTGGCGGAATTTACCGATGTGGCTCAGATGATGCAAGCGGTCGGGCGGATGCCCATTCCCCCGTATCTGAACCGGGAGGCGGAGGAACAGGATAAAAAGACTTACCAGACCGTGTTTTCAAAGGTTCCTGGCGCCCAGGCCGCTCCCACTGCCGGGCTACACTTTACGCCAGAGGTTCTCGGGCAACTGAGAACAAGGGGGGTTGAGATTCAGGAAATTACATTATCCGTTAGTTCCGGGACGTTTCGAACGGTGGATGTGGAGGATATTACCCGATACAAAATGGATCCTGAATATTACACCGTTTCAGCCGAGGCGGCCCAGGCAATCCAGAAAGCGAAAGAGGACGGACGCCGGGTGATTGCGGTAGGGACCACGGTGACAAAAACCCTGGAAACGGTGGCCAGGAAACAGGGCGGCCAAATGGTGGCGGATTCGGCCTGGAGTGAGCTGTTTATCTATCCCGGATTTGACTTTCAGGTGGTGGATGGCTTGCTAACGAATTTTCACTTACCCAAATCCACGTTGATGATGCTGGTCAGCGCGTTCGCCTCTCGAAGTCTTGTTGGGAAGGCATACCGGGAGGCGCTGGACCGGCAGTATCGCTTTTATAGTTACGGGGACTGCATGCTGATTGTCTAGGTCGTCGACACGTCAGGCAGTTTTTGCCAAACTCATATGGGTTAAAAAACCATATCTCTCTCCAAGCGCCTTGTTTGCTTGGGTTTCGCTTTGGAAGAATGGACCGTGGGCGGAAACTTCGTTTACAGAGCGGGACAATAAAACGATAATAGAGGGATGGAACTCCTGAGTCAGCAATCTGCCCCGTGGACACCCCGCGTCGATCGTTACGCGCAGGTGGTGGTGAATCTGGATAGCCGCGCGCTGGATGATCGCCTGTTTACCTACGTGGTCCCGGAAGAGCTGGCGGATAGTATTGAGATTGGTTCTCCTGTCCTGGTTCCCTTTGGCTATCAACCCGATATCACCGGCTTTGTGGTCAGCCTCAGTGATACTGTGGAAAGTGGTTTCCAGCTTCGGGAGATTTCGGATGTCCTGGATGAAATCCCGCTCTTTGACGCTGCCTATTTTGAGTTTCTCCAGTGGGTGGCCGATTATTATGCCACGCCGATCAGTCAGGTGCTGGCCTGCGCCCTACCCAATCATCTCATTCAAAAGACCCGCAAAGAGGTCTCTCTGGTCCCTATGCTGCTCAATACCATGCCGGTTAAGGATCCGGCTGAGCAGAAAATCCTGCGGGTTTTGCAGGAGCATAAAAAAGCCCTTACTCCCAAGTACCTGGCTCGCTCTACCCGGCTGTCCCAGAAAAAAACCACCTTGGCCCTGAACCGGCTTAAGAAAAAGGGGATTGTCAGCATTGAAACGGTGCTGTCTGGTAGTACCGTCCCGAAGACAGCGAAGTGGGTCAGTCAAAACCCGACCTTTCAGGGGGTGGAACAATTAACCAGGCGCCAGCAGGAAATTCTGGAGTATCTTCAGCAGTTTCCGGCGGGACGGGAACTGCGGCAGGCGCTTGATGATCTAAAAGCTGCTTCCAGCACGCTGCAACGCATGGCGCAAATCGGGGCCGTTATTGTGGAAGACCGGGAGCAGATTCGGGATCCGCTGGCTTACTTTCAGCAGCAGACTCAGCAACGGGAATTTGTGCTCTCAAATGAGCAACAGGAAGCGGTAGACACGGTCCTGCTTGGCGATAGTGGCCACCCATACTTGCTGTATGGTGTGACTGGGTCCGGGAAAACTGAGGTGTATCTGACACTGGCCCAAAGGACTCTGGAACGGGGCAAGTCCGTGTTGGTGATGGTGCCGGAGATCGCCCTGACCTCCCATATTGCCAAGCGGTTTATCCATTACTTTGGCCGAGAGAATATTGCCCTCTGGCACAGTAATCTTTCTGCCGGAGAAAAGGCCGACACCTGGCGGCGGCTCCGTTCCGGGGACCTGAAAATTCTGATTGGCGCCCGTTCGGGCCTCTGGGCACCGCTACGGAACATGGGACTGATTCTGATTGATGAGGAGCATGACAGCAGCTTCAAGCAGGATTCTCCGGCCCCGCGCTATAACGCCAAAACCCTGGCCCTGGAGCTGGCCAAACGGACTGGCTCTCAAGTGGTGATGGGCAGTGCGACCCCGGATATGGGCTCATTTTATACGGCCAACTTGAACCGTCGGGTACTTCGGCTTTCCCAGCGCTTTGGGGGACGGCAGATGGCTGATGTTCAGGTAGCGGATATGCGGAAGGAGCGGATGGACGGCAATTCAACCCCGCTATCTCGTCAGCTTCAGCAAGCCCTCGAAGAAAACATCGAACGGCAAGAGCAGTCGATTATCCTGATTAATCGCAGAGGCTTTTATACGACCATTCGCTGCGCCATTTGCGATCATCTGTTTATGTGCCCTGACTGCGACGTGGCACTGACGTATCACAAGCCGGGGAATCAGGTGAGGTGCCATTATTGTGGGTATGAGAACCTGGCGCCCCAGTTCTGCCCCCAATGCACCAGCATAAACTTGTCTCATAAGGGCATGGGAACCCAACGGATTGAGGAAACCATTGAAAAAATGCTTCCCCATGCCCGGATTCTTCGGCTGGATAGCGATGTCTTGCAAAAGAAAAATGCGTATCAAGAGGTTTTTGAGACATTTTCCTCGGGTGGGGCTGATATTTTAATTGGTACCCAGATGGTGGCCAAGGGGCTCGATGTCGGGAATGTGACGTTGGTCGGTGTCTTAAACGCCGATAGCACTTTTGCTTTGCCCGATTTTAAGTCGGAAGAACGAGGCTTTCAATTACTGACGCAAGTTGCCGGACGTGCCGGTCGGGGGGAGAAGGCGGGCCGGGTGATTATCCAGGCCCTGAACCCGGAACACAAGGTGATTCAATACGCCAAACGGCAAGATTTTCTGGGTTTTTACGCCGAAGAGATTCAAAGCCGGAAGACTTTGGGTTTCCCGCCTTTTAGTCAGCTATTTCGATTTATTATCAGCGCGGAAGAGGAAATCCGGGCCAAGCAGTTCAGCCAGGCGGTGGTGGAACACTTGCGGGAGTTTTTAAACCAGGAGACGATTCTGGAAGAAATCCCGATTCTCGGGCCAGCGACTTGCGCAATCCCTCGGATTCAGGGACGCTACCGTTATCATGCGCTGGTGAAAAACAAACTGGGAGCGGAAGGCCATCGGCTGTTAACCCAGTTTTACCGCTCGGTCAAACCGCTGGAGGGGGTGAACTTCCTGCTGGATATTGATGCCCAGTCCCTGCTTTAGGAAATGCTTTGTCTTTCGTATAATAAATGCACCGAATGACCCCTGATGTCCCTAACGGAGGAAGCGACATGAGCGCTATTGAAGCCATACGACAAAAGCTCATCCAGGAACTGGATGCCCAGCATGTGGAAATTATTGATGACAGCAAGAAACACGCCGGACACCGGGAATCTACCGGTGGGGAAGCGACCCATTTGACCATTACTGTGGTATCCCCCAAGTTTCAAGGGGTGCCGCTGATGGATCAACATCGGATGGTCCATGACGTCTTGAAAGAAGCCCGTGAAAAGCATCTCCATGCGCTGGTACTTAAGACGCTGACACCATAAAGGATGCATAAGGATAGCTGAGTTAGAACCAAGGTGTCTTTTTATTTCTTTGGGCCAATTGTTTCAAAGGGCATTTCAAAGGGGGCCAGGAAACGGACCCCTTTGAATTGAGATTTACAGTTTGATTAATTTCGCGAACTTGGGATCCAGCAGTTTTTTCCCGGCAATATTATCAAACTGCACACTGTAGATTTTCTTTTGGCCTTCACCAATAATCTGTGTGACGGTCCCGCTGCCGAACTTGGCATGGGCCACCCGCTCGCCCACCTCAAAATGGGGGATATTGCCGGTGGGAATCGAGATTTTGTTTCCGCCCCCCAGACTGCCCCCGGAGCCGGACGATCCTCCGAAGCTGGATGAGCCGGAGGAGGGGCTTGTGGAACGGGCCGGTTTTTCGGCGTAGCGATTCCCGCCGCTGGGACGGCGCTCATAACGCTCATGGGTCTCCCGAGTGTAGGTCTGTACCTCTTTATCCAGCGTGTAGAAGCCGGTGAGTTTTTCGGTGGGAATTTCCTTCAGGAAGCGGCTGGGTTGGGAGTACCGAAACTCGCCCATCATCAGCCGCCGACGGGCATAGGTGAGAAACAGGCGCTCTTCGGCTCGGGTTACGCCCACGTACATCAGGCGGCGCTCTTCTTCCATTTGTTCTTTATCGCTCAGCGAACGAAAATGCGGGAAAATCCCCTCTTCTAATCCACAGATGGCGACAACCGGGTATTCCAGTCCCTTGGCCGCATGAAGGGTCATCAGCACATACTTGTTTTCTGCCGGTTCGGCGGTATCAATATCACTGAGCAGAGACATTTGCGTCAAGAAGTCCGCCAGCGTCCCTTCGGGGTTTTCCATCAGGAATTGCCGGGCCACGCTGACAAATTCTTCCACGTTGGCCACCCGCCCCTCACTATCGGTAGGGTCTTCCAGTTTCAGCTCATCGTAGTAACCCGACTGATCCAGAATTTGGAGAATCACCTGATCCAGCGTCATAGCCGCTTCCAGCATCTTTAGGCGCTCAATCAGGTTGACAAAGCCTCCAATGGCTTTTTGGGCCTTGCCTTTTACTTCCGGAACTTGATCCGACTGCTTGAGCATCTCATAGAGGGAAATGCCCCGCTCATTGGCGGCGTTTTCCAGATACTCCATGCTGGTTTTGCCGATGCCCCGCTTGGGCACGTTCAACACCCGCTTGACGCTGTAGTTGTCCTTCTCGTTGAAGATCACGGTCAGGTAACCCATCACGTCCTTGATCTCTTTGCGCTCGTAGAACTTGATGCCGCCAATCATGGCATAAGGAATCCCACGGGAGATCAGGACATCCTCTAGTACCCGGCTCTGGACGTTGGTCCGGTAGAGAATACAGCAATCTCCTGGTTTGAAATTACCTTCTCTGGTCAGTCCTTCCAGGCGATCGATAATATAAAGGGCCTCTTCGCGGTCGTCTTTGGCCTCAAAGCAATGAATTTTCTCCCCTGGGCCTTTCACCGACACCAGCTCCTTCGGCAAACGCTCGCTGTTGTTCTCAATAATCGTGTTGGCCACTTCCAAAATATTGGCCGTGGAGCGGTAGTTTTCCTGGAGCTTGATCAGCCGGGCGTCGGGAAAATCCTGCTGGAAGTTCAGGATAATGCGGAAGTTGGCGCCCCGCCAGCTGTAGATGGATTGATCCACATCGCCGACTACCGTCAGGCTTCGCTCTTGCCAGAGAGCCTGGTGATGTTCCAGTGAACTGGCGGCCTTGGAACAGCCTTCAGTGAGCAGGCGCACCAGTTCATACTGGGCGTCGTTGGTGTCCTGGAATTCATCCACCAGAATGTGCTTGAACTGCTGGTGATACCGGGCCAGTACATCGGGGTCTTTCTGGAGGAGCTTGACGGTGATCAGGAGCATGTCGTCAAAATCCATGGCGTTATTGCGAGACAGAAACGCCTCATACGCGTCATAGATTTGCGAAAGCTTTTCCGTTCTGAAATCTTTGGCCGTGGTGGCGTAATCATAAGCGTCTAATAACTGGTTTTTCAGCCCACTGATGAGATAACGGATGTTTTTCGGGTTGTAGAGCTTCTCATCAAGGTTCAGGCTTTTGATGACTTCCTTAACGGCGCTGTTGGATTCGGTTTCGGCATAGATGACAAAGTTATTGTCCCACTGACGTCCGGCGGAAGAGACGTATTTGTGAATCTCCCGCCGTAAGATGCGGCCACAGATGCTGTGAAAAGTCCCAATCCAGAGGAGTTTTGCCGCGGCATCCCCAACCAGTTGGGCAATCCGCTCTTTCATCTCCTTGGCGGCCTTGTTGGTAAAGGTCACCGCAAGAACTTCGCCGGGGTAGACGCCCTGATGAAGTTGGTGGGCGATTTTGTGAGTCAGTACACGGGTTTTGCCGCTACCAGCTCCGGCAAGGACTAACAGAGGGCCTAAATTACATTGGACAGCCTCTCTCTGAGCGGGGTTTAAGCCCTCAAGTAAAGTATTCATAACTAGCAATGTCTTATCTCTCTTGCTCTTTATCCCATGATTATATAGATTGGTATACATCGATACAAACTGATGCATTCCTGCCGTGGCTTTCATATAATAGTTTTTCACCCACCGGTTTGTCGATGAGTTGTAACCCGACGTTTACGTTAATTTTTTGAACCGTTAATCTTGTGAATGATGGAATTGTCCCGCTATGTCAGATTGTCAGAGTGATATTGCTTTAAAAAATGCCCAGGGGGGAGCGACAACCCTTTTGTATGGGGATGATGATACCGAAAAGACCATCGTTGTTCCCCTGGATAATGAGCCGGATGTGGATCAGGACACCCCCGATCCCCATGATGAATTGGCCCATGAGCTGTACAAGCTCCAGCAACGCTCCAAACGAATCGGGGTGATTGGGAGTCGGAATATCCCGTTGCCGCATCAGCAGTTGATTGAGACTTTATCTTTTACGTTGGCCAAAGAAGGCAACACACTCATTACCAGCGGTGGGTCCTCCGGGACCAATGCAGCTACCATTCGGGGTGCCATGCGGGGGAATCCCCAGTTGCTTCGGGTGATTTTACCCCAGACCATTGAGCAGCAGCCACCGGATGTACAGGATCAGCTCATTGGAGTGCCCAATATTATTGAACACCCGGAGTGGCGGATGATGACCCTGGCGGACGCCAGTCGTTTGTGCAACCGAGAGATTATTGATGAATGCGAGCAGCTGATTATCCTACTCTCACACGATAGCCCGACCTTGCACAAGGCCATTGAGTACGCCGAAGAAAATCACAAGATTGTCACAACCCTCTATCTGGACTAAAACGGCAGCTCGGATTCAATATAGCCCAGTCGCCATCCGCCGCGTTGGTGGAACATTTTTAGCTGGACCACTTTGGTTCGACCTTCCGGGTAGACGAGCTTGGCTTCAACAATGGCTTGCTTGCCGTCGCTGGATGCGGTGGTGAAATAGCCATAGCGGAAAAAATCGTTGGTGTTGCTCTGGTAGAAAAAACGTTTCCAGAAGGCCGTAAATACCGTTTTCATGAAAGTGGGGTCCGGGCTTTCAAACATCAGCTTGATTTCAGAAAGCCCCAATTTGGCCATTTGAGCGGCATCTCCGTGCATGGAGTGAATGGCCTGGTGCGTGTACTTCAAAAACTCCTGCTGACTTTTCTGCGAAAACAGACTCCAGCACATGTTGAGCTGGTTGTTCATCAGGGCTTGAAAGAAGTATTGGGCGATTTTATTGGGAGTCGGTGCGTTCATAGCTGAATTTTACGAGGATATTCGTGTGATAAGGAAGTGACAACGTTACGGTTGGGTTTGGAAGGAAATCACATATGGGTCCCCCTGGCGGCCGTTTCCACCGTAGCTACGGATGGTGTTGTTGCCATTGCCGCCTAGAATGGTGATATCGTACCAGGTGCCGTTTGCCAGGGTGTTATCCAATGGAGGAAGCAGAATAATCTGGGTGCTCGATGGCAGCAGGGGGATCATGGTATTCCCGCCGTATAGATTGCCGTTATTCCTGTTTCGAATCTGGATATTACATTGGGACGGAGACTGCTGGCAATCTTCCAGGTCATAGCGGAAATAGGAACGGTAATCGATGGGGCCCTCAAAATACAGGCGTAGCACGGCGTCAGCTGGAACTTGCTGGTTAAGCGTAATGTTGGTTTGGTTGGCCCCAACATCCTGATTCAGATAAATTTCGTTGTCCATAAAGTTGTAGGCCACAATTTTTCGGAGGCGGTGGGTAGGGTTTGTCGCGGCGCTTTGACGAAACTCAGCCCACATCTGGGAGAAATTCAGGTTTTGGTTAGAGTTGACCCAGCCGTAAGAGGGTACAAAGGCTGAACCCGGAAGCCGAATGGCAGAGCTGTCCTTGAACACCCGCACTCTATCCAGGGTATCATTGCCGCCGCTGTCTTTTTCCAGGTTGACCTCAGCGACCAGGGTGAGCTGATCCGTCTCATAGTCTCCGGTACAGGTAGGCGTCTCAAAGCCGGAGATCACATCCACGCCAGTCTCATCCCCGCTTCCCCGACAGGTGGTGCCGTTGCTGATGATATAAAACGGACTGTTATCCGGCATGGTATCTGTGGCAATCAGGTACGGGATGTCATCGTTATTCTTTTCCGATGGCGTGTAATACGAACCATTGGGTTTACGGGCCGGATCCCCTCCTACAATAATATAGCGATAGATGCCTACCTGTCTTTGCTGGTTGACCGGATCCTGATACACATGGCCGGATTCCTCAAACAGCGGATCCGCTCCTGGGACAACGCCGGAGTTCAGGTAGTTGGAACGGGGAACCAGTCGGGTAGCCAGGGCCTCCTGAATGCCAGCCTGGGCAACATAGTAGGTCTGGAGGCTTTGCTTGTTAACGACGGTCCGCTGGGCGTTAAAAAAGGACATGCGACTGATGCTGGTACCAATCAGCGTCAGCATGAGCAAGATGGTAATGGCAATGGCAGCCAGTCCGGCGTTACCGGAATGGCAGGATCGACCTGTAGTGTCTCTCATGACCGATACATCAACCATCGTGTCAGCATGCCTTCTTTCGAGCTCATGCCCACTATATCGACGAGCTAAACCAAAGGTTTAATAAAACTTAATAAAACTTCATTTCATCTCAAGAGAGCCTGCTTTTAGCCGATATAAAAGCGAATAGCGGTTTTGGAAACAAACGTCGAAAATCTTCAGGAAAAATGGCCGGAATAAAGGAAGGAACAGCCCTTTGAACAGAGCAGCCAGCGGGTTATCCCTCATAGAAATCGCCGTGGTGATGGTGATTGTCTCACTGGCCCTGGTGCCTGTGGTCAAGATGATTGGCGGTCCCAATACCAGTGAAGGCAATGTCAGCACTTTAACCGGCTTTAAATCCCGAGAACTGGTGATGGCAAACTCCCTGATGGAGCGGGCGCTGGCCAACGATTATACGGTTATCAACTGCGGAAGCCTCCCCACCCTGCCTTCTGCAGGAAATAGCACTACGTATGACACGTGTACCAGCGCCGAGTATAACAAGGCCATTTATTACCGTTGGACGGTCCAGAATCTGTCTGAGAATATGCCGGTGGGGAATGAGTTATATCATGCGACTCTGAACGTGTTTGAGTCGCTCGCCGATGCCAACGGCAACCAGAACCCCACCCTGACGCTGCCAACGTACCTGTTTAATAACGTGAGTGGTTGGTCGATTCAGGAACAAAAAACCGGGATGGTGCTTTCACTGGACGTGTCTGGCTCGATGGATTATGCTGATGATGACCTGGATACAGGTACTAACTTGATTAGCTCGCCATTCCTTATGCATCGGTACGACCTGAACCGGATGAAGCAAGGGTTTGATAATAACGATCTAGGCAGCGACTATGCCGAATTTGTTCTGGATAGGTGGGATGACAGTCAATTGGACTTGGTTTATGGCCAGCAAATCGGGAAGCTACCCAACGGACCGAATGTTCAGCTCCCGCCGGATCCCCGGCCAGACACTGCGTATAATGAAGCTTATCCCTATCCTGGGACAGTAAGAATGCATGGTGCCCCCTACCGAGAACGTTATGGACTGCTAAAAATGGGGGATTGTGATCATCCGGGTAACTGGAAACATGACACAACATTAAAGAATTTATTTATCCCTCTTGTATTTTACGAGGGGAGTAGCAATAGGGAAAGGGATCAATATCGAGTTCGCCGTGATGCGATTCGGGCTATTTGTGGCCCTAAAAACAATCATGCGGATTGGGAAAGCAAAATTAACGATAATCTTTCCCGGATTGAGGCGGCCCGAACGGCATCTTTGGCCCTGCTCCTGAATATGGAATCGGATCAGCGACTGGTGGATGATGTTGAAATGGGCTTTGTAACCTGGAGTGACCCTGAGTATGGTGAGATCAAAGTGCAGGTTCCAATGGAAACTCCTGTTGAGATTGGTGGGAAGTTACGCTTCCCCAATATGCGGGATCGGATGCTCTGGATCAACCGGGCAGATCCCGGTGACTTGCGGAATAGCGCGTCACGTCCGATTCGAGCTGCTGGTAATACCCGGATTGACTTAGGCATGCGGGAAGCGGTGGCCCAGCTGATGAGCAAAAATTATGACAACCGGATTATGGTGTTGTTGACCGATGGTGACCCTCGTCCGGCCAAAGATGACAATACTCGGGATGCGTTGGTGGAATATGCGGAATCGATTGGACGAAATGCCCCCACCGATGAGCAGATCACCATTTTTACCGTGGGGCTGATTGCAGCCGATAAAGATCTCATGGATGATATCGCCAATGCCACCCCCAACGGAGTCTCTTTTACCGCCGAGTCGGTGACCGAGCTGACCCGGATTTTTGAGCAGATTGCCTACCAATCCAAGAAAATCGCCCTGCTCCAGAAATCCGAGCGCTACGGTGTAAATTTCTAATTCGAATGGTTTCTTGAACTGCGGGGATGTTTGGCGCATTATGCCTGTGATCAGCCTTTTGTTGAAGGCTGTTTTGTCCCCGAACTTTTTTGGCGGCAAAACGATCATTTTCTACAGAGGATTGGTTTTTAGACAATGGGCCCCTGATCCCAAGGTGAGCAAGATCCCCACTCAGGTATAAATCAATGTTTACAGGTTTGATTGAAGAAGTTGGTACCGTGGCTGCTGTAGATGCCTTTGCCCGAGGCAGCCGGATTCGGATTGCCGCCGAAGTCGTTTTGGAAGGCGCGCGGCCAGGCGATAGCATTGCCATTGATGGGGCTTGTACCACAGTGGTTGAACTACAGAACGAACCGGAACGGAGCTTTGTGATTGAGGCTTCCCCGGAAACATTGTCGAAAACCACGTTTAACACGTTCAAGCCGGGCATTAAAGTGAACCTGGAGCGCCCGCTCTTGCCCGCTTCCCGGATTGGCGGGCATTTTGTCTCCGGCCATGTGGACGGTACCGCAACGGTCGTGGAACGGCGGCAAGAGGGAAATAGCCAGGTCTTTCACTTTCGCCTGAACAACCCGGAGCTGGCCCGGTATTTTGTGGAAAAAGGCTCTGTGGCCGTATCGGGGATCAGCCTGACGGTTAACCAGGTTTTGGATGATACGTTTACGGTAGCGATTATCCCATACACCCTGGCCCATACCAATTTGGACCAGTTGCAGATTGGGGATACGGTGAATATTGAAACCGATCTGCTTGGAAAGTATGTTGCCCGTCTGCTGGGAGTGGGCGCCATACAGGATAAACCGGAGCAACCTCGGGAACTGGCGTACAGCATGCAGGAGGCTGGCGCCAAAGTTCGACCGAAGCCCACGCGAATTTTTGCCGGGGGCTGGTTTAATACGGATGCGGCCATTCACGGGCCGGACAGTCGGTAAGGGATCCCTTCACCCGGAAGAATCAATGGGAGACATTTTAAAATGACGGCGGATATTGAAACCTATACCTCAAATTATCAGTTCAGCTCGGTGGAAGAGGCTCTTGAAGCCATTGCCAACGGGGAGATGATCATCGTGGCCGATGATGAGGACCGGGAAAACGAAGGGGACCTGGTCTGCGCCGCCGAGAAAATCACACCGGAAATCATTAATTTTATGGCCATGGAAGGGCGGGGTCTGATTTGCATGACGCTGACCGAAGAACTCTGTGAACGGCTTGAACTTTCCCAGATGGTGTACCCGAATCGGGACTTGATGGGGACGGCCTTTACGGTCAGTGTCGACGCCAGCCCGAAATATGGGGTAACCACCGGCATTTCCGCCGCGGACCGGGCCAAGACCATTCAGGTGGCAGTGGCCCCGGATGCGGTTCCCAGTGACTTGCGCCGTCCGGGTCATGTGTTCCCGCTTCGCTCTAAGCCTGGCGGGGTATTGGAACGGGTCGGGCAGACCGAAGCCAGTGTGGATTTAGCCCGCTTGGCTGGCCTGACGCCAGCTGGGGTGATTTGCGAAATCTTAAACCCTGATGGGACCATGGCCCGTCGAAATGACCTGTTCAAGCTGGCGGAAAAGTTTAACCTGAAGTTTATTACCGTGGCTCAGTTGATCAACTACCGCTTGCAGAAAGAGCAGATGGTGGTTCGTAACGCGGTCGCCAACTTGCCGACCAAGTTTGGTGAGTTTCAGGTCTACGCCTACACCAATAAAGTGGATGGTACCGAGCATTTGGCCTTAGCCGTCGGGGAATTGACCGCGGATGACGGGAGGGCGCCGCTGGTCCGGGTCCATAGCGAGTGCTTGACCGGTGATGTATTGCACAGCATGCGGTGTGATTGTGGGGACCAGCTGGATGCGGCGATGAAAGCCATTCAGGAGTATGGCAAGGGTGCCCTGGTTTACATGCGGAATCACGAAGGTCGGGGTATTGGTTTGGGCAACAAGATTAAATGTTATGAGCTTCAAGATACCGGAATGGATACGGTGGAAGCGAACCTGGAAATGGGCTTCCCCCCCGATTTGAGGCATTACGGAGTCGGTGCGCAGATTATTCTGGATTTGGGCATTACGGCGTTTAACCTGCTGACGAACAATCCTCGAAAAATTCGGGGCCTGGATGGTTATGGGCTCAAAATTCTGGATCGGGTGCCGCTCACTCCCGGCAGCAATTGCCATAACGAGCATTATTTAAAGACCAAGCAGGAAAAGCTTGGACATTTGATGGATACAGCGGAGACAGGCGTATGAGCAATCAATTACTGACAGGTGAACTGGATGGGAGCGGTTTGAAAATTGCCGTGGTGGTATCCCGCTTTAATGGCTTTATTACTGAAAAACTGTTGGAAGGCGCGGTCGGCGGGTTGATTGAAAAAGGGGTGTCTGAGCGGGACGTGAAAGTCTGCTGGGTTCCTGGTGCGTTTGAATTGCCGTTGATTGCTCAAAAGCTGGCTGAATCTGGACAATATGACGCGGTGATTACGCTGGGTTGTGTGATCCGGGGTGAAACGACCCATTATGACTACGTCTGCAACGAGTCAGCCAGAGGCATCGCCAATGTATCGCTGGCAACGGGCGTTCCGGTGATCTTTGGGGTGGTGACCACGGAAAACGTTCAGCAGGCCTTTGACCGGGTTGGGGGCGCACATGGACACAAAGGCATTGACGCGGCCATGGCGGCCATTGAGATGGCAAACCTGCTTAAACAACTAGAAATCGGCGTGCCTGTCTAGAACATTATTAAGAGGCTTCTAACAGTACAGCGCTCACGTCGTCTTCCAGCGGGTGCCCTTCAGTAAAGTCGGACAGGCGTTGGATGAGCGTGTTCAAAATATCTTCCGGGCTTTCCTGAATCAGTTCCAGGAACATTTTTTCCAGGGTTTCCTCGCTGAACATTTCCCCATGGATATTGCGCATTTCGGTGATGCCATCGGTAAACACCAGGAGTTTATCGCCCGGCTCCAGTTGGACGCTGCCGGTGGGGTATTCCATTCCCTTAAACCAGACCAGGGGTGTTCCGTTTTCCTGGAGGCGGACAAGCTGTTTCTCTGAGGCCTTGTAGTACAGAGGGTAGGGGTGCCCCGCGCCACTGTATTCCAGCGTGCGGCGATCTTCACTGAGTTGCATGTAAACCGCCGTGACGTATTCCCCGGTTTTGACGATATCCGCCAGATCGTTGTTCAGATGGAACAGGATATCGCCAGGACGGCTATGGGAATGAGTGATCCGGTAGAAGGAGGACTTGAAAATGGCGGTAATAAAAGCCGCCGGAACGCCATGACCGGAGACATCAGCCACAGCCACTCCCAACGTATTGCTGGGAAACTGGATGACATCATAAATATCGCCTCCCAGAGCATCGCAGGGAAGGTAAATCCCCGAGATTTTTAAACGCTCATCCTGAAAATGACATTTGCTGTAGAGGTTGCTTTGGGGATCCAGTTCCTGTGTTTTTCCCTCATTGGAACCGGCAGCCTGGCTGGCTTCTTTCAGAATAGGGGGTAATAGGCTTTGCTGGAGCTGACGGGCCACGTAGAGTTCTTTTTCCACTTGCAGGTTCCGCTCATACAGCTCGGTGTTCATCTGGTTCAGCTGATCGGCCAGGGCCTTGGTCTTGGTGAGCGTCTGGCTGGTGCGCAGGGTGTTTTGGATACGGGCCAGAATCTCTTCCATGCGGCCATTGTTGCCGGAATAGGAATAAATAAAATCGCTGGCCCCGCTTTTCAGGCCCTGGATCACCTCCCCGTTTCGGGGTTCTTCTTTTTTCAGAAAAATAACCGGGATGTTTTCCGTTTCCGGGTTATGTTTCAGGCTTTCGCAAGCGGAGTACCCATCTTTGCCGCATTCATCGGATTCCACCAGAACCAGATCCGGAGGCGCGGACTGGATCTTCCTGAGCAGGGAATCGCAAGACGGTACCGCCTCAATAGTGTAACCCTGTTTTTCCAGGGTTTCCTGCAATGAGTAAAATGCCTCGTCTTTGCGGTTATTCTGAGGATCCAGTATGAGTATGCGAAACATAGGGGTCTTTTAGCCTCTCCTGCAATCATGCAAATGTCATCTCTTACCTTGTTTATCGACACTTTTTGGAAATCTTAAAAAACAATCGGGGAATTGCATACAATTTGTAGCATTTGGAACAGGGGGCCGTGTGTCTGTGTTCTGAAGCGGGGCTGTATGAAAGGTTCCCGGCAGACCGTTGTTTTTCAAAGGGGTAGCGCCATGAAAAGCTAATCTTTTGACAATAAAGCCGAGCCATCTGGGTGGAAAAAGCTTATCCCTTTGGGAACGAGTCAATGTTAGAGGTTGAAGATACCGGTTATTGGAGAGGTTTCAGTAAATCACCCCAAATACTCTACTTAGGGGACGGAGAATTGTAAACAAAATTGTAGGATGGGGATTGTGAAGAGGTTGGTGTGGAAAGCAAACCGCTTTTGCTGAATTTTTAGCGAGGAGGACAATTTACATGGCCATGGTCCCAGGTCTTTCGTTTTGCGATACTCCAGATGTTTTACTGGAACCTGAAGTACTGGAAGTACAAATTGATGAGGAAGTCTCCTCCTCGATTACCCAGACCTGGACGGATCAGGCGATCAAGTGTTATGTCACCAATGCCGATTGTGCCAACTGCTCCATTCCCAAAGGGAATTACTCCTTTACCTGCCAGATGAACAAAGTGGTCCCCGTATTGGTTAAGAACCTTGGAAAACCGGATGCCCGCCGCATTAATAAGCTGATGCCCTATCTGTCCCAGTATTAGTCAGAATTGACCCTACAGAGATGACCCGTTGTTTTATTGTGTAACCCCCTATGAAGCTGATTCATAAACCGGAACCCTTCCGGTTTTTTCTTTTGGTTCAAATTATAATGAAAATCAGAAAATTCTCCCTAAAGTAAAACCGGACTTGAATAAATCTAGTCCGGCCAATCGAAGGGGTATACATTCTAGTTGAAATCAATTATATAACAAGTTTTACATTTTGAAAAATTTAAATTTTTTCTGTGTAATTTTTTTTAAAAGATGACAGTTGTAGTGGGTTTTTTAGACGTCTGATTAACCTGCCACCAGGGATTCTTGCTGAATACCCGAAATTTCCAAAACTTTGGCTCTGGTCCATGCGTCCCAGTCAAATACTTCCTGAAGTGAAGGCTGAGGGGGGGCGGTGCGGGATTCTTCAAGGACACTTTCTATGAGTCTGGGGATGTCCAGATACCCAATTTTTTCCTGTAAGAAAAGAGATACAGCCACCTCATCCGCTGCGTTTAAAACGGTTGTTGCACCGCTACCCAGTTTTCCCGCTTCATAGGCCAATTGAATACACGGGAAACGCTGGGTATCAGGAGGGTGTATATCCAGCTGCCCCAGCTGTAACAGGTTCAGGAAACTATCAGAGCCAACGGCAGATACCCGTTCCGGGTAGGTGAGCGCGTATTGGATCGGTACCCGCATGTCGGGTGCGCCCATCTGAACCAGGATGGAGCCATCCATAAATTCAACGCCGCTATGGATAATGCTTTGGGGGTGGATAACCACCTGAATTTTTTCATAAGACACACCAAACAGCCAGTGCGCTTCAATGACTTCCAGCCCCTTATTCATCATGGTGGCTGAATCAATGGTGATTTTGCTGCCCATGACCCAGTTGGGGTGGTTGAGGGCTTCTTGCAAAGTCACTTGAGACAAGGCCTCCAGGGGGTGATTCCGAAACGGCCCGCCGGAGGCGGTCAGATAAAGCGTTCGAATGGCCTGGCGGGATTCATGTTTCAGGCACTGGTGAATTGCCGAATGTTCGCTGTCAATGGGGATGATTTGCTTCAGATAGGGCGCCACCAGGTGCCCACCCGCCACAAACGTTTCTTTATTGGCAGTTAAAACTTGTTTTCCCGCTTCCAATGCGGTCAGGGTCGGTTGTAATCCCGTGAGCCCAACCAGTCCCACCAGCACGACCTGGGTATCTGATGCGCCGGATAGCTCAGAGAGTCCTTCATCTCCCCAGAGGATCTCCCCGCTAAAATCCGGAACCAGGGACCGGAGGGTTTCTATATCTTCCGCCCGCTGAATCGAGACGCGCCTGGGACGAAATTCCCGAATCTGTTCAGCCAGACATTCCAGGTTCTTCCCGGCAGCCAACCCAACAACCTGGTAACGCTCAGGCATTCCCGCGAGCACTTCCAGCGCTTGCGTGCCAATGGAACCAGTTGAGCCGAGGAGGGTAATGGATTTTGTCATATTTGTTAACAATTAACCTTGTAAATTCTGGCGCTTTTCACTAGAAGTGTATAACATATATGCAGAGAGAAAAATATGGATAAAACTTATGTGAACGAGTTGGGGGGAATTTGAGGGAAAGATGATGTTTAAGTGCAAAGAGTGTGGGGCTACGGACTTCCACCTCATGGTGCGACCGGAATTTGATGGTCAGGTTGAACTTTGGACCAACGAGCATGAGGAAGTCGTAGTCAAGGTTGCGGGGAGAGGGGAGTTTATCGCGGATTTGATGTTTATGAATGACTTTGCCGTCTGCAAAGGGTGCGGGGGGATCAAGCAATGGGAATATTTTTTTCCCCGGTCCCTGAGGGAGATGTGCGCTAATTAGATCGGGTTGTTTATACATATAAAGCCCTGTCTCATGAGACAGGGCTTTGGGTTTATCCGGCGGAAAGAACTACTCCTCAATCCAGATTTCTTCCAGGTTATGGAAGGCCTCTAACGGTGTCGGGTCAAAGTTTTTAACGCGATCCCGCACCGCGATAATTCGAAGCGGGGAGTACAGATAGATAAACGGTAACTGCTCGTATGCAATTTCCTGGTAGCGATCATAGATTTTTTTCCGTTCGTTAAACTCGAAGCTCTGGACGCCTTTAACAAAGACCTCATCCAGCTCTTTTTCCCAGGGGAAACGATCGGAGAGATCAACTGGCTTTCCGGATTTGACATCTCGCTGGTTAAACATATGGAGCGCCCCGTCACTTTTCCAGACATTGAAGCCGTTATGAGGCTCAAGCGTTCCCCCGGTCAGGCCCATTACCACGGCTTCCCAATCGCCTTGATGATTGAGCTTGCCCACCAGAACGTTAAAATCCATGGGTTTAAAGTTCACCTTCATGCCCAGCTCAGCCAGGTCTTCCTTGATGTTAACGCCGACGGATTCCCGCTCGGTGTTGCCGGAGTTGGTATACAGGTTAAACTCAACCCGGTGACCCTCAGAGTCTATTAGCTGGCCTTCATCGTTCCAGCTAAAGCCTCCTTTTTTCAGGTACTCTTTGGCTTGATCCAGATTCCTGGGATGGCCCTCAGCCAGTTTTTCATTCAGGAAGATGGACGCCAGGCTTTCTGGGGTAAACAGGGGTGCACCGACGCCTTTGAGGATATTGGTGACAATATCCTCCCGGTTAATGGCCCAATCCACGGCTTTTCGGAAGTACTGATTGGTAAACCAGCTTGATTTGACCGGATCAACATAAGGTTTGCCGGTACCGGGGTCTTTTCGGGTATTGAGGTTAAAACTCATGAACATGCTGCCCGCCGCAGGCCCCAAATTGTACATGGTGAATTCCGGTTTCTTGAGCATGCGGACATGAGCCACGTAATTTCCGGTAACGCCATAGGTATCTGAATCCCCTTGCTCAAAGCGGAGCTGCTGGTTGTTAATATCGCCCACAAAGCTGATGACGTAACGATCCAGGTAAGGGAGACGCTGGCCTTCTTTGTCCACCATAAAAAAGTTGGGATTGCGCTTAAAAATAACCCGTTGGCCGGTTTCGTATTTTTCCAGCAGCCACATACCACTGGATATGAATTTTTCTGGGTGTCGGGCGGCATCGCTAGTCCCCCAGAATGCACTAAACGCCTTATCTCCGCCCTTCTCAATGACCGGGCGCAGGATATGAGCCGGAGCAATCACTTCTGCCAAATTTCTTTTAAAGGGGGCAAAAGGAACCGCGGTTTTAAATTCAATGGTCAGTTCGTCCAGGGCTCTTACCTCGGGAAACTGGCCGTTAATCGAGACAATATCCCGCATGCTGGGATTCCCCAATCCGGCCTTGATAATCTCATTCCAGGTGAAAACAACATCCTCAGAGGTCAGAGGGGTACCGTCAGACCATTGGAGCCCCTTACGAAGGGTGACGATATAGGTTATTTGATCATCTTGAAGCTCAACGCTTTTGGCCAGGTACGGAATCACCTCACCGGTATAGGCGTCGGTGATGACCAATCCTGCAAAGAGCATATCCGCCATGGTGGAAGAGGTGGCATCGTATGAAGCCCAGCCGTTAAAAGTCTTGGGGCCATCCCCAATCTGTGTGTCTAAAAAGGTACCGCCAAATTTTCCCACCGTTCCTCGGGCCTGGAGAAATTCAACGCCGTCAATTTCCACGGTTTTATGGGGTTCGCGCTTTTTTTCCTGAACCTGGATAATGTTTTGTCCGCCATCGGCGGCGAATTTGCTTTGGGTTTCGGTGGTTTTCGGTGGAGCGCAACTGCTCAGAACTGTCAGTCCGGTAATAATGGCAATAGCAGAGAGTTTTTTCCTTAGCATAAACAGATAACCTCGCTCAAATCAACTTGTTCGCGAACACTCCATATGGATTGATGACGATCAAATCCATAAAAAGAACCCGGTTCCCGAACAAATTATAGCGGGTTCAGCATTATAAGGGTATTCCCCGCTTGGCTAGAATGCAGCTTCAACACTCTGGAGGGCCTGACTTGACAGAATATTGATCACCTATAAAATGATAAAAACAAATATTGACCGTTGGGTGGATGTGAGGGACCTCCTGATCCGATACGATCAATGATGTAGTTGGTGCGTTCGTAATGACATAAGAAAGATTGGAATGGTATGACTTTCAGGGAATTTGACATGAAAGGGGATCTGCCATCGCTGTATTCAGGCGATGCAGAAGCGGGACTCTGGCAAACCTTGACATCCAACATTAGCCCGGTGATGAAAGCCTGGTTTGTGTTGATGCTCTTGAACCTGGTCCTGGTTCTGATGAATCTCTAATCTCTGGTTATTCTGGGTTTATTCTTAGCGTTTAAAGTGGTTCAAGGTGTGTTCAAACAGTCTGGATTGAGAAAGTCCGGTTGCGGCTTTTGCTGCAAACCGGATTTTTCCGGGTCGTTAAAGACCGAGTTTTTCACTTTCTGAACTTGTTCCGCCAATTGCTGGGCTTTCAGAATCTGGTCCTGCTCCGTGAGCGTACGGACAGACCCGTCCAGCTGCCGGTATCCAACGTCCAGGTAGCCCAGATCCACCAGAACAAGTCCGAGGTTATACCGGGCTTCATAGCTATTGGGTGATATTAACAAGGCGTTGCAGTACTGGGTTGCCGATTTTTCCGGCTGGCTACTTGCCTGGTAAACCACCCCCAAACCAAACTGGGCGGAAAATTGATTGGGATCCACCTGTAATGCGTGGCGATAATAATAAATCGCCCACTCATACAGCCAGGGCCGAACGGTTTTGTGGCTTTTTAGCTTCTTATCCGGCAGTGTTTCTGCCATTTGCTTATAAAAATGCCCCATCTCCCTTAGCAGGACCGGGTTATAGCCGTGGTATTGTAAGGCTTTTCTGTATTGAACAATCGCCTCGTTGACCCGCGCGGGATAGCTCTTTAGTAATTTGGCGTAAGCCAAGGTGGCGCGCAGATGATCCGGCTTTTGTTGAAGAATCTGTTGGTAAAGGGCCTCGGCTTCTCTGATCTGGGCTTGCTGACCGTACAGGGACGCCAGGTTCATGGCCAGGCGTAGGTTGCCCGGGTGGGCCTTGACCTGGTTTTCGTAGATTTCAATAGCGCGGGGATAGTTTTGATTGCGAAGGTAGGGGCGTACCTCCTGCTGAGCCAGGTACGCGTCGCTGAACTCGACAATCTGCGCGTTGTACAGAATGGCGACAGTCACGACACCGATTAACAAAGCAACGGATAAAAGACGGGCAAACATAGGTGGCAGGTTCCATTCATTCCCTCCTATTATAGAGAATTGGAGGGAAGAGGGGCTGCTCTAAATGACCGAAAGACTGACTAGGGTTTTGATAAAAACGGGGTGAGAAGAATCAGTAGGGCAGCGCCCGCCAGTTCTGCCTTGGCCAGTTGTTCCGAGAGTTTGTGGGTTTTAATAAACGCCAGTCCTTCCGGGGAGCCGCCAGGGTGGATGCCTGCCTTCTGCATTTTTTCAATTTTCGGATTGACCTGAAAGGTGGAAATCAGCATCATCACCGTCAATCCCGCCAACACAATATAACGCGCGTATGCCAGAATACTTGTCATAGGGACCAGGCCGGAAGCCATGCGAAGGGCTTCTCCCAGAAGAACACCCCCCAGGGCGATCAAAAGCAGGATATCTAACCGTCGAAAGATGACTGTCAGCGCGGCACCAGCATCCTCCCTGGGAAATATCTTGAAAATAACTGGCGCCACAAAGGCCCCGACAACCAGGATGCCTCCAACCATTAAGGCAAGCCCCAAGTACTGGATGGAGGATCCAATGGGCAAAAGCAGCTTCATGGGCGGTATCCTATCTAAACAAAGTTTTTAATGGCTTCTTCCAGCTCTGAGTCTGGCGGAAGGCCCCGTTTAGCGTAGCCGATGTTACCGTTTTTATCCACGATATACACGGTTCGCTCAATCCCGCCGCCTTCTTTGAGGGCATGATAAGCTTCTGCCATTTTCTTATTGGCGTCCACCAGAATGGGAAAGTTATAGTTTTGCTTTTCCACAAAGCGTTCATGACTTTCCAGGCTGGCGGGATTAGAGGCAATCACGGCGGTGTTCAGGTTTTTGAACTGCTCCAAATCATCCCGTAACGCGCAAAGCTGCCGGGTACACCCAGGGGTTTGATCCTTGGGATAGAACACGATAATGAGGTTTTGCCCTTTATAATCACTGAGTTTAACCTGCTTACCACCCGTTGCGGGTAAGTCAAAATCAGGAGCCTTTGAGCCGATGGGCAGTAGCTGGGTTTGATCCACAGAAACAGTCATGGCTGTCCTCTCTTTCTATTTCTGTTTAAACGTTTGGAACCAGGTTTTGTTCCTTGATGGTCTTGGTCAGTTCTGGCACCACTTGGAAAGCGTCTCCCACGATTCCAAAATCAGCCACCTTAAAGATGGGTGCGTTGGGATCCTGGTTAATGGCGATAATGGTATCACTGGTGCTCATCCCCACAAGGTGCTGAATCGCGCCGGAAATGCCAATGGCAATATACAGCTTGGGCTTGACGGCTTTTCCGGTCTGGCCAACCTGCTCGGAGTGAGGCCGCCATCCGGCGTCTACCACGGCACGGGATGCCCCAACCGCGGCACCCAGGGTTTCCGCTAGTTCCTCGATCATCTGGAAGTTCTCAGGCCCCTTGAGACCGCGCCCCCCGGAAACGATAATATCCGCTTCTTCCAGTTTTTTAGCGCCTTTGGATTCAGCCTGCCTGACTTCAAGCAACTTGCTTTTGGCTTGATCGGCACTGATGCTGGGGCTAACCCGCTCCACGGAGGCAGAGCGGCTGGCATCCGCCACCGGTTTTGGGAAAGCCTTTTTCTTGATGGCAATCATCTGGGGGCGAGCGTCAGGTGCTACCACATTTTCCAACAAGGCTTCCGCAAAGCAGCCTTTGGTTGCCTGGACCAGACCGTTATCCAGATCCAGATCCACCACGTTGGTGACCAGCCCGGCATTGGTGCGCACGGCAACACGGGGGGCAAAGTCCAGCCCGGTGGTGGTTCCACTCACCAGAACCACGGCAGGCTTGCGTTCGGTAATCAGGCCGCTGAGGGCCTTGGTATAAAGCTGCCCTTGATAGCTCGCCAGGGCGTCATGCTTTAAGCTGATGACTTGATCCGCCCCAAGTTGACCCAGCATGGCTTCGGCTTGGCTTGTATCCTGACCACTGCCAGCCAACAGAACGCCGGTGACGGGTTGACTCAGTTTATCGCCAAGTCGGCGGGCAGGTGTGAACAGCTCCTGGCTGGTTTCACTCAGCTGACCATCCACCAGCTCACTGATGACCCAGATGCCTTGAAATCCTTCCATATCCCTCTTCTCCTTGGCCTTACAAAATTTTGGAATCTTTTAAATAGTTGAGCAGCTCGGATACAGCTGCTTTGGGCTCAGCGCCCTCAATGGTTTTCCCACCGGATTTCGCTGGGCGTTTCCAGGTTTTCTGGACTCGGGTCGGTGAGCCTGACTCACCGACCTGACTGGTGTCGATGCCCAAATCACCGGCGGATTTGATTGGAATTTCCGTTTTGTTGGCTTTCATCACGCCCTTGATGTTGGAGCTGCGAAGCTCGTAATCACACTTCATCATGCACAGTACCCCAGGAAGCGAAAGCTCATGAACTTCGGCGCCCCGCTCGGTTTCTCGAGTGACTTTGAGTGAGTTACCTGAAACTTCGGCGTCTTTGCAAAACGTCAGGCTGGGGAGATCCATCAGTTCGGCTACTTTAGGGCCGGTCTGTCCGGCTGCTTCATCCAGGGATTGCTGGCCGAAGAGCAATACGTCAAAATCCGGGGTGACGGTGCGAACAGCGCTGACCAGCACCCTGGCATTGGCTGTGCTGTCTCCGTTTTTGAACGCGTCATCAGAAAGGAGAAATGCCTGATCCGCACCGACGGCAATGGCTTTTTTGATGATTTCTCGCGCGGATTGTGCGCCCATGCTCACCACTGTGACGGTGGAGTCTCCACCGGCGGCTTCTTTTAATCGGAGGGCCGTTTCCAGGGCGTATTCGTCATACGGGTTCATCATCATCGGCGCCCCTTCAATAACAGGGCCGTTCTCAGTGAACTGAAGCTTGGTATTATCGGGAACCTGTTTGAGAAAAATCACGATCTTCATCGAGAAACTCCCCTCTCTCTGCGGAAATCAACAAAACAACTGTAGTACGAATCACTATAGTGGAAACACACGTCTTTCGCAAGAGACTGTTATCCTCCGATGGGGCCTTCTTCCCTGCTTATACTGTTGGGTAATACCCATCTTTCGGCATGTGTTGTCTGTTTGTCTAATTGACCCGGAACAGTCTGGTCTGATATTTATATGCTATACAGTTTTCTGGGTTGCCAGACATTAGAAGGAGTTTCATTCATGAGAATTTTATTGCCGGTTGATGGGTCTGAATGTGCGAAAAGTACATTAGAATGGGCATGCAAGACATTAGATAAAGCCAATACCCAGTATGTGCTTTTAAGTGTTGTCACGGATCCGATGATTGCCGAATACGAGATTGAAGACGCTATTCGTATTTTAAAAGAAGGCCGGAATTACCTGGAATCCAATGGTTGTCGGGTTGAAAAAGCCGAGTATGTTGTTGGAGATCCAGTGGAAAGCATCTGTAAATATGCTGTAGAGCAGGACGTGGATCAGATTCTCATTGGTTCTCATGGGCGTTCGGGTCTTCCCAAGTTGTTATTGGGAAGCGTCAGTACAGGCGTGCTGGAGCGCAGCCAGGTGCCGGTTTTTGTTTACCGGAATATTGAGCGCAAGCCAGCCGCTGCCAAATCTTAAATTCATTTTTACAAACGGTTGCCTACCCGGGAACACTGGATGACACCGGGTAGGCGATTTGTTTTATGAGTGGAGGGGTTTTAATCGAAGGCTATTTGTTGTACATGTCTAAACCAGTAGCGAAGGCATAATACCCGAAGGGAAAATGTGAAGGAAAACGGGAAGCATGAACCATTCCATTCAATTTGGTGACGTATACCGCATTGTCGTTCCCCCGGAAGTGCAGGACGTCCAGCGTCGTCAGGAGCTGGAAGAACAGGGTAAGAACCAACTGCTCAATGAGTTGAAAGCAAAGGGGACCTTTGTGGCCTCGGGGCCTTTAGCGGGGATTGGTGATAATCCACTGGATACCACCCCCCACGTCTTTACCGACAATGACGCGATTACTTACACCACTGCCCAGTCGTTCGTGCGCTCTCATGAACTGGTGCGTCAACAGCGGGACGAGTTCATCACCCGTGTTCAAGCGAACCCGCAGCAACATCAGGATTCGGTGAACCGTCTGAATGACTTGGTGGCGGTGAGCCAAAGTGAAAACCACGACTTGATTAATGAACTGCGCCGCAAAGTGAAATTGTTTATGGTGAAACTCGCCCCTTAAGGTGGACGGTTTGTTGTGAAAGCTTATTGTGAATCTTTATAACGACTCGGGAAATTGTAACGTTCGTGTGGTTTTGTATTGATTAACCTTTAACAAACAGAAGAATGGGGTATCTCACACAATGAACAGCTTCGTGAATAATATCAGTCCGCAACCTGCCAGTATTGCTTTTTCTGGTGTGACTGCCTATAAAAGCAAAGCCGCTCTGGAACAAAAAGTCGATGAGCTGAAAAAACAGCAGGCGCCTTATGAGGTAGGGCCGTTAAAACCGTTGCAATCCTCCCAGGAAGATGTGTACCTGTTTACTCAAAACGCTGATGTTGAGGATTACCAGCATTTGCAAGGGCTGGAAAAACTGTACCGTGCGTTTGATGACGGATTGAAAGACGCGGTCAACTCCCCGGAGTACTCAAAAATTGAAAAATATGTGAAACCCTTGCAACAGCGGGTTGCCGGTAGTCACGCGTCGTTGCTGAAATCACTGCTTGCAAAAGTGGATGAAAAATAGCAACGAAAAATAGCGAAGACAGAAAACAAATTCACGCTGTCCCAGCGAACGCCTATAAAAAAGAGCCAGGTAAAAATCTGGCTCTTTTTAAATCTTTGGAGGCGGCACCCAGATTCGAACTGGGGATAAGAGTTTTGCAGACTCCTGCCTTACCACTTGGCCATGCCGCCACCTTTCTAAGGGATTTATTCAGCTTAGGGCGAAGGGGGCCAAAAATCAAGTTTGAATACCGATACCGGCAGAATCGGCTACAATAAAAGGCAGCGTATGGTCTGCGGGAGCAAGGCATGAAACTCTGGGATGTGGTGGTGATTGGGGATGAGGTGGAAAGTATCATTACGGCGGTTTCCGCAGCCCGCTGTGGGATTAAGGTGGCCCTGGTAAGAAGAAGCACTGGCCTGCTGGGTGGGCTCTCCACACGAGGAGGGTTGAGTTACATGGATATTACGCCCGAGTATACCAGCCCGCTATTTCAGGAGTTCTTAGATAAAGCCGGTGTGGTTCGGGTGGCTTTGGATTCTGGTAAAGCCCATCAGGTTTTAGCTGAACTGGTAAAGGAATCGGGAATTGAACTGTTCAGCGGCGTAAGCGTAACAGTTCTACCTGGAAGCCCTCATGTGATGACGCTATCAGATGGAGAAGTTTTGCAAGCCAAAATGCTCATTGATGCCACCCCGGATGCCGATATTGCCCGCCAGTTGGCCGTTCCCTTCCTTCAGGGGCTGGGCGAAATTCTGGGGGAGGAACAAAACTATCTGGGTTTTTCGCCGGTGTTTCGGATTGCCGGTGCCTCAGTAGACGAGATGCAGGCGTTTGAGGCCCGGCTCCGTGGGCGCCCTGATATTCGACAGGTTTTGGAAGAGGCGTTGCCTTGGCATCCCTCGGCGCTGCGAGAGGAATATGTGACCCGACTGACCTATTCACCAGATGACATGGACTATCTGGATATCTTGAATCCGGTGATCGGGATTTACTATCACTGCTGGCGGCATGGGGAGGCTGGCACCTACCCAATGGCGGATATCGCCATTGATGGGGCAAATATTTCGCTTCTGCCCGATGGGAGCATGGGTTTTAACGGCATGGTGGCCAGTTCCCGCCTGTTGGGTGAGGCGGCTTTTGATCGGTTGCTGGCGTTCTCTCATGGGGCACCGGTTCCATCGTATTTGTTAGAGGAGATGCAGGCCTTTGAGCGCTTCCTACAGGAAGAAGGCATGATGAAAAACGCCCAGGTGATTCCGCCTCAGGAGCTTTACGTCCGTCAGACCTTGACTTTGCTGGCTAAAGATAACATGACCGCTGAAAAAGCCATTCGTGGCGGAGTACCTGTAGAAAAAGCCATCGGGACGTTTAGTTACTGGCTGGATCTTCGGGGGGCTCAGCTCTGGAAGCAATTTCCTGGTGAACATCTTCCTAAGCCTATCTTTAATGTGGGGCTGGATGTGGCCTTGCCGTGTGTGCCAAAGCTGGAAAATTTCGCCTTTATCGGGCGTTCTGCCGGGTATTCTCCCATTGGGCAAGGGGCTGGGCGGATTGTTCAGCATAACGCCATGTTGGGGGAAGGTATTGGCATTGCCGTGGCGCTGGCGGTCCTGGGGAACACGACGCTGGGAGAGATGGCCGAGCATGGAGTATCTCAGGTACAGGAGGTGCTGGCGTATCGAGGCGCCCGCCCTTCGGGGGGCCAACCAACTTGGACGGAAGCCCAGATTCAGGCCAGCCAGCTACTCAAGCGGGATCGGGAAATCATAGAGGGCATGCGAGAGCGGCTGGCGGTTGAGAGCGGGATTTTCTAGGTGGGCTTGCTTGTTATTTGAAAGCCGGTTATGTTTGCGGGACAATCATCCACAACAAGCAGTGTATTTGATATATAGGATACCTCCCCGATGGTCAGTACGTTAGATACTTTGAGATTGGTTGAGCAAAAGGAACACGGTAAGGAAATGAGCACAGAACAACAATCTGTTCAGGTTCGCCGTCAAGTGGTGGTGAGAACGTTGGTAAATGATAGCTTCCGTCAACGGGCCCAATCCGAATTGACAGAAGAACAAAGAATTATTGACACCCAGCTTCAGCAGTTGGAAGCCCAGTATCAGCACACGGTCAAGCAACTGGAAGAGTATGCCAGCCAAGGGAAAAACGTTCAGCGGGAATTGGAACAAGTGAACCGGGAGTATCAGAAAAAACGCTCTGATCTGTCCACGGCAAAGATTCAGGTTTCCAGCCAGGCTGCTAACTTGGAAAAGATTGAAAATGGCCAATTTCTGGTGACCGGACAACTGGAAGAGCTGGTGACGGTCAGAGTCGGAGACAATCTGTACGAAAAGCTTCAAACGGCTGAGATGATTGTTGAAGATGGCATTGTGAAAGCCATTCAGCCTGTTTCTCAATAGGCTCGCGTTCCAGGCGATGACCCAGGATAAGCTGGTTCGGATCGGAAAAATCGTCGGCTGCCACGGCCTGAAAGGGGAAGTCAAGGTACGTCCTGCCTCGGACGACCCAACATGGGTTGGGGCTATCGGTGAAGTGTTTCTTCAGCCGGGCCTGAAAAGCCTGCCTATTCAGCGAGCGACAAGAAAAGATCGCATGGTCTACCTGGTCTTTCAGGGGCTATCCACTCGAAATGACGTGGAGCCGCTGGTGGGAAGAGAGCTATTCGCGCCGCTGGAGGTACTTCCTGAGCCTGAAGAAAACGAGTACTGGGTGGATGACATGCTGGGGCTGGCCGTCATGGATGAATCCGGCAAGGTGCTGGGAACCGTCAAGGATGTCCTCTCCTCAGGCGGCATGGAATATCTTGAAATCGTCCTTTCGGAGAATTCCAAAACCCACTTAATCCCCTTTATCGACCACTTTTTCCCCACCGTGGACATGGAAAAACGTCAGGTGGTTGTTGCCAATCTGGAAGGGTTTTGGGAATGAAATTCAGTTTTTTGACGCTCTTTCCTGAAATCATTGAAACGTATACCCAAGCCAGCATTATGGGCCGGGCTCAAAAAAGTGGGGTCATTGAGGTGAAAACTGTAAATCCTCGAGACTTTACCACCGATCCGCACAAAAAGGTTGATGATTCCCCTTATGGGGGTGGGAGCGGGATGGTGTTGTCCTGTCAGCCGGTGGATGACGCCTATCAAAGTCTGTTGCCGCTAAAACAGCCAGCCAGGGTGCTGATGACCTCCCCAGCGGGTCGGGTGTTTGATCATGGTTTTGCGTTGGAACTTTCCGCATGCGAGCAGGTGGTCTTTTTATGCGGCCATTACGAAGGGTTTGATGAACGTATCAAGCAATTGATCCCTGAGATTGAGGAAGTTTCCATTGGGGATTTTGTGGTGACGGGGGGAGAGCTCCCCGCCTTGTGCATGATGGATGCCGTGACCCGTTTAATTCCGGGGGCGGTGCAAAAGTTTTCATCGGTGGAGGCGGATTCGTTTTACCAGGGGCTGTTGGATTATCCTCACTATACTCGCCCGGCAGAATATAAGGGGCTCAAGGTGCCAGATGTGTTGTTGTCCGGGGATCACGCGGCCATCGAAAAGTGGCGGCATGATCAGGCGTTAGATCGCACCCGGTCACTGCGGCCAGATTTGCTGTAATTTTATTAACATTTATAAATAATTAGTTCCAAAGCAAAATAATTGTTTTTTATGCTAATGACCTTATTCCCTTGAATAAATTAAAGCAATATAAAGGAAAAAAGCTAAGTTATATCAAGATG
>CAYLWC010000021.1:0-47116 GCA_964387265.1 uncultured Vampirovibrionales bacterium | reverse complement strand
GGACTGGGTAATTGAAGCGCCATAGCTCGACTCCTTATGAATCGAGACTAAGTGCCCACCCCTCAAACAGGCAGTAAAAAATGCCGATGGCCGGACTCGAACCGGCACGGTATCGCTACAATCGGCTCCTAAGAACGACGCGTCTACCATTCCTCCACATCGGCATAAAAGGTGTTTATTCGGTTTTAAGGCTTGAGACTTTTTTAATATTTTAGTCTCAAATTTGAAGTTTTGACACTTCCTTTTGTTTTTAAAGCATCCTCTCGCTGACAGGGTTTCCAGTTGCGATTTTTCGGTAGACGGATTTGATCCTAAGACCAGCGCGTCTACCATTCCGCCACTTGCCCAGGGGTGTGTTTATTTTAGCAGCAACATAACTGAACCGCCAATGCCTCTAGCATCCCCCTAATCTCTCTAACACCCATGAACAAGAAACGTCGCCACTTTTTTCACCATCTGCCCCGATTCCGCCTGAGATGAAAGAAACAGGGTCATGGCCGTCTCATTGTAATGGTGACTTAAATCAAGCAGCAAATCCAGCTTCCCATCCCGGTCCAAGTCTCCAGCCCAGAGCAGGCGAGGTACCCCGGAATCCAGAAAAGATAAAGACGGGGCTGCATCTAGTTGTTGGGTTATCTGGGGATCCCCGCCAAACAGCTTCAGGCGGTAATTGTAGACCAGGTCATCTTCTCGCACGTCTCCATAGGCAATCAGGCGATAAAATCCCTCCTCCAAAACCGTATCCACCCATTGACCGGGTACCAGCAACGCATCGCCAGCAAAAGCAGTCTCGATGCCCCCTGGCCTGAAAAGTCCGGCCGGGCCTTGAAGCAATAAAAGAGGCTCTGTTTCGTTTTCATTATCCTGAACTGCATCATCCTGTACAAAGACCCGTTTTCCGGTTTTTTGCTCCGGGAGATCCACAATGGGGTCATTCACCAGCTCGACCTCTACAGTCACAGGCTTGATAACCAGTACCCCATCATCCAAACGGTACAGTCCCATCCAGGCCTCACCGGTTTTTGCCGTTACCTCTTCCCCATGAAACTGGCCTACCCGCAGAACCCGTATCGACTCATCGGCAAAAGCCATTTCTGGCAGACTCAACGACCCACTAACCAGCAGTAGAGCCACTATTACCCATCCATACACCCGTCCAGGCACCCGCCACACTCCATTCCTATTTTTCAGTTGTCATGCTCCCAAGACATTAAAGTCTTGTCTTGTAAAAATTATACCCGAAATCCCAGGTATAGAGCGGGTTTTCAGAATGAAGTTTTATGATAAAAAATGAACACGCTGCTTAATCGAGATAGATCTTCTCTGGTCCGTACTCTCCGGGAGTGGCGGTTTCATCCAGCTTCTGGTAGGCAGATTTTCGCCGAATGGGTTTACTAGCCACGGGTGCGCTTCCAAGACGCTCAATGACCTTGGTGGCCATCTTTTCTTCCTGGATCTCCTGATGGAGCTTCTGGTTCTCTTCTTCCAGATCCCGAATCACTTGTTTCAGACGGGTAATTTCCGATTCTTCCTCTTTTTTCTGGATGGTCCGGTGAGCCACCAGCTTGGCCAGTTGCGATACCGCCTCATCCAGAGACTTGTCTTCGGCGGCGCTGAAGTTCACCCCTGCTTCTGGCGTAGCGCCTGCATGCTTACAAAGGCGCTTTCGGACTTTCACCAGCTTGGTTTCCCCCTTGCCAAAGTAATAAAACTCCCCTGGATTTAATGCTTTGACATCGGCAAAGGAAATGCCCGCCTCGTTTAAAAAGGGCTTAATGGCCTTGTAATCTTGTTCTGAGGTAATTCCCCCAAACCAGAACCGGTTACATTGGCTCAAGATATCCTTGTTCAAGCTGGCAGGCCGCTGGGTAGCCCACAGACTATCAATGGCCCGCTTCCGGCCTCGTTTTGCGATTTTCTGGCTGGCCTGCACCGGATCTTTCAGGTTTTTTTTGCCCCGTTTGGTAGATGTGGCGGCCATGCGTTGCGGGGCGTAAATCTGAGCTTCCTCCACCACCATCCGCACCTTGGTTCGGTATTTTTGCTCTAAGTTAAAGAGATGATCGGCAATCACCCCGTATAAATGCTGTTGCTCATGATCCAGAAAATCTGAAAGGTCAAAGACAATGGACAAACGACCCTGAAGCATCGTCTCAATATAGAGATCCAGCGCGTCTTCCTCAATAGGGAGGTGACCATGCTCCCCGCCAATAATGAGCATGGGGTAGCGGGCGGCTAAAGTAAAATGCTCACCTTCCGGGTCAATGACACAGACCAAGCCGCCTGTTTCCAGGGTTTCTTCCAAAATTACCCCGGTCAGGTAGGATTTCCCCATCCCGGAAGAGGCCAGAATGGCGTCTCGTTCTCCGGTGGAGGCCCATTGTTCCAAGGAAACGCCAAAATTTTTCCCCACCCGGAGGATGCGAGATGAGACACTGAGCCGGTTTTTCAAAAACCCTAACATAAGACGTTATTATAAAGAATTTTTCATGCGGGGGGAATGAATTGCCGAAAGATTTACGCTAAAATAAACCAAAATCTAGCCAAAGTAAGACAAGAAGGAGGTCAACCATGCCCGCACCCAGAGACGGAAGCCAAACCATCGGTGGAATCCCTTGGCTGGCCAGAATGATAGACAAGGCACGATTGGAAGCCGCCGGTGAAATTGATATCTATGACCTGGAATACCCCTGCCCCATGGACCGCAATCTCTTAAACCAGCTGGGGATTGACGGGAAAGCATTTCAGCAAATCGCCGTTCAAAGCCAAACGGATGAAGAAGTATTAACCGCTTTAAAAAAGCACGGGGCCCACGTTTAGCCCCTTTTTTTCTAAAACCGCCGAGGCTTGATTGAGCGATATCACAGACCATTCGCCATCTTTTTCATATGATGGCGAATTAATAGCGTCTTTTCATTCTCAACGACACCTCTTTTTTTGTGTTTTTTGAGTCCCTACTATATCAGCATTCAGTGAGAACCCGGAGGATATCGTGGCCACATCCCTCGAAACCACTGCCCATCAGACAACCAATCCTGGAACGGAGCGGAAAGATAACTGGTGGCAAGAGCCCTTACTCGTTTTCCTCGGTTTGGGCATTTTTATCGTGTATGCAACCTGGGCTGCCTTTCAAGGCAACCATTATGAGGTGGAAGGAACCCAGTACCTCTCTCCCTTCTATGCTCCCAACTTAAGACCCTTCTTTGAGGACATGGGTTGGGGCTTACTGGCTGGCCTCTCACCGGCTTTCTTTATCCTGTGGGCCCCGGCTGGATTCCGGACCACCTGCTATTACTACCGGAAAGCCTATTACCGCTCCTTCTTTACCCAGCCTGTCGGATGTGCGGTTAATGAGATTAAAAGCCCCCTGGCATTCCTGCTTGGCAAGGGCAAAACCTACCGGGGTGAGCAGGTCTTCCCGATGGTCCTGCAGAACCTGCACCGATTCTTCTTTTACATCGCCGTCCTCTTTATCGTTTTTCTGAGCTATGATGCCCTCCTATCCTTCTGGTTCCCTGGCCAAGGTGTGGGTATCGGAGTGGGCAGTCTGGTGTTAACTATTAACGTCATTCTACTGGCAGCCTACACCTTTGGTTGCCACTCATATCGGCACCTGCTAGGGGGAAACATTGACTGCTTCTCCTGTTCGCCGGTATCTGAGGCCAGGCATCACGCATGGAAACGGCAAACCTTCCTCAACGAGCACCATATGCTCTTTGCCTGGTTGAGTCTGTTCACCGTGGGTTTTGCCGATCTCTACATCCGTCTGGTGTCCATGGGCATCTGGCAAGATTTTGTATATTTCCCCTTCAGCTAAAGGATCATTGATACTATGTCCCACCCTTATGAAACACATAATTATGATGTGATTGTCATTGGCGCTGGTGGTGCCGGACTACGGGCCGCCATTGAGGTTTCCGCCAGTGGCCGCTCCGTCGCCCTGGTCTGTAAATCCCTCCTGGGTAAAGCCCACACGGTTATGGCCGAAGGCGGGGCCGCAGCGGCGATGGCCAACGTAGATGCCCTGGATGACTGGAAAACCCATTTCCATGACACCATGCACGGCGGCAAGTTCATGAACAACTGGAAAATGGCTGAGCTGCACGCCAAGGAAGCCCCGGATCGGATTCGGGAACTGGAACAATGGGGTGCCGTGTTTGACCGAACCAAGGACGGCAAAATCAGCCAGCGGCCCTTTGGCGGACATACGTACCGTCGGTTATGCCACGTGGGCGACCGGACCGGTTTGGAGATGATCCGCACCCTGCAAGACAAAGGGGTCCATATGGGCATTGATGTCTTTATGGAATGCACCACCACCCGTCTGCTGAAAGACGGCGATCGCGTAGCCGGGGCCTTTGGTTACTGGCGAGAAACCGGACGCTTTGTGGTCTTTAAAGCCAAAGCCGTGATTTTAGCAACTGGCGGTATTGGGAAAGCCTGGAAAGTTACCTCTAACTCTTGGGAATACACGGGTGATGGCCATGCTATGGCTTATGACGCCGGGGCCGAGCTGGTGGATTCAGAATTTGTCCAGTTCCATCCTACCGGCATGGTCTGGCCACCGGGGGTTCGCGGGATTCTGGTGACTGAGGCCGTTCGGGGCGAAGGCGGGATCCTACGCAACAACAAGGGTGAGCGCTTCATGGAAAAATATGATCCCAAGCGGATGGAGCTGTCCACCCGGGATATCGTGGCAAAAGCCATCAATACCGAAGTCCGGGAAGGTCGAGGAAGCCCCCATGGTGGTGCCTTCTTGGATATTTCCCACCGGGATGCAGAATACATCAAGAAAAAGCTCCCCAGCATGTACCACCAGTTCAAAGAGCTGGCCGATGTGGATATTACCAAGGCCCCGATGGAAGTGGGTCCTACCACCCACTACACCATGGGTGGCGTGAAAGTGGATCCTGAAACCGCCATGTCTCGTGTACCTGGGCTCTTTGCCTGTGGCGAAGTGGCTGGCGGGATGCATGGAGCCAACCGTCTAGGCGGTAACTCGCTTTCTGACCTCCTGGTCTTTGGCCGTCGGGCCGGGCTAGGCGCCATTGAGTTTGTCAATAGCCATGACGGAGAAGTCTCCTTGCGGGATGAAGATGTCATCGCCGCGGCCAAAGAACTGGAAGCCCCCTTTGAGCGCTCAGGAGAAGGCCCTTATGCCATTCACCGGGATCTGCAAGAGTTGATGCAGAACAAGGTCGGGATTGTCCGTAATGAAGCCGATCTGCAAAGTGCCATTGAGGAACTTGCGGCCTTGAGAAAGCGGGCGGCCAACGTTTCGGTGGAAGGTTCCCGGCAATATAACCCAGGATGGCACCTGGCCTGGGATTTGGGTAACATGATTACCGTTTCTGAAGCCGTTGCTCGCGGTGCATTGCTTCGGAAAGAGAGCCGGGGTGGACATACACGGGAAGATTACCCGGAGTACGACACCTACTGGAGCAGTGTCAACAACGTGACCGCCAAAGACGGCGACACCATGACAATCACCCAGGTGCAAAAAGAGGAAATGCCGGCAGAGCTGAAGAAGCTGTTTGAGGAGGTCAAGTAGAGCATGGCACAAGAAGCAACTTTTCTGGTTTACCGTGGGGACGCTGCCGGCGGCGGGGAAGTCGAATACAAGGTGCCGGTGGAAGAGGGCATGGTGGTTCTGGATGCCATGCACTACATCCAAGGCTTTATTGACCCCGGTCTGTCGGTTCGATGGAACTGTAAAGCTGCCAAATGCGGTTCTTGCAGTGGAGAGGTCAACGGAAAACCATCATTGATGTGTAAAACCCGGCTGGATGACTATGATCTCAGCCAGCCCATCCGAGTGCATCCGATTAAAACCTTCCCCATTATCAAGGATCTGGTGGCCGATGTCTCCTGGAACTATGAAGTGAATAAGACCATTCAGGCCTTCACTCCGCCGGATGAGCCGGTAGACAAATGGCGCTATTACCAGGAAGATGTGGATCGGGTACAGGAATTCCGCAAATGTATCGAGTGCTTCCTGTGTCAGGATGTCTGCCATGTCCTGCGAAACCATGATCAAAAGGACAAGTTTGCGGGCCCCCGCTTTATGGTACGCCTGGCGGGTCTGGAAATGCACCCCATGGACCGGGCCGATCGAATTCCCTTCATTAAAAACGAAGCCGGTATCGGTCTGTGTAACATTACCAAGTGCTGTACCGAGGTCTGCCCAGAAGAAATCCATATTACCGACAATGCCATCATTCCATTGAAAGAACGGGTGGTGGATCGCTACTACGACCCGGTGATGTGGTTCCTGCGCAAACTGGGCTTTATTCAATAGACCCATTCATGCAATTTCTTTACACGCTTAGGGCTCTTCGTAGGGAGAGCCCTATTTTTGTGGTTTAGTATCATGGCCAGAAGCCAAAACGCCGAGAAGCAAAACAAGGTAAGGAATTTTCCATGCACCCGCTTTCCAGCCCCACTTCCCTCACTTTTCAGGCAAGACTGCCCCAAAAACAGAGCGATCCACAAGCGATTCCCCGAAAACTGCAAGCCTTTCAACAAGGCCTCATCGCCTTGCAAAGCTGGGATCAACAGTTTCATGAAACGCCCATTCTCAAAAAACTGGACATCAACGCGCTGATGAAGCAGGTTCAAAGTTTTCTGGAGCGGCAGCAGCGGACCTCCATCAACCAGCCTACCCCCTTTATCATTGGACTGGCCGGAGGCACCGCTTCAGGCAAGACGACAGCGAAAGATGCCCTACTTCGGCTCTTCCCCAAAGCGGCCCGAGATTTAACCGGCTGGAAAAAGCGGGAACAAGGCCCCGTGATTGACAGCTTGATGCTGGATGACTATTACCAGGATCGATCCCGTCAGAAGAAAGCCATGGGGGATGCCGCGTTTTTCCAAAAAATCAACCTGGACACCCCCAAGGCCCTCACGCTCCACCAGGCCACCCGAGACGTGCTTCGGATTAAAAACGGCCACGGGGCCAAAACCCCCAGCTATAGCTTTCAAGACAGCAGCCGGAAAGAAGGGGATAAAACCAAAACCCCCGCTCCCTTCTTTCTGGTAGAAGGCATGTTTGCCTTTGTCCCTGAATCCCTGAGAAAGCTGATGGATCTCCGTGTTTTTATTGACACGGATTACGCCACCCGGAAAGCACGCTGGTGGCACCGGGCGCCCCAACGGAATATCCAGCCCGATAAAGCGGGTTGGGCCTTTTTTAACCGGGGCATGACCATGCATGACCAACATGTCGAACCGACCAAACGGCATGCGGATATCATACTGAACGGTTCAGCAGGGATTGCCGAGATGAAAGAAGCCCTCCATGGGCTAACCCGCCTTCTGGTAAAAACCCTGTATCCCTAATGAGCCCCTTACTCGTAGGGCTTGATGACTGCCCCTTTAGGCACCACTGTTACCCCGCCAGGGGACACATAAAACCCCCGTTCTTCATCTTCGTAGCGGTCATAGCCAATCCGGGTGTTCGGGGGAATATCCACGTTCTTATCAATAATGGCCTTTCGTATCAGCGCATGGCGGCCCACGTTGACGCTGTTCATAATAATGGTGTCTTCAATGGTAGAAAAACTATTAATACGGCAATAAGGTGATAATACGCATCGCTTCAGCATCCCCCCACTGATAATACAACCATCTGACACAATGGAATTCACCGCCGTTCCCCGACGATCTTCCTGATCATGCACGTATTTCGAAGGCGGGGCCTGATAAGAGAACGTTCGAATGGGCCATTGCTTGTGATACATGTTAAACGTGGGTTGTACGTCCACCAGATCCATGTTGGCTTCCCAGTAAGAGTCAATGTCTCCCACATCCCGCCAGTAGCCCCGCTCAGCCTCTGAGGTTCCGGGGACGATATTGGTGTGGAAATCATAGACAAAAACCCGGTGGCGGCCCAACATGGCTTTAATCACATTATGGCCAAAATCGTGCTGAGATTTGGGATCTGCCGCATCCCGCTCCAGCTCCTGAATCAGGATGTCCCGGTAAAACACGTAATTTCCCATCGAGGCCAGGGCCCAGCCCGGCTTATCCGGCATCTCCTTGGGGTTGGCTGGTTTTTCTTCCCAGCCCACCACCTCGTACTCTGAATTAACCTCAATCACCCCAAAGGCCGAGGCTTTTTCCACTGGCACCGGGATGGCGGCAATGGTTAAATCCGCTTTTTTCTCCCGATGATAAGTAATCATCTGGGTCACATCCATCTTATAGATGTGATCTCCGCCAAAGACACAGACAATATCCGGCATGTCATCATAAATCAGGTTCAGGTTCTGATAAATGGCGTCGGCTGTCCCCCGATACCATTCCTTCCCCACCCGCATCTGGGCCGGGACCAAATCGACATACTGGTGAAAAAACGGCCCCATCGGCCACACCCGGGCGATGTGCCGGTTCAGGGAATCGGACTTAAACTGGGTCAACACCTTGATCTTTTGAATGCCCGAGTTGGCAAAATTGTTCAGGACAAAGTCAATGATGCGATACTTACCCCCAAACGGCACAGCAGGCTTGGCACGCTCCCGTGTCAATGGGTGTAAACGGCGGCCTTCACCGCCTGCCAGAATCATCGCAAGAACGTTTCTCATCGTGAACGATTATAACTGCTCCACAACCCAAACCCAAACAAACAAAACGTTTTTTATGAATTCGCCACGCAGACCTGGTTCCGGCCCTGGTGTTTTGCCTGATACAGCTCCTCATCCGCCTGAGCCAACGACTGGGAGATAATCTCCCGAGCCTCTCGCTGCAAACCACTACTCATATCCACATATGAAACCCCAGCACTGATGGTCACTCTCAACGTTTCACCGTTGATCCCGGTCACTGTCATGGTTTCAATGTTGTGACGTAAACGATCAATCAGATCCGCTGCGTCCTTGACCGTGGTATCCGGGAGGAGCACAGCAAACTCTTCCCCACCAAAACGAGAAACCACATCGCTTTTCCGAAGGTTTTTATTGAGCATTTCACCCAGGGTCCGCAAAACCACATCCCCATTCAGGTGTCCATACGTATCGTTGAGCTTTTTAAAGAAATCCACATCAATCAAAGCCACTGACAGGTGAGTCAAGTGACGACGCGCCCGCTCAATTTCCGCTTCAAAGCGCTCATAAAAGCCACGGCGGTTCAACAGACCAGTCAGTTCATCCACCGTGGCAATCGCCAGGGCTTTTTCCAGCACCTGCGACCGGCTCAGGGCCTGAGAGGTCAACAGACTGATTTGCTGGGCCACTTCAATGTCTTCCTTGGGCAGCAACTCATCGTGGGTTTTAATCAAGACCAACGCCCCCTGGATGCTTTGGCTGGCCAGCTCCCGCACGGGTAGAATCAAGGCCGACTCCGCCCCTTTCACCGAAAAGACCTCGGCCAGGGTTTTATCTCCCAACTGACGGCCGCGAATCTGCAAAAACGGATCCTTCCGAACACCAGATGCCATCAGGCTCATGAGACTGGCGAACTCCTTGATATGCTTGCGTTTATCCGAAAGGCCAACATGGCTGTAGTTTTCAAAGACCCCGTGAAGGTTTTCATACAGTACATCCCCTTCACCGGTTTGCGGATTCCAGGCGATAAACTGCCCAATATCAAAATGCAGGCGGTTGTAACAGGCATCCAGCACAGCATGGAGAATGCTCTGTTCATCTACGGCCCCCACCAGGCAAGTGGACACATCCAACAGAATACTTTGCTTGTAGGGCAGTACCAGAGATTGCTTCAAAGACTTAAAGCGCAGGGCTTTGGTGGCCAGGTAAGGGGCCATCACCTCCAGTAGAATCTCATCCTGGACGTTAAACGCCTGACCGTTGTCCTTATTCGCTACGGCCACAATGCCCACCAAATCCCCATGAAAGATCAGGTGCGTGTGCAGCACCTCTTCGGTGCCCATCAAGTCCTGAAGAAAGTGATCAGAAATCCGGGTCAGCTCCCGGGTCGGCTGCTTGGGCTGCTTTTCATCGTTCAGGCAGGTATATACTCCGCTTTCCTCATCAAACAGCAAAATCAGACTTTGGCGCACCCCCAGAATATCTTCTATTGCCTGCTCCAGCAGGTGGACCGCCAGGACCAGATCATCGGGCAAATCAAAGTTAAACTGCCGGGCGCATTCCACTTCTTTTAATGCCCAGTCGATGTTGGAAGAAACCGAAAACATGGAGGCCGTATCCACCTCCATCAACGAGTGCATGATGCGCTCTTTGGTCCCAAGCGTCCCTCCAAGCGTGCCCATAGAAGCAGCAAAACGGGTCAGCAGATCAATTTCTGCGACCTCGGTCTTTTTCTTCCGGCTTGTAGCGGCTTTTGACTTACTGCCCATCAGCGGTTGTCCCGTGTTTTTAGTGCTTTATATACTCTGTGCCCGGAGCCCTTGTTTATATAAAAACCACGTTGTCCCGTTTTGTGTTACCGTTCCCGGCGGGTTTTCAGGCGGGTTTTCAGGCGATTCTCCTCAACATGACTCAGGCTCCTTCCTACTTACCCCCTTTTATCCTATAAATCGATCCGGCGGTCATCGCCCACATCGTATAGACCCATGGATCAATCTTTTCTGTATGAACGAATTTTTTTAATAAACGACGCAAACATCCCCCATGATTCTCCGACCCCGGATCCAATTCCCTGGTTTCCCCTCTTGATTTGTCGAAGACGTTGGGATACAGTATCATTTTGTTGTGATGTCAACGCTACACTACTGTATATAACAGCCTCACACGCGGAAGTGGTGGAATGGTAGACACGCATGTTTCAGGAGCATGTGGCTTCGGCTGTGGGGGTTCAAGTCCCCCCTTCCGCAATCTTATGGAACCGGTAATTGATATACAGCTCATCTCGATGGTTGGCATAGAATCAGGAGGAAGTTCCTATTTCCAAGCAAACTTCACAACGAGGCGGCGGTGGTAAACCACCCGCAAAAGGCCCTCAGATACTCACGCCGAATATTCGGGTTTCAGAAGTGCGCCTCATCGACGGGGAAACCAATGAGATTGTGTCTCGGGAAGAAGCGGAAAGACGCGCCGAGGAACGGGGAGTGGACCTGGTTGTCATGAGCTTGGATTCCAGCCCCCCAGTGGTTCGCCTGATTGATTACGGAAAGTTTAAATTTGAAGCCGAGAAAAAAGCCCGCGAAGCCAAAAAGAAGCAACATGTCATTGAAATCAAAGAGATCAAGATGGGGATCCGGATTGATCAACATGACTATAATGTGAAGTTAGGCCGGGCAAAAAAGTTTCTCGAAAGCGGCGATAAGCTTAAAGTCACCATTCGCTTGAAGGGCCGGGAAACCCAACATGCGGATCTGGCATTTGATCTTGCCAATCGGTTTATATTAGACTTGGAAGATTCCGGTGTTCAGGAAGGTCGCACCCGCCTTGAAGGGCGCACCATCACCATCAATATGTCTCCAAAAAAGCCATAAATAAAACGTCCTGAGAAGAGAAAGAATACGCTATGCCTAAGATGAAAACGCATAAATCTTCCGCCAAACGGTACAAAGTCACCGGTACCGGAAAGCTGATGCGTCAGCAAGCCTTCCGGGGCCACTTAAATGTGACCAAATCCTCCAAGCGGAAAAGACGACTGGATCGGGAAGTGGAAGTCAGCCCGACCAACCTGGATAAACTCCGTCTGGAGCTTCCCTACCTCAAGTACATACGCTAACGCGTGCCGGTTTATTTTTTTATCGTCAGTAATTACAAGGTGAATAACAGCCATGTCCAGAGTCAAAAGAGGAAATGTTTCCCGCCAGCGCCATAAGAAAATTCTGAAGCTGGCCAAAGGCTTCCGGGGTACCCGGAGCAAGCTCTTCAAAGTCGCCAACCAGGCGGTCATGAAGTCTCTAAAGTACGCCTATCGGGATCGTCGCAACAAGCGCCGCGACCTGCGTCGTTTGTGGATCGCCCGGATTAACGCTGCCGCACGGCAAAATGGGCTTTCATACAGTCGCTTTATCAACGGCTTGCAAAAAGCCGGAATCCCGCTCAACCGGAAAATTCTGGCCGATGTTGCCGCACGGGACGCCGAGGCTTTCAAGCAGATTGCCGAGAAAGCAAAACAAGCCCTTGCGTAAAATTCTCTTCTAAACGTGAAAAAGCCTCCTGCGTGCAGGAGGCTTTTTCATTTTGGTATACTTCCACAGGGAAAGCGGATACAATGGTTCTTGGGGAGGAAAACATCCTTGAAGAAGCAAGCAGGAGTGTCGTTACGGTGCCCAGCACGGCCAGCAAAACCTATACCACCGAGGCCATTTGCTTAAAAGCCATCGACTTTGGAGAGGCCGACAAGATTGTCCATCTGTACTCGCCGGAGTACGGTAAAATCAGCGCCATCATCAAAGGGGCCAAAAAGGCCAAAAGCAAACTGACCGGGGCTGCTGAACTTTTAAGCCTGAGCCAGGTGCATCTTTCCCGCGGAAAAAACCTGGACGTCCTGGTGCAGTATCAATCCCTGGATCCGTTCCTGCACATCCGATCAGACTTGCTCAAGCTAGCCTTTGCCCTGCTGTTTGCCGAACTGGTCAACCTGCTGGCCGCCGAGCATGATCACGACAGCGAGGCGATTTATTTTCTCCTGAAAAATACCTTGATGCACCTGGAACAATCGGTTGTCATGCCGGTGGCTACTCACTTTCAGGTTGAGCTGTTAAACACAGCCGGGTATCAGCCGGTCTTTACCACCTGCGTGCTAACCGGAGAATCGCTGGATCTCAGCAGGCCCTATTATCCTTTTTCAGCCGAGCTGGGCGGTCCCACCCTGCCGGAACAAGCCCGACAGTATCCAGCCACCAAATGGGTCAATGTCTCAACCAGCACGCTCAATGCCCTGAACCATCCGTTGGGGCCGGTCTGGGAAGGGGTGGATGCCCTCAAGACACAAAAGTTCTTGCGGTATTATTTCTCCGAGAAGCTAGAACGGACTATCCATGCCTATGACTTTGTTCTGGAATTACTGGGGACGGGAAAGTAATTTCCAGAGTTTTTTGCTTGCTGTACAATGAAAAACCTCATGGAGCTTGATTTAGGAAATATCTGATGTCTGTCCAAAGCCCACTACCTGAATCCTCAATCGAGGACGTTGCCTCATCAGAGGGAAGTTATCAGCATGTCCTGCATAATAAAAGCTTCCTGGCGCTTTGGATCGGCCAAATTTTTTCCCAGGTGGCTGATCGCATTATTTTTGTGGTCTTTATTGCATTGATTGTCCATCATTTTGGCTCCAGCGACCGTTATACCAGTTTTTTATACATTGCCTTTACCATTCCGGCCATTGTCTTAACAGCGGTGGCAGGTGTATTCGTGGATCGTTGGCCCCGACGCATGGTATTGGTCAGCACCAACATTCTACGGGCCTGTATTGTCGGGCTACTGCCCTTCGCCGCCGCCGGAAGCGCCTGGTCGATTTACCTGCTGGCCTTCCTGATTTCCTGCGCCACCCAGTTCTTTGTACCGGCTGAGGCTGCAACCATCCCCATGATTGTTAAAAAGTCCCACATTATTACGGCCAACTCCATTTTTACCACCACCATGATGGCCTCTGTGATCTTTGGTTTTGCGTTGGGAGACCCGCTGATCAATATTTTCTCCCTCCATCAGGTCCATTGGTCCATTGTCGGGTTGTTCCTCTTGGCCAGCACCGCGCTGATGTTTGTTAAGGTCCCCCCGCCCTCTGTGGTAGAAAACCTTTCCCCCGCCGCCAATCTGGCAGAAGCCTTTGCACGCTTTAAAGAAGAAATGCATGACGGATTGCTCTATATCTGGAAGCACCGCATGATTTTACACGCCATGCTCAAGCTATCTGTCCTGTTTAGTACGGTGGTGGCCGTTTGTATTCTCTTTATCAGCTTTGCCAAAGCCTTTTTGTATGATGATCCCAACGTGGCGGCTCGAAAGTTTGCCTATATCATTACGTTTAGCGGAATCGGCATGGCACTGGGGGCCTTTCTGGTCGGGCACCAGTTCCAGCAGGCCAAGCGAGGCTATATGGTGTATGGCGGGTTTGTGGTCACCGGCATCTGTTTGACCCTGTTGGCCTTTACCGAACTGATCTCTGAAACGGATCATGTCTTTATGATCCCGGCCTTTGTGAATGAATTTGTGTATTTGGATCCCATTCACTTTACCACCCGAATGCTCTATACATACATCCTGTCAACTGTGATGGGGGTTGGGGCGGCCTTCATCGCCATCCCCCTCCAATCACTGCTCCATGAATTGATCCCAGCGGATAAGCGGGGAAAGGTCCTGGGCGTGCAGTTTACCATCCTCAGCACCGCTTCCACCCTGCCGGTTCTGATTGCCGGTTTGGCGGTTGAGCAATTAGGGGTTAAGTTGATGTTTTTAATCATTGGCGCCCCATTGCTTGGACTTGGTATGATAGGGCTTTACCAACGGGTACAACAACGACATGTCTCTTCTGCAAATTGGTAAGCGTAAAAAAGCGCTGCCCGGCTTAAAGGATAAAATTTATCTCTCGGTCAGCAGCGAGGGATATGGTCATTCCAGCCGGGCTTTGGCCATTGCCCGGCAATTTACCCCGGATGATATTCTCATTGGAACCTACAGCTACGCCCTGGATCGCGTCAAGGCCGAAAACGTCCCTTGTGTCGGAGTGACTCAGGAAGTGAAGTTTGTAGGCTCTGAGGGGTCGTTTGATGTGGGAAAAACCATTCTCCATAACCCCGCTCGGGCCCTGGGCTTTAACCTGATTGTACAGGAAGAGATGGACATCATGCGGGAGCATGCCGTGTCTCTGGTGGTGGCTGATGGTCGCATGGCCCCGGTACTCGCCGCGGCTCGCCTGAACATCCCCTGCCTGGTATTGACCAACCAAAGCGCCTTTTACCCATTTTTTGAACGGGATTCCGCCCTGGTCAAGCTCTTTGGCCGCTCCTTTGAGTGGGTCATGAAACTCTGGCTCTCCAGCGCCGAAGAGATTTTGATTCCTGATTTCCCGCCGCCCCATACGGTGTGCCTGCCGAACCTGTCCGAAAATTTTCAGGTCAAAAAGCGAACCCGTTTTGTGGGCCCCCTGGTTGCCTGGCAAGCGGATGAAATAGAGGCGATCCCCAGAACCTCGGATCGGCCTTTGATCGTCGCCTCACTGGGCGGTCATCAATACCGTCGACCACTCTTTGACGCCATCCTCCTGGCCGCTACCCAATTGCCGGAATATGATTTTATCGTGATTTCCAGCTTTACCGGGGCCGCAGTTCCACCCAACGTTCAGCTGCTTTCGTTTGTCTCCAATTGCGCACCGTATTTCAAGGCCGCTGATGTGGTCATTACTCAAGCGGGCCACAGCACGGCCATGGAACTGTTAACTTTGGGTAAACCCTCACTGATTGTGCCGGATACCCGGCAGATTGAACAGGAAAATAACGCCATGCGCATGGTGGAGCTAGGCGTTTCCGAGAAAATCCAGTATGATAATCTCGACGACCCGAACCTGGGGCGTTTTAAAGAGAGCTTATTGAAGTTGATGCATTCCCCAACCTACCTGGAAACGGCCCGGCGCTTCGCTGAGCAGGCAAAGACCATTCATGGTTCAGCCACAACGGCGCGTGTCCTCAGGGAATACGCCCACCGCCTGCTTGCCTACTAGCCAGACCGTTAATTGGAGATTTTCTCTTGGAACGTTTCTTACTTGTCACGCTGTTGTTGATTGTCTGGTCCATTGTCTACCTGACCGGCAAGGTCATGCCGCAGTATTCCTCGGTCATTTTGCTGCTGATCTTCATGACCCTCTATGCCTGGCTGCTGACCCTGGCGCTGGTACACCGCAAGCGACAAGAACTCAAGTACCCCAAGCCCATCAATACCTCATACGTCCCCAAAATATCCATTGTGGTCGCTGCACACAATGAAGAGAGCGTCATTGAACAGACCGTGCGGAACCTGCTGAAGCTGGAGTACCCGTATTACGACATTTGGGTTATTGATGATCGCAGCACCGATCAAACCCCCTTCATCTTAAAGAAGCTCCATGAGGAGTTGAAAAACCAGCATTTCCACTATTATATTCGCCCTCACGACAGTTTGCCTGGGAAATCAGCCGTTCTAAATGATGCGATTTCCCTCACTAGCGGTGAAGTTCTGTGTGTGTTCGACGCGGATGCCTATGTGGAACCGGATTTTCTCAGAAAAATTGTGCCTTTCCTGGCTGATGAAAATGTTGGCGCGGTCCAAGCTCGAAAAGTCATCGCCAATGCCGGGACCAACTGGCTAACCCGATGCCAGAACTATGAATACTCCCTAGATGCCCATTACCAAAGTGGTCGAGATTCCATTATGGGAGCCGTTGAACTTCGTGGTAACGGGCAACTAGTCAAGCGGATTGCTCTAGAGGAAGTTCAAGGGTGGAACAACTATACACTGACTGATGATTTGGATCTTTCGACCCGTTTACACTTATCTGGGTGGGATATTCGCTTTGCCCATAAAGTTTTAGTATACGAGGAAGGTATTACCCGAATTGGCCCCTTGCTTCGTCAGCGCCGTCGCTGGACAGAAGGCACTCTGGTCCGCTACATGGAGCATTTTACTGATCTCCTGACCTCCCGTAAAAGCTCCCTTCGAGTCACAGCCGATATGCTTGCATACCTGGCCGAGTTCATGCTCCCGATTATGGTGGTTTTTGACGCCTTCCAGCTGGGATATAGCTATTTTATTGGCGACGCGTCCAAGGTACGCCTGATTTCTTCCCTGATCATTCTACCCATCTTCTTTATTTTTACCAGTTCAACGCTGGTCGTCGCGATCATTCGCTTTAACCGGCCTGGTTTCTGGCACGCGCTTCAGTGGGCCATCATCACGGGTCTGTATATGGTCTACCTCTGGGTACCCCTGGTCTTTTTAATTGTGGTGAAAGTCTTGTTTCAGAAAGAGCGGAACCTGCAGTGGGCTAAAACCGATCACTCCGGGGCCGCCCACCAGACCCTGCCCAATCCGTATTCACCGCCACCTTCGCTGTAACTAATCCCGTTCCAGCTCTTTTCCAGTTTCCACGTTGAACCCCATTTTCCGGGCCAGGTCATGAAACCCGTTCAAGGCATCGCTTAGATTTTTCAGAATGGAAGCCGATGCTTCAGGATTGCCCGTCGCTTCACTTCGAAGCTGTCGCTTACTGGGATCCAGGAGCCGTTGACACTCATGCAAGGTGGCATCAAACAACTGCCGCACGGTCAGCTGGCTTTCCGATAAGTTCTCATCACCTATCCTGCCCGCAATTAACGTAGGGTTCGGCTTTTGAGACTCTTCCGATGAGCCAAAGACCACAGGATTCTTACGAACTTGCCGTAAGCCATGGTGAGATACAGGTAAACGGTGTACTTGCATTGCTTCAGATATCCTCATCATCAAATGGATGCCAATTCTAGACGGTTTGAAGAAAGAAACACCCCTGAAGGCCAAACTGTGCTAGATCAGCCCGCAGATGTTTACAAACTACGATTGTAATTTATTCAAAATCTCTGCCGGAAGTCGTCTCAGTACCTTCCACTGTGCATCCAGAATCAGGTTGTGGGTACTGGCCTCCATGGCAATTTTACCCGTGGTGTGATTGTAAAATGATTGGTGAAAAATCAGCTTAGGCGGGGCTATTTCCAAGGAGGTCAGCAGCGTCAGGTGGTCCTGGTAATTCGCCGGGGTACGAAACTTCAGGGTTTGTTCCACCACGGGGTAAATATACCCCTCTGGATCCCCCGGTTTGGAAAGCTTGACGCCGTTTTGCTCCAACAGCTTGACCCGGCCCATCTCCATCCACTTGAGGTAGGAGCCATGCCACATAACGCCATAGCAGTCCGTATCAAAGATCTGGACATCCAGATCCAGGCGATGTTCTAGTAATTTCGGGGATTTATCCAACATACACAGCAGGAATTCTTACGAAAATATGAAATTTTTCCAATCTTCGCACAGAATCGTTATAATCTAAATAGTTCGTAACGAAGTGGGTTCTGACTCATGGATGCATTCAGCCTGATTCAACATTTTTTCACGCGGATGAATTGCAATTTCTGCAATTGCAGCTTTCAGCCGGAAGACATCCAATTGATCCGCCAGGAGGATGGCATTTACATTGTGAATGTCTACTGTAACCGTTGCCAAACCCAAAACGGGGTGGCTATGGTTGGCGTGGAAACTGGGGAGGAAGCAGGTATCCCACAATATCCCGGCTTTGAAGACCCCGAACTCACTGAAGATGAGCTGGAGCGACTGGGCGATTACCACCCGGTCAATTACAACGACGTGCTGGATGCCCACCAGTTTTTCCAGAACTTGGATGAAAACTGGACCCAGTTCATTCCTGAAGAAATTCGCGAACGCTGTATAAGCTCTGGTACGGAATCCCCAGTTGAGTAAAAGCTTCTTTACCGCCGGACTCCCGATCAACCAGGGATACAATCTGCACAATGCGCGCACTGGGACAAGTGGTTTTGACCGCCTGGATCGCTTTTATAGTTGAACTCCCTGTGGTGACCACATCTTCTACCAGGACCACCCGCATCCAGGGCTTGAGATGTCCCTCTACCTGGCGTCCCATCCCGTGACCCTTGGCTTCCTTTCGGATTAAAAACCCTTCCACCGATTGTCCCACCTCGGCACTCCGGTAACTGATGGCCGTCACAATGGGATCCGCCCCCATCGACATGCCTCCTACCGCGTCAATGTGCAAGGGTCGGATTTTTTCGTATAACAAGTGCCCAATCAGGTAGGCGCCCCGAGCGGACAAGGTGGTCTTTCGACAATCAATGTAATACTTGGACCGCTTGCCCGAGGCCAGTAAAAAATCCCCTTTTTGAAAGGACAGGGTCTGGATTAGCGTAAACAGTTCCTCCTTATGTTGCTCGTAAGACACGCTGAACCTCCTGAATTTTCGCTTCTATCAAGTTTAAACTGCGGGAAGAGAGCTCATCGGCCCCGCTGGATCGGGCCGCCTGGAACGAGTGCATCGCCGTTTGCCACGCTTCTTGCTCCAAAGCCAGCTCGCCCATATGTAGATAGATACGGGCCTGCCAGATTTTGTTTTCCTCCCGAATGGCCAGATTCAACGCCTGCAGGTGACACTCCGATGCCTGAGCATAGTGCTGCCGACGGGCAAACAAAGTTGCCAGGGATTCCAAGTTCTTGATCTGCCCTTCCCAGTTGTTGGCTCGCTTATCAAAACCCAGGGAGTCCTGAAAGCACGCAATCGCCCTGTCTTCCTGTCCCAACTCTTCATAGATAATCCCCATGTTTGCCAACGCCGCCGCGCAGGAATCATGGTTCCCCTGTTGTTTATCCAGTTCCAGGGACTTTTGGTAATACTGAATGGCCTCTTCCGGGTGATTCTGATCATCGGCCAAATTGCCCAGCTTAAAGTAAATTTCCGACTGGTTATGTTGGATTCCAGCGGCCTGATAGCTGGTTAAGGCCTTTAAAAAGTACTGGCCCGCTTGATCCGGCTGCTTTCGGTAGGCGTAAATTTCCGCCAGATCCTGATAGACCTCCGCCCGTTTTTCAATAAAGTCTGCCGGGGCACTTTCAGGCAATTGTTCCAGGTATTCCGCCGCGTGCATAAGGGCAATAACCGCTGAATTATGTCGGTACAGTTCCTTGTGAATCGTGCCCTGCAAACGGTAAATCTCCGCCAGAACCGAGGTGGCCATTTCCTTTTTCAGGGACAGGGCTTTTTCCAGGCACTCTTCAGCCCGTTCATACAGTCCCTTGGAGATCCGATATTGGGCCAGTTCCAAGAGGTATTGGCCCAACTGGGGCTTTTGCAAGTTCGCCACCGCCGTGGCCAGCTTCTGCTGAATGGCCCGTTCCATGGGATCAACGGTTTCCATTGATTTTCCCGGTTCCTCATACACCGCATCCGCCAGCGCCTGCAAAGTCTGAGTGGTGTCTTCCGGCGCCTGCGCCCGGAGCGGGATTAGCTCCCCTGGAGTGGGATGAAACGTATCCACACGATCCCCAGGGCTTGGGACACCGCCGGTGAGCAGCTTTTTTTCCTCCGGCGTTAGTTCCAGGGTGCCCTCATCGAACCCAGCATCTGAGCCCTCCTCATACGCACTGACCCATGCCCGAAACTCCGACTCTGGATCGCCCGCCTCCGGTTCTCCAGGCAAGGAAACCTGGCGGTAATCATCCAGGGTAAAGGTTCGTTCCTGGCTCAAAGGCCGGGTGCTTTGGTAGAGATAGGCTTTACTCCCCATCCAGTTTCCCGTTTCCAGGTCTTCTAACCGGGAAACCTTGGATGATTTCCGGCTTCGGGTCATCTGCCCATGGAATTTCGCCTCGGCAAACAGAGACTTGTTCTTCAGGCCCGAGAGCCGTTCCTCGGCCTCTTTTTTCTTCTCGGCCAGGTAAAAATCCTGCAGGAGCCCATGGATGCGGATGCGCTCCGCTTCCGGCAAGGTGTGGTACAGGACTTTTTTCACTTCATGATAGAACTCATACCAGGGTTCAAATTTCCGGGCTTTCTCCTCCCGGGTGCGAACGTGCTCTAATACCTCTTGCGGGGGGTAAATCATCTTGAGGAAGGGCTTCATCAGGGATTCATCCAAGGGGACAAACCCTTCTTCGGCCACCCCGGAAAATTGCGGATGACAAAACCGGGTCATCGCCATGGCCACCTGAAAACTGACCGGGTGGCGTACCAAGGCCAGTGTTTGGATGGTTTTCAGCTCCACGTCACTCAGCTGGCGGCAAATGGCCCGAATGATCGGCGCAACCGGCGGAACCGATTCATCCAGCAGGTAGGGCTCCAGTTCTTTCAGCAGCCCTTCGGTTCTTTTGTTCAAATACAACAGGACCCTGAGCAACCAGGGGGCGCCCTGGGTCTTTTGAAACAAGCGTTCCGCCATCTGGGCATCAATTCGCTCCGGGAAACGCTTCTGTAGCAAGCCAATTACCACAGCCGGATCCAGTCCGGCAATTTGCAAGGTGGTCACCGCCGCCTGATTGGGGCTCATGTCGGTATAGGGCAGCCGTTCTCCCAACAGTAGCATCTTGATATTGGGGAAGGACAGCAAGAAATTCAAAATCTCTTTAAACGGATAGGAATTGAAACGAAACTGGGCGTCGACCAGGTATTCCACATTATCAATCACAATCAAAAAAGGAATATGGGAAACTTGTCGAATCAAGGCTTCCAGCTTCTTGAACGGGTCATTTCCGGCGGGTTCCGGGGTGAGTGTAAAGCTGTTCGATGAGGGTTTCAATGCCGTACAGACATAGGTCATGTAGTGAATCAAAAACTGGATGATCTCCTCAAAATCCGTATGACGATTGGCGTCATACCAAAGCAACTGTTGAGATTCCGCCGACATCAGCTCAATAATGCCTCGGGCCAAACTGGTTTTTCCGCTCCCTTGCGGCCCCCCGACCAAAATAATCTTTTTTTCCGGGTTATTCAGACCCCCTGCCACCTGTAAAATCTGCGCTTTTCGATGTTCAAAAACCTGGGGATCATAGCGCACACACCGCCGAGTCACAGCCAATGGCGAGATCGTATCCCGGCGATCCGGGGCATTGCCCTGCATTTGCAGGGCACCTGGCTGGCTCCGACGGTTGGGCACAAAGGTCCCTGCCTGGATCCGCTCAATGACGCTGGGGTTGATAAAATAAAGCTGGCTCATCCCGGACTCGGTCATCTATTCCTATTGTTTATTGTACACTGGAGGCATGATGCAGGGCAGAACCTCCGTCTCTTCAACCGACTGGCAACAGTGGCTCGACCTTTGCGGGGAGCTGGGCATTCCGCTTCCCAGCTCTGCTATCGACCTGTTTACGGAATTCTATAATCAACTGCTGGCTTACAATCAAAAGGTCAACCTCACCCGCATTACCGAGCCCAGCGATTTTCTATATCGCCATCTGCTGGATTCCCTGGTCATCAGCCCCTTCATCCCTGAAGGGACAACGGTGGCCGATGTCGGTAGTGGGGCCGGGTTTCCGGCCCTCCCTTTAGCCCTGACCCGACCGGATCTCCACATCACCGCCATTGAGTCCATCGGCAAAAAGTGCGCTTTTATCGAGCAAATCCAGCAGCATTTCAAACTCAACGTCACCGTTCTTCATGCCCGCAGCGAGGATCTCAGCCATCAACCCCAATACCGGGAGCAGTTTGATGGGGTCACGGCCCGAGCGGTCGCAGCCTTACCCACACTCCTGGAAGTGGCCACACCCCTTCTGAAACCGGAAGGCCAGTTTATTGCCATTAAAGGCCCCAGCTATCCAGAAGAACTCCAGCAGGCGCAACGGGCGATCCAAGTCTTGAACCTGGAGTTATTAGATACCATTTTATTTTCTCAGGAACCCCTCCAGCGAACCGTTTTACTTTTATTTGAAAAAAACAGTTCTACACCGTCAAAATACCCACGCCCAGCGGGAATGGCCTCCAAAAAACCCCTATAAAGCCTCCTGCCCTTTCTGTCGTTCTACGTTATGATAAAAAGAGAGTCGAGTCTGGAGAGGAGTTTTTGAAGAGGAATGGGTAGAATGCCTGATTTTAGTAATAACCAAGCGGCCTACATCTGCGGGGTCCTTGTGATTGCCTTTATGTTGATGCAATCGTTTACCATTATTGAACCGGGATACCGGGGGATCAGCGTTACGCTGGGGACTATTGACCCCAACTACCGCAGCGAGGGCCTGACCTTCAAGGTCCCTTTTATTGAGACCATCACCAAGGTACCCATCAAGCAAATCACCATGTCCGGGGAAGCCACCTGCTTCAGCAAGGATTTGCAGACCGTTAATGTCTCTTTTAAAGCCCTGTACCGTATTCCCCAAGATAAGATTGTAACCCTCTTTCAACAATACCAAGGAGATCCCTATACCACCCTGGTGGAGCCCCGTATTCAGGATGCTATTAAGCAAGTAGCGGCCTTGTACCGGGCCGAGGACTTGGTCAAGGAACGGGAACAGGTGCGGACCCGGACCCTGGAAATCGTCCGAAAAGAGTTGAGCGAGGAAACCAAAACTCCGCTGGTGAACCTGGTGGATCTGCCCATCAGTGGCATTGACCTCAGTGATGAGCTGGAAAAAGCCATTGAGATGAAGCAGATTAAGGAGCAAGAGGCTCTGGCCAAAAACTATGAGCTGGACAAGGCGAAAAAGCAGGCTGAAATCGTTCAGGTAGAGGCCGAAGCAGAGGCCAAGGCCGTTCATATCAAGGGACAAGCCCTGAAAGCTTCCCCGGAGGTCATTGAGCTGGAAATCGCCAAAAAATGGAATGGAACCCCGCCCACCACCGTGGTGGTGGGGAAAGGCGGTGGCAACGTTTTGCTTCCCTTAAAATAACGTTTTAGTAACGCACGAAAAAGCCCCGGAAAACAACGCTTCCGGGGCTTTTCACTTGCTGGTTGGTTAGGTGGTTCGCAAGTTTTTCTGGATGCTTTGGGCAATGTGGGGTTTGCCGTCTTTTTCCATCAGTTCAGCCACGTTGCGAAGGAAGTTGACCACTTCCGGGTTCCCTGGCAACGGCCCGTTATTGGGCATGTTTTTCGGCGCCTTGGGCCGACTGGCGTTGGCTTTTGAGAAGTTGGGCAAACCCGCTTCCGGTTTTCTCGGTGCTGGCTTCGCAGCAGGCTTATTCAAGCTGCTGGCCTGCGTCTGCACTTCCTTGGCCCGTTGTAATTCCTGACGCAATAAACTATCAGTCATCTTTTGGCCAGCCATTTTTTGGTGAGCCGGTGACCTGGGGGGTTGTTGTTTCAGGTACTGGTTCACCACTTGCTTTTTGGGGGCTGGCAATGGGGCCGAGCGACGCGGCTCGGGTTGCGGTACCCGCAGAGGTTCTGTCATCGTAGGTACGTCGGCAATTGGCTGGCTCTTCAAGGAAGACAGTCCAATGGGCGCACCGGCCGCTGAACGAGGCCGCTCCGCAAAGGTCTTGGACTCCTGCAGGGTCTTATCCTGTTTATATGCACTCGCCATTTCTCGGAAGCTAACCCGTTTGCCTTGTTGCTGCTGATCCAGCAGGGTGTCAAACTGGTTTGCCGATTTACGCAACGCAGCCAGACGGCTTCGGATAAACAGTCCAAACCCCAGAAGCAGCCCACCGGCTGTCCCGTAGCTCAGCACCGTAACCCAATCAAGGCCCTTCAGCCATTGAAGGACGATGGCGAAAAAATCAGGTCTTTCGGGCAGATCCGCCTGGGAAATGGGTTCCTTGGTTATTTCTGCACCCGTGTTGTTAGAAATTTCTTGTTCTTCAGGCATGGTGGCCGGAAACAGGATGCTACCTTCATCATCGACCGCCGCATAAATATCATCTTCCAGATGGGCTGCGTTGCCGATCGTCCCCGCATGAACTGCCGGAATCGTAGACTGTTCCGCTTTCTGGTCCAAAGCGGCCCTGGTCTGACTGATTAATGCTTCTTCAGCCTCTGACAAGGATTTTCCTTCTTCAGACAGTTCCTCATCTATCATCCAGTCAGCCGCGCTTCTCTGGAGTTTACTGGCCGCCTTGTTTCCAGCTTGGGCAGCATTGCCCCGAAACGCCAGTGTCGGTTCATTGAGATGTTCTCCACGGACAATGAGCCGTAATTTCTTTTCAGATAAGGGTTGAATCACCACATGACTGACATTGGGCGCGCCACTAAAATTGGTGCGGACCGTCTGCTCGGCACTCACCTGATCAATATCAATAATCAGCTTGTTCTCTGACACCAAGACCTTGTGGTAGGGTACAATGCTGCCGGTGTGCAAAATAATATCCGTTTGATTGCGATCGGTTAAAAACTCGACCCGCTCCAACGGAAACACATCAGCCGCCCAGGCCTGTCCGGTCATCAACACCAGCAAAGAGGATACCAGGACGCATTGAGTCTGTTGATTCCACACTTTCATAGAACAACCACCTAACTCTTTTAACCACCTATATGGCCTCAGCGTACTGTTTTTTCAGCCCCCCTTCATCCACCACCCGGTCGAGTTTAATCTGAAAAACCAGGCAAAACCTCGATAGATACTGGTTTTCAATAAAACCACCCCCATGCGTGAAATCCCCCACATGGGGGAGCCGGATCCCACGAGGCTCCCACAGCTGGAGGAGGCTTGTTCCGGGGGGCTGACTACGTTTTCATTAAAATACCGGGCTCTGTTCGGTGGTGGCCACCTCATTATCAAAGAAAACCAGCGCCGGAGGCTTCTCCACATATTCTCTGGGCACAACGGCCATATACCAGGGACTTCCGGCATCTGGTGGCAGCAAGGCTTTTTCCTGCGGCTGCATTCCATCAAAGAGAATAACCAGGTACTCTTTAGTGGGGTTCAGGTACATTTTACGCATCAATGGTATGGGAAAGGCCTCTTCCGATGCGGGCTGCATCAACACCAGCATCACCACGTTGCGATTAAAATCCATCGTGGGTTTTTCAAGACCCACCCGCTGCTCCAGGTGGAGCATCCGCCACAACTTCTCAAACTCGGGTGCATCATGGAACACCAGCACCAACGGTTGGCTTCCCAGCTCTTCTTCCAGTCCCAACTCTCTGGCCAAGGCCACGCCCGGATAGGCGTTCCCACTCAACTCAAATTCAGGCAGAACCTCCTGGAACTCGGCGGCCTGAAGATCCGGGCGGGTTTCCTCCCTGGTAGGCGCATCAATAACCACCGAGGCATTCTCTCGACAGCCTTGTCCTTGAAACACCACTAAAAAGCCTAGCATCAGCAAGGACGCCAGGCAAGCAACCCAATACTGGCGGAACATCCGCAACCCCTCACGATTGGCGTTCACTTTTGTGATTCAAAGAACCTATATCATATCAACCCTAGGTTCCACCCGCATCGTGCAAATGGCTAGGACAAATGGCTAGAGTACTAATACTCAATCCCCTTGCGGGCTTTCACCCCAATATCCCAGTAATGCTTGATGGGTCGAATTTCCGAAACCAGATGGGCCAGCTCGATAATCTCCGGGTGAGCCCGGCGCCCGGTCAACACCACTTCCAGCTCCGGGGGCTTGTTTTTCAAGAGGTCTTTCATCTCTTCTAGCGGAATCAACCCCAAATCAATGGCGATATTGGCTTCATCCAGCACGATGAGATCGTATTTTCCAGAAAACGCAGCCCTTTTAGCAATTTCCCAACCGTTGGTAATCTCGATGGCGTCTTCTTCTTTCATGTTGTGGGTAAACACGATCCGGTTCAAGCCCGCCTGCACAATTGTCAACTGGCGGGAAATCTGAGGACTTAGCTGCCGGGCAGAATACAGCTCTCCGTAATCATCGCCCCCCTTGGTAAAGAGAATCAGCAACACGTTCCACCCACGACCCAGAGCACGAAAAGTTAAACCCAGCGCAGCCGTGGTTTTACCCTTCCCATCACCGGTATACACCTGGATATACCCTCGTTTGGAGAACCGGGGGTTGACAAGCTCTTGCGCAGATTTTTCCTTGGGTGTTTTCGAGGCGCCTGCAACTTCGTTCTCTTCCATAATGGCGTTATCCGATGGGTTTTCTGACATAAATACTGTACTTTCTTATCTTTTAGCCATTCCAATCACGGACGTCCCAACTGAATCGGGGTTCCCCATAACCGAGAAGGGAAAGAGGGTTATCCGAGGCTCACCTCATCCCTATTTGGCACGCCTTCACTCATGAAGAGGTTAAAACAGGACTGGAAAATCACGGCTCACACTGACACTGTACCTAATCCCCAGTTGATTTGCAACTGAAGCAAAACTCAGGATGGCTTATAAAACACGAGATTTTCGAACCAGCAACCCGACGCCTAAAACGATCATTAACACCACTGGCGTCCAAGAGGCCAGCATCAGAGACCAAGACAGAGGAATCAAACCGCCCAATGTAAACACACCCGCCTTGCCCAATGCTTCCGCCACAGCCAGCAACACATAAAACAGGAACAAAACCCCTAGGGAAAAGATAAATCCACGCTGGTTGCCTTGTCGGGGCTGGGTCATGGCCAGCGCGACGGCGCTTAGAATCATCACCACACAACTGAGAGGGAACGTGATTTTTTCCCACATCTTCAGGTACGAGCTACTGGCCACCCGCATATTGAGCTGTTCCCGCTTCTTGATGATCCAGAACAGCTCCCAAAAACTCTGGGCATCAGAATCCACCTTAATGCCTCGCTTGATTTCACGGGCGCGTTCCATCTGTTTCTCCAACCGCTTGTCTTTATTCAGCAGGTTCTGAACAAAAAATGTCTCCGAATGTCCCGCCGAAGAGTGATTGGAGCTTTTGGCCACCACATAAATATTGGCGTTATTAAATTTCCACCCCTTATCCGGGTGCCAGAGGCCCGATTTCGCCTGAATCACCTGCATGACTTCCCGCTTGGAGAGATCAATAATCGTGCTGTCCCCCAGCTTCCGACCCTCATAATTCCCTACATAAATCATCTGTAGCAGGTTATGGTTCCCATCATAGGCCTTATACATAAAACTCTCACGGCCATAGGGTAGCGTTCCTCGGGAGATGGCTTCCTCTTTTAAACGTTCTGTTTGGGCATTGCAATACGGCACGATGTGATCATACAGCACATACGCCGCCAGAGAGCAGACAGCCCCCAAGATCAGAGCTGGCTTAATGAGACGCCGCAAGCTGATTCCGTTCATCCGCATGGTAATCAGCTCTAAATTGTTATTCAGCATGTTGTAAGCCATCAAGACAGCCATAAAGCAACTGGCAGGTAGGACCAGGGCGATGGTCTTGGGCAATTGAAGTCCAACAATGGTTAAGAGCGTATCCAGGGGAATGCCATACTTTTGAATATCCCGGATAAAATCCATCAGGGCATCGGAAAAGAAGGCAATCAAACTAAGCACGACCAGCCCCAACAGGAAATAGTCCATCAAGACCCTAAAAATATAGCGATCCATCAAAGTCGGGGCAACGAGTTTTATGAGGGGAGAGGTCATCCGAGATTCTATGGCTCTACAGTAAGTTCTCTAACGAAATGCTCTCTTATGATAGAATCAATTGGGCAAAAAAAACAGTCCAATTCGATATGGGAAATCAGTAGAAGGAGTAGACCATGGGAAACGTCAAGAATATCAGCGACACCGAGTTTGAGCAGGAAGTCAAACAATCTTCCGTGCCTGTTCTGGTTGATTTCTGGGCTCCCTGGTGTGGACCCTGCAAGGCCCTGGCCCCGGTCATTGATGAATTGGCCGCAGAATATGAAGGCAAGGTCAAAGTGGTGAAGGTCAACACGGATGAGAATTTAAAGACCGCTCAGGAATACAGAATCAGCGGGATCCCCACCCTGATCCTCTTTAAAAACGGCCAGCCGGTGGATCAGTTGGTAGGCAGCCACAACAAATCCACTCTGAGCGAAGTGATTCAAAAACACCTGGGCTAATTCCCTGCACCCACAACAAGACAAGCTTTTAGACAGGACCCTCCAAATTAAAAAGGAAAGCCCTATGCCTTGGCTTTCCCTGATGAATCACACGAAAAAGGAGATAAGTCTTGATTTCGATGGTTTTCCCTTACATCGATTAAATTCCCATTTACTACACCCTTCAAACAAAATATGAAGAAGTTGTTACATTAACTTACTTCGCAGGCTGCTGAGGGGGAGCTTGCTTGGGGGGCGCTTGGCGCTGCTGCATTTGCTGTACATCCATCAGGGCTTTAAAACCAATGTACACCAGCGAACATTTTTTGGCCGACGGCAGATACAAGGCGCAATCGTTCTCCAGACACAACTCATTGGCATCGGGATTGCGCACACTCAATAAGGGACACACAGGCAAGGACATCGGATCATTTCTCAGGTTACGGCGCATGCCCTTCCATTATGCCCAACTCCGCCCCATATCCCCATCCCCTAAATGCAGGATTCTGACTTACCGGCCTTTGAGCAGGCGATCGATCCAGGTAAAAAGCGAAATCAGTTCAAACGGCTTGGGCAGGTATATATCCGCGCCAGCTCGCAGCACCTGATCCCGCTGATGCAGCGTAGAAGTACAAAGAATCGGTAACTCCGGAAACCCTTCCCGGATTTGTCGGCACAATTCTAAACCTTCGGGCTCCCCATGCAGCAATGAATCCAGTACCACCAGATGGATCGTTTGATGGGCCAACACGTCCAGAGCATCTTTCCGGCTGCTGACTGTGATGACCTGATAGCCATGCATCTCCAGCGTGGTTTTCAACAAAAACGCCAGCGCCGCATCGCTTTCCACCACCAGTATAAAAGAGCTTTCTACGCCTCGGGTCGTCTGATCACCAGCCAGCCGGTGGCGCTCACTCATCCAGTAGCTACCCGGAACCCTTTTTGCCAGATCTTTCATCTCATTAGCCGCATGATAAGCCGAAAGAAACGAAGGAAAGGAGCGGACCTGACTACTCACCGTCCCGATACTTAAGGAAAGCAGCGGGGTTCGACGACTGCTCCCTTCCTCTTCCACCGAGATCATATAGCCCTGTTTGCGGTCTTTCTCCGAGTAAAAGTTCGGGGCCGCCGTATCAAATTGCCGACATAAAATCGCCGCCAATTTATCCACCTTGTCAGGATGGGTTAATATCAAAAATTCATTGGATTCGGTTTGGCTCACAAAATCCGGTAGACGCACAACCCCACTCAGTAAGGCCGCAAAGGTCCGTAAGACCTGATCGCCTGGGATATGGCCATAGACTTCCATGTACGTATTAAAGTAATCAATCTCAACGAGCATCAAAGCCCAGGCTTCTTCCCGGTATTCCCGGCGAAACCAGATTTTTTCACAGACTACCAGTTCCGGTAGCATCGTCACATTGTTGGTATGGGCATTTAAATTCCGACGAAGATGCACCAGCAGACGAACCCGCAGTTCTTCCAATCCCAATCCTTCAGGCAGGATATCATCCGCCCCATTCATCAGGTACTCAATTCGTTTTTCCTCACCCTCACGGGTTTGCACCACCAGAACCGGCCCCAGTTTAGGATGACGCTCCCGCAGATGCTGGCAAAACCCTTGCACATCTTCCCCGGCCTGCTCCAGAGTGTCGGCAAACAGAAGGATCAAATCCGGCAAGATGCGCTCCAGAGGCTCCTGCACCTCAGAAAGCGACTCCAGATGAATGACCCGGACGATTGAATCCCGCATCAACCCATCCATCAGCGATGACAACCATTCGGCATCCTGAACCGGCCCAACCAACAACACCACTTGAAAATCCAGGCTCATGATCCCGTATCCTCGGCGTAGAGTTTTCGGCGATGGGCTGCTTGCAGCTCAGCCGTGGCTGCCTGGAAACGCAAGGTAAAGGCGGTCCCTCGCTCCGGGGTACTTTCTACGGTAATATCCCCGCCCATGGCCTGGGTCAGGGAGCGCACAATATACAGCCCCAAGCCAGTCCCTTCTACCTGCTGAGTCAAAGGGGAATCAATCCGGTAGAACTTGGTAAAAATTTCCTCCAGATGCTCCGGGGGAATTCCGATCCCCTGATCCACAACGTCGATACACACCTGATCCTCTGCATCCGGGGCCAGTCGACCCGCCACCTTGATGGTGGAGCCAGGATGAGAATACTTGGCCGCATTATCCACCAGGTTTAACAGCACCTGCTCCAGCCGATCCGCATCCGCCCAGACCGGCGGCAGGCTAGGATTCATTTCAATTTCAAATTCCCGGTCCCCAACCCCTTTAATCTTGATACTCTGGACCACTTTATCCACCAGCTTCAGCAAAGGAACAGGTCGGTAACTCATCTCCAAACGCCCAGCGCCGATTCTGGACACCGACAGCAGGTTTTCGACCAAGCGGATCAAGCGATCCGCCTGATCCTTGATAATGCTGATAAAGCGCCGCTGCTGTTCTTCCGACAGCTTGCCGCCGTATTGAAGCAAGGTATCGGCAAAGCCCTTAATGCTGGTCAGCGGGGTACGGAATTCATGGCTTACGGTACTGACAAAATCAGTGTGGGCCTGGGTCAGCGCAGCATCTTCCGAGAAGAGATCCAGTACCAGCAAGTTTTGACCCGAAGGCAACTGGCTGTGCTTCACCTTCACCTGTATCTCTTCCCCGTGGGCCGTCAGAATCGTGGCCGTATGAACCGGCAGACATTGCGCGGTTTTCCCCTGGCACAGCAAACAATTTGTCCTGGCCGGAATCCTCAGCGCCGTTCCCAGCGGCTGACCCTCCAGACGAGTGCTCCCCACCCACTCCAACAGGATCGGATTGGCATAGCGAATGGTGCCGGACTCGACCACCAGCGCACCCGAGGTCAGGGCATCCAGTACTTCCTGAGCCGACGGCAGCATGATTAACCACCCTCCGGCTGGTAGCGGGAAACCAGCTTGTCTAATAAAACCCCGGATGGGCCTTGCAGAAATAGATCCACGCAACAGTGGATCAAAGCAGTGACTTCTGGATTAATCTCTACCACAAACGCCCCGTTCTGCTTGGCCATCATCGGTAGGGACGCTGCCGGATGCACCACCCCAGAGGTACCCACCACCAGCATAACCTCACAGGTACTAGCCGCATCAAAGGCGCGCTGTAAGATTATATCTGACAACAGCTCGCCAAACCACACCACGTCAGGCCGTACATAGCTCATACACTGGGTACAGCGGGGCGGTCGTTCCGTTTTTGCCTCATCCGATAACAAGTCCCAAGAGACGGGGTGGTTATGATCCAGGCATTTATAGCGAAAGATGTTGCCATGAAGCTCTAACACCTGCTGGCTACCCGCCTGTTGATGCAGGTTGTCAATATTTTGGGTAATCAGGCAAAATTCTACGTTGGCCGGTACGCTTTTTTCCAAGCGCGACAAAGCATGATGTCCAGGATTGGGCTGGGTCTCCCAGACTTTATTACGACGAAAATCATACCAATCCCATACCATCTGGGGGTTTTTCAGAAACCCTTCTCGAGTCGCCAACTCTTCTGGGCTGTAGTTTTCCCAAAGCCCGGTCTGGGCATCGCGAAACGTAGGAATGCCACTTTCTTTCGAGATGCCGGCACCCGTTAAGACGGCGATTTTGCGGGCCCCCGCCAGCTGTTTTACCGCCTGTTCCAAAGATGCCTGCATGATCGTCATACGTTCCATTGTATATAAAGTGAAGCCTCAAGATAAGCCTTGAAATACGCTTCAAAAACCATTTTTGACTGAAACCCGAATTGACACCAGCCTCTTCCTCATGACCATGGCCGCCTGCCAGGAGCGAGCTTAGGGAAATGCGGAGCGCAACTGAAATAATCTAATCTATCCGTCGTAATCGCCCAAAACTCAATGAAGGCCGCCTTTCAGCGTGAGTCGGTTCTTCCTCTTCTTTTTTCCGCTTGGGATCCGAGATCCGCAAATTCACCTCATTCACCATCGCTTGTGCCTTGGGCTTGTTGAGGCCCTTGATCTCCAATACCGCCGATCCCCCGGCTGACTCCAGAATCACCGTATCCCAAATCAGCCCCCGAATGTGGCGCAGTCCCGCCACGCGCCGAAACACCATATGCTCGTCTTCTTTAATCCAGGGCATGAACAGGGACCGGGTAATGACGGTTTTAATGCCTTGTTCATGCAGGTAAACGGTTTTTGGGAAAATAAAATTGGTAATATTCCCCCGCATCAGCTCACCCCAGCGACTGGTATGCACTGACAACATATCACCCATCCATAACCTCCCTGAACCACAAGCACAATATATCAGCAGGGCCAGGCGATGACCCAACCCTACTTCATCATACCGAACCTCAGGCCTTGAGGGGAATCCCCCCTTAAGGCCCAAAGTGGTGTTTTGAATTACTCCTGATCCTGTTGCTGCGCCCGGCTTTGAATCGCCCGGACCGATCCGGCCAAGGCCCCTAAAAAGGCCGCCGACTCATAAGGCAGAATCAGCGTATTGGATTGCCCGTCAGAGACTTTTTCCAGGGCTTCCAGATATTTAATCTGCAATACCTCTCGGGTGGGGTTGGCTTCGTTAATGGAAGTGAATACCTTGTAGATCATCTCCGCTTCCGCCTGCTGAACTTCCCGAATGGCCTGGGCCTGACCTTCCGCCTCTCGGATCGCGGCTTCCTTGCGGCCTTCCGCGGAGAGAATCGTGGCTTCCTTTTCCCCTTCAGCTTCGCGGATGGAGGCTTCCTTGCGGCCTTCCGCGGAGAGAATGGCTGACTGCTTCTCCCCTTCGGCCGTCAAAATCATCGCCCGCTTTTCCCGTTCCGCCCGCATCTCTTTCTGCATGGCCTCTTCAATATCCCGAGGCGGGTTGATATCTTTCAGCTCAACCCGGTTTACTTTCAGGCCCCACTTGGTGGTGGCGTCATCGAGCACATGCTGGAGTTTGGCGTTAATCACATCCCGGCTTGACAGGGTTTCATCCAGGGTCATTTCCCCAATGATATTCCGCATGGTCGTCAGGGCCAGCTTCTCCACGGCGGTCAACACGTCGCTCACCTCATAGGTGGCCCGAAAAGGGTCCGTCACCTGAAAGTAAATAATGGCGTCTATGTTCATGGTGACGTTTTCCTTGGTAATGACCGGCTGAGGTGGTAACGGCAAGACTTGCTCCCGCACATCCACAATGCGCATGGTGTCGATAAAAGGTAATAGAATCACCAGGCCCGATTCTTCGGTTTTAATATATTGCCCCAGCCGTTCAACGACCCCCACGGTGGATTGTCGCACAATCCGAATGGACATAGCCGTAACAATCAACAGGCCCAAGATCATGAACACAAAAAACAGCCATAAGATTTCCATTACCTCTCACTCTCCTTCCATCTAAAAACCGTTTTCCCAGCGATAACTGTTATCCGCCCTTTCGTGGCGCAATTGCCAGTTTAGCCCCATTCACCAAGAGAATCACGCCTTGCTCATCCACCTGAATTTGCTCTACTTCCGTGATTGCTTCATCGAGATAAGCCGTCCAGACCTCGCCGGTATGAATCACCTTGACCCGACCCCCCAAGTGGTTCACAGGCTCCAGTACCAGAACAGGTTTCCCAATCAGGGCATCGGCGTTTGAATCTTTCAAAGGCTTTTCAGACACATGAAACGTCTTTTTGAGAATGGGTCGCGTAAATACCACCATCAAGGCGGAAGACACCGTAAAGATCAGGAGCTGCAGAAAAACATTCTCCACCAACAGGGCCGCTAAGGCGGTAACCCCGGCCCCAACAGCAAAGAACATAAAGAAAAACCCGGCTGTAAAAATCTCCGCAACCACCAGCGCCACGGTCACACAGATCCAGATAAGGACGCTTGTTGAAATCCCCGTCATACCGAAAGTCGCTCTCCCTCACCCGGTGTTAGAAGCTTTTTTTGGGGAATCCGGCCTTTGTGCAACAAGGGGAAACCCAACGCTTCTCGTTGCTGTACATACGCTTTAGCCACCTTTTCGGCCAATCGGCGAATCCTCAAAATATAGTTGGTCCGCTCATCTTTACTGATCACCCCGCGGGCATCCAGCAAGTTAAACGCATGCGAGCATTTCAGGACATAATCATAGGCGGGCAAAACCAATTCCCGCTCCAGGGCGTTTTCGACTTCCGAGCGGTAGGCGTCAAACAGCCCTGCCAACGTGTCCGGGTTGGAGACTTCAAAGTTATAGGCCGATTGCTCTTTCTCATTCTGGAGATAAATATCCCCATAGGTTAACGCCTGGTTCCATTGGAGATCATAGACGCTCTCCACATTCTGCAGGTACATGGCAATCCGCTCACACCCATAGGTAATCTCCACAGCCACCGGATGGATATCCAGACCACCCGCCTGCTGGAAATAAGTAAATTGGGTAATTTCCATCCCATCCAACCAGACTTCCCAGCCGACACCCCAAGCCCCAAGCGTGGGGGATTCCCAATTATCCTCCACAAAGCGAATATCATGATCTTCAATGGTGATGCCCAGCACTTCCAGGCTCTTGAGATAAAGGTCCTGAATGTTATCCGGGGAAGGCTTCATAATGACCTGGTACTGAAAGTAATGCTGCAAGCGGTTGGGGTTTTCCCCATACCGGCCATCGGTGGGGCGACGACAGGGATCGACATTCGCGACGTTCCAGGGTTCAGGCCCCAGAACCCGTAAAAAAGTCGCCGGATTCATCGTGCTGGCGCCTTTTTCAATATCATATGGATATTGAATCACACAGCCCTGGTCTGCCCAGTACTGGTTTAAACTTGCAATCACTTCCTGAAATGTAGGGGCCATAATCAAAAAGTGTAGCATAAAGACGCGGAAGCAGCGGTCAAAAAACGGCCCCATGTGTGAGGCCGTTTTTAAACCCATCTCACCTGGGAATCATTCTAACAAACCACTAAACCAGCTTGACGGTCTGTTTTTTGCCCAGTTGGTCCTGATTGATCACCGCCATATACCATGGGTTGCCCATGACACAAGTGGCAAAACCCGAAGCATCCGGCTTGTTAAACGAGAGCGTCAGCTCATCCCGTTTGGCGTCATAACTCATATTTTTCAGCTGAGGCACCGGAGAGCCTGCTGTGGATTGGGGCATCAACACCACCACCAGTACCTGCTTTGAGTAATCAATGGGAGGTAACCCCTGCTCCCGGATTAAATTCCCTAAAAGAGGGTGCACCCAACCCAGTCTGTCATGGTTTAACGCCACCACCTTGGGTTGCTCACCCACCCGAGGAAAGATAGGACTATATTGGCTTGCATGAGCATTCCCCGCTTTCTCCACTACCGGTTTTACCGCTTTTTTCCCGGAGAACTGAACCAGACCCACTGGGGGCATCCCTGCCAATGAAATCATATCTGTTGAACCTCACACCAAACAATCAATAGACATACTAGACAGCCCGTCTTGGCATGTCAACTCAAAAGGCTGGGTTCTGAACGCTAGATGGCCGCCCGGTTCAATTTGGTACGGAAGGTTTCAAAACGCTGCGCCTCATCCATAGAATAACCGGTATTTCGGGCCACTGTTTGAATAGAAGGGTGAATCATCTGGATGTTATCAATATGCAGCTGTAAAAAACTATAGTGGCGCACGCTGCTAGGGCCTTCCCGACTGATGAGTTTTGCGTCCGTGACCGCCAAAAACCGGCGCTTTGGGTCATTGAGCAAATCACTGATCCGACGATCCGCCCGAGCTTTTCGAGAGACATAGACAATCCCCTGAATCTCATAGTCCGGCGTCATGATCGACACCTCAACAGGCATGGCCAGTTCCTGTTTGTTGGGCTTGTTGCTTGGATCCTCTGACAGGAACATGGGCAATTTACTCTCTTCGGACATCGGTTAATCTTCCTTCTTACAGGTTCTCCAACAGGGCTCTATTCCCCTCTTCGGATCATCTGGCGAAAGATTGAATTATTTTTTTCCCACCCCAAAATCTTGCAACAAAGTCTTACAATCAAACAGACCGGTCAACCTAGTGACGTCGACGGATCACATACCGGGCAATATCAATAAGCGCCTGTTTTTCCCGACCATCCGGCACAAAGGCCAGGGCATCCAACGCCTGCTGGATATATTGTTCTGTCAGGGCCTGGGTTTTAGCAATCGCCTGGGTTTTTTCCAGGTATCCATGTACTGACTGCACCGCCTCATCCGGGGCTTCCTTAAAAATTGCCTGAATGCGCTGACGAAAATCTTCCCGTTCCGCTAACGTCAGGGCATCCGATTCCAGGGCCAACAGGATGGGGGCGTTAAGCAGGCCGTTCCGCAAGTCATCAAACACGGGTTTTCCCATCTCGGCCTGACTGCTAGTGTAATCCAACAGGTCATCAACAATTTGAAAGGCAATGCCAAAGTTCTTTCCATACTGGGCCAAGGCTTGAATGTGTTCTTCCGGTAGCTGATTCACCACCCCGGCGGATTCACAACCAGCGGCAAAGAGGCTGGCAGTTTTCCCAACGGTTTTTCGGAAATAGCTCTCCCAGGCCACCTCTAACGAATAGCTACCTTGCATCTGCTCCACTTCCCCATCACACAGATCAGATAGCACCCCGGCATAAATGGCCACCAGGCGGGTATTTCCCAGTTTGGCCAGCTTCAAGCTGGCTTGGGCCAAAAGATAATCACCGCTCAACACAGAAATTTTATTCCCAAATTGCGCCCGAATGGTTTGCTTACCTCGTCGCAGCTCCGATTCATCCAGCACATCGTCATGAAGCAGGGTTGCAATGTGGATCATTTCCGCCACAGCGGCCACCTCCACCATGCGATCATCCAAGCGGCCCGTCGCGCCCCCGGCAAGGAGCGTCACAACCGGACGCAGGTATTTGCCGCCACTTTTCAGCGACTGGCTGACGGTATCGGCCAGCACCTGGGTTTGCGGCGGGACATGCTCAAGCAGGCTACGCTTGACCTGCTCCAATGCCGGTAATACCGGCTCAAAAAATGACTGGATAGGGGAGACAGTTCCTGTGGTCATGATTCACATTCCAGGGCCAATTCTAAATACGTTCAACATCCCAAGCGCAATCTCAAATTCCCATTATTCAAAAGAAGTACCGCCCGGTCAAACCCATGTTTACGCAAAAGCCTGTACAATAAAGCCTGTACATCAAGTTTCGTTCGCTTCATCCATGACGAAGCCGGGTTTTTCCACAACATGACCAAACCTGTTTTGAAAATTCAAGGTCCTCCCGGAAGCGGCAAAACCACCCTGTTGGTGCGAGAAGCCCTTCGACTTATCTTTGAGGATGGGTACGCCCCCGACACGGTTCGTATTCTCGCCATCTCCCCTCAAAACCAGAACCGGCTGCGAAATCTGCTGAACCGGGAAGGAAAGCGTTTGGGACACCCCAGCCCCCCCGTGGCGGTTCACACCATGGACCGCTTCCTGCTCCAGATCCTCTCGCTGACCCCGGAAGCAATCCCGCTTCCTGACGGCCATCCGCCACTCCATCGGCTGGAGTTGTTAAGTGATGAAGATGCCTGCCTGATCCTCCACGCCCTCCTCCAGGCTCAGGCCGCCACAATCAATCCGCCCTTTTATCCAGCCCGGCACCGCTCCTTCGCACAAGAAGTCTACGCGGCGTTTCGACACCACACCTTGCATTATGACACCTTCCAACAGACCCTCCAAAGCACCCTGAGTCTTCCCGAACAAATCGTATGGCTTCAAGAAGTTTACCAGAAGTTTTTACAGCGTACCGTCTGCAAAGGCTACCTGATCCATAGCCAACTTGCCCCCCTGTGCGCCGCCGTCCTCACCCAGCCGGGTTTAACCCAACAGCTCACCGGCTCCATTCAGGCCCTGCTGGTGGATGAGGCCCAGGAGTTATCCAGCGCCCATTACCAGATTTTGAGCCAGCTTCAACCCCATCTTCAGCTGGTTTTTTCTGGCCATGAGCATTTAAGCATTCGAAGTTTCCGTGGGGCGGCCCCCTATCGCTTTGGGCAGCTGGCTGAGCGTTTTCCCATCACCAACCAGAATCTCTCCAGCTGTTTGCGCGGAAACGAACCCGTTTTAAGCCTCCTGAATCAATGGCTCCCCAAAGCCCTTTGGGAAGGGGAGTCTGTAGAGTCTTCCCAGCTGGAGGACATGATCCGATTTTTAAAAGCCCTTGATCCAGAGCAGGAAGCCCAGTTAATAGCGCAACAAATTCAGGAGCATCTTCTGCGGCAGACCCCCGTGTATGACCCCATCCTCGACACAACGCGGCCCAGCCGTTGGCAGGATCACGCCATTTTACTCCGCAACGGCCAGTTCAAACCCCTCCTGAAAGCCGTGTTGACGCAAGCGGGCATTCCGGTTCAAGCCGACGGATTTCCGGGGGAACTTCTGGAAATCAGCCATTACTTGTATGACAGCCTTTTCATCCTCTCCGTTTGGGACAAACTCCGTCATAACACTCTGGAAGAATCCACGCTGGATGAAGTCAATCACTCCGTCAGCCGCTGGTTGCAGTATTGGGATACCCTTCCTCCAGGTTCCATGCCTGGATTAACCGATCTACTTCAACAACCCTCCTCGGTTTCCAGGTCGATACAGCCCCAGTTGACCGCATTAACCGACGCAGCCGACCGCTTTTCGGAGAACCTTGATGTCTATCAACTGATCTGGCATCTCCTGGCAACCGGGCATTGTCTGGAACGACTCCCAGGAAAAACGAACCCGGACAATCCGTATCAAGGTGCATTGGGAGGGTTCCTGCGAAAAGTCGCCACCTTACAAGAGACATACCAAAACGCCATGGAAAGCCCCCTCCCACTGGATGAAGTCCTGGCCGTTTATGAAACTCTTTGGAGCGTGGAAACACCCGAAACAAAAGACGCAGTCCGAATCCTCAGCATACACCAAGCCCAAGGAGAAAGTTTTCCCTTTGTCTACATTCCGTTTATGCGCGCCGACACATTCCCGGCTCCCACTTCAACCCCTTGGATGTTTGAATCCCCTGGCGTAACCCCCGATCCGGTAATGCTTCAGGCGGCCACCGTTGAGGAGGAAAAGCGGCTCTTGGCTGCTGGGATCCTAACCGCCACCCATCAAGTGGTCTTGTCCTACCATCAATCCCATGAAGGAAAACCGGTGGTGGCTTCCAGCTTTTACCAAGAGCTTTACCAGAAAAAACAGAAGCTCCTGTACGGCACCGTTCTTCCCAGCGAAGAGGCAGACAGCGCCGATTCGAGAACAGGTCTGTCAATTCAACAACAGGACGCCCATGCGCAATATGAGGGCGCCTCTCCGTGGGCCAAGCTAGCAAAATCTGTTGATCAGCCCCTCTTTTCAGAGTCAGAAGTGCTACAACTCAGCCCCACATCCATACAAACTTATATTAAATGTCCACGCCAGTTCTTTTACCGTAAGATCCTGCGCCTGGAAGAAGCGACGTCCGACGCGGCATCAAGAGGGTTGGTTATTCACCGGCTGATGGAGGTTTTAAACAAGCAATTTGGCCAGGTGCCCTACACACTGGAGACCCTTCAAACTTTGGCGGAACGGTTTTTTGCCTTTGAAACCCATCACGACTGGCTGCTGGAACAAGGATTCCATGAGGATGATTTCAAGCACCTGATACAGCTAAGCCCCATTGAGCGGAACGGCCTTCGGGAGCTGATACTGGCATCCATGGCGGATTTGGCCCAAAAAGGATATTTCCAAAAGCCCATTCAGCGGATTGAGGCGGAAAAGTCCCTGGGGAGTTTCCAGCTGGAAGGGATAGCGCGTTGTCAGTTTACCGGAAAAGTCGACGCCTTGATTCAAACCGGGGAGGGGTATTGGGAGATTGTGGATTACAAGTTTTATAAGCCCAACAAATACGAGGCCAAACCGGATACCTGCCAAAAACGCCTGGCCAACGTGCTTACCCCAATCAATGGGGAAGCCACCACCCATTCTGAACGCTTCAATGTTTCAGATAACAAGCCCCGTGACTATCAGTTACCCCTTTATTATCTGGCCCTGCAACAGGAAGAGCCTTACCGGAATCAGATCCAATCAACAGCGCTCCAGATTATCCGCCCGGCCTTTCCCAACAAGCCTGAGCAAGGGGCCATCCGGCTGGAGTTGCCGGTGGCAGAAATTCAGCAACACACCCGACAACTGTTGGATGATCTGAACACCCATATTGTACAGCCCATTCTAAGCAGCCACCGCCTGGAACCCAACCCCGGAGAGAGCTGTAAGTATTGCAGTTTTTTGAAAATTTGTGAGGCGGCTGAAGAAACAGACGGCGGAGAGGACGAGGAATGAGTGAAACCCAAGTGAATACTCCCTATTTAGACGCCCCCTATTTAAAGGATCTAAACGAGGCCCAGCGGCAAGCGGTCCTGCAACCGGGCCATCGGGCAGTCAAAGTGCTGGCCGGGGCCGGAACGGGAAAAACCGAGCTTATCTCCCGCCGCTTTGTCAAACTGGTGGAGGAGTTTCAGGCGGCAGGCATTGAACGGCCCATGGAGCGTATTCTGGTGGTGACGTTTACCGATGACGCGGCCACCAGCATGCGGGAGCGGATTCACACACGGCTTCAGGAGATGGGACATGACGGCTTGCCTCCCAACGCCTGGATCAGCACGTTTCACAAATTTGCAAATCGCTTGTTGCAAAGCCACGCCATCGACGTGGGATTGGCTCCTGGCTTTAGCATCCTGGATGCTCTGGCCCAACGGCTGCTGTTTACCCGATTAGTGCACCAGGTGAAATCGGGATCCCATACCGATTTAAGCGATATTTTGCAAGCGTATCAACTGACAACACTCCCGGCTTCTGTGTTAAGTCTAACCGCCCTTCAGCAATTACCCGCCGATCTGGCCAGTGACTTACTGGAAACCGATCTCTTGTTTAACATCATCGCCCGCGTTAAAGCCTCGGGCCTGACCCCGGCTGAGTTTTACCAGACAGCCACCCGGCAATCCCAAGCGCTCACTGAAGCGATTCAACAGCTACCAGTACGATTCAATTCTGACGATGACAGTATTTCCAACATGCAGGGGTATATCCGGGATTGGCAACGCGCCTTGTCCGGCTGGTCTGAACCCGGCTGGGATCCCATCCGGGAAACCGAGGCCAAACATGAAAAGCCCACGGCCAGTAAGTATAAAGACACAACCAAGCATCTGGCCAACTTGTTGCTGGAACTTCGGAGCAACAAGATAGGCTATGTTCCCAAAAATCCGCCAGACTGGTCTGGTTTATTGGGTGCCACAGCCGTAGAACAGAACATAACCGGCATCATTGCGGCCCTGTACGCGCTTTATCAACAGACACTGCTGCTGGAAAACGCCTGTGATTTTGATGATCTAATCAATCACTCCATTCAACTCCTGAGCCAGCGACCGACTCTCAGGACGTATTACCAAACGCTCTTTCACACGGTGATTGTCGATGAGTTCCAGGATTCCAACGCCAGCCAGCTCCGCTTACTCCAGCTCCTGCTTCGGGAACCCCAACCGAATATCACGGTGGTTGGCGATGTGAAGCAGTCGATTTACGGCTTTCGCTTTGCCCAGCTGGAAAACATGGATCTGGTATTTAACCGCCAGCCACATCAAAAAATCGCACTCCAGACCAATTACCGATCACTTCCCCCCATTCTAGAGGTTTCCAATCACCTGACCCATCTCCTCACCGAGGATCCGTATCAGGCCCTCCAGCCCGCCCCCAAGCACGCCGATCACACTGAGCCCCTCGTCACCTGGGTCCACCTGGGCAGATCCGAGGAAACAACCGATGCCAAAGGAAAGCCAAAGACGGTAGCAGAAGACATTAGCACTCAAAAGGACAAGGAGGCCCGCTGGATAGCCCAGGAGATCGCCCGGTTGGTCCTGAATGGGGACTGCTCATTTAAAGATGTCGCCGTCCTGGTCCGTTCCCATCGTAAGGCGGAAGCGATCCAGGCTGCCCTGACTGTACTGAGCATCCCGTCTATCCGGCGCAAGAACCTGGGCTTTTTTGATGAACCTGTCATTAAAGACGCCATGGCGCTTCTGGCCTTAATGATCAATCTGCATGACAACCACGCACTGGTCCGTATCCTCCAAAGCCGCCTAAGTGCCTACCAGCTTCGTCAATTGGCAGAAGTCAGAGAAGGCGGCGCCTCATTTTTCCAGGTTCTGGAAGGGCTCACGGATCCTGCTGCCTGCCCATGGCTGGGGGCTGATGAACGCCAGGCCCTCCTGAGCCTGGTGGAACAGCTAAGTAAAAGCAAGAAGCTGCAATCCCGGCTCAGCCCAACCCAACTCTTTACCCGCTTGTCTGAAACCATTGGGCTGATCCACCCGGACACCCCGGCTCATCTGAAAAAGCAGCAGCGAATTCATCTGAGGATCTTTGAAAAACTCCTCTACAAGTTCTGCTTTGATAGCCCGCTTCAGCCCACACTGACAGAAATTCTGGAAACCCTGGAACATTACCGGCAAGATCCCAATCTCGAACTGCCGGTGGCGGAAGAAAACAGCCAGGAAGACGCCGTTCAGATTATGACAGTCTTTGCCTCCAAGGGCCTGGAGTTTCCCGTGGTCTTTGTCGCCTACACCGAATCGAAAGAACATCACCGAAGCTCGGACGGTCTGCTGCTATTTGACCCTCAATGGGAAGGGAAAAATGGGTTCGGTCTGATTCTGGGGAAATACCAGCAAGCAGATACCGTCAAAAAAGCCCTGTACCGAAACCTTTGGGTGAAACCCCGGGGAGAAGCGGAACAACAACGGGTATTTTATGTCGCGCTTACCCGAGCCAAGCAACGGCTGTATGTGCTCCGTGGCCTAAAATCCGCCGACTGGACCCACGGCAAGCAGTACCCATCCATCACACTACTCGATGAACAGGGTGATCCAGACGGGTTTAACACCCGCTACTGGCAAGCCGATATCCTGGCCTTGCGTCAAACCCTGGAAAGCCACCAACAACAGGCCGTCTTGCCCGCCCCAGCATCACCTCCAACGCAGCAGACAGCCGTTCCCCTCCAGGCTGCCCCCACACCCACAGAAGCCATTACCCTCAGCTTTTCCGCCCTAAACGCCTATGATCGCTGCCCGGTCTACTACTGGCTGAAGTATCAATGGCGCTTGCCCGATCCCCCCGGAAGCTTTAACCTCGCTGCCGCTCGAGGAACTTGCCTCCATGAGCTGATTTACAAGCACTACATGACCCAGGGACAACTGAGTGAAAACGCCATTGCTCAATGTATCCAGCATCACCTGGGGTCCGCCTCGCCAGAAGATCAGGCTGAAATTCAGCAGATTTTTCAGCAATTCCAACGCTCCGAATACGCCTATACCCAACTGTCCGGGAAAGAACTGCATCTATTCCCGGAAAAGCAGCTGCACTTTCAATTTGAGCAGTTTGGAGATCTGATCATTGAAATGGACGGGGTGCTGGATCTGTTGCTGGTTGACCCCAAGAAGCAAACCGCCACGCTGCTGGACTTTAAAACCAACCGCCAGCTCACCGAAGCGGATCAGGCCCGGTACTTTGAGCAGCTTCATCTATACAGAAAAGGGCTGTTAAAGGTCAGCCCCCACTTGCATCTCCCCCTAGAGGAGCTTTATCTGGTCCATCTCACCCCCCAGCAGGTCACGCCCATTCCCTTTCAGAATACGGCCCTGTCTGACTTGCTCAAAACCGCCATGACCGGACTAATTCCCCTGATTGAAGCCGGAACCATACCAAATCGACCTCATCATGTTCGTTGCAAACACCCCCGTTGCACATTTTTAGACGTCTGCCCCCAACGGGAATAGCCCTTATTTCCGGGCCAGTTTGACGCCGGATTTTTTCTCCCCAGATTTACGCTGGGCTTTGGCTGTCGCCTTGCCCCCGGTGGATTTTGGTTTTTTGCCAGCTTGCAGCTTGTTTTTCAGCTGGTTGACCACTGCCGAAACTTTATCCGGCTGCTCTTTAAAAATCTGGCGATCCAGGCCCAAATACTGACCTGCGTCTCCCCAAAACAGCGTAACGGCGATGGCGAAAAATGCCAGATAAAAGACCGGTGCCTCCAGGTGCCACGAAGCTAGAGCGCAATTGAGCATGACAAAGCCAAGAGCAAGCGCCGTCATCGGCACCAGCACCCCAAAAATCAGGCTCGCTCCTAGCAAGACTTCTCCATACATCACAAAAAACGCAAACACTGGCGCATGGGGGATGGCCATACTCATCAAGAAATGCCGGTAGATGGGGAATGGGGTTTCTTCGGCCCAGGCCAAAAACGATGACGCCACCGATTGACCAAAGGCCGGATCATCAAAGCGGCTGATGCCCGAGTATAACATTCCTGCGCCAACCAACACCCGCAGCCAAAAGAGGGCTTGATAGGCCCGGCGTTCCCGACTCTGAGGTGCAAGGATCGGCTTCATCAGATAAACTCTCTCTGCCTGAAAAACTGTTTTTATTATAGGGCACCCAGAAAAACATGGGCCAAACCCGCCCCGTTAATAGTAGAATCTTGCCATGGCTCACTCACACCTCATTTTGCTTCCACTGGATCGTCGACCCGTTTGTTACGATCTGCCAAGACGTTTGGCCGCCTACGCAGGCGTGATCCTGGATCTTCCTCCCGCCATATTGCTGGGAGAGCTGAAACAACCGGCGGATGAAGCGGCTCTGGAAAAATGGCTGGAAGCCCATTTGTTTACCAAAGATCCATCAACGTCTCAAACGGCGATTATCGCCCTGGATACCATCGCTTATGGCGGCCTGATCCCCTCTCGGGTCGGACAAGAAACCTTGCAACAACTGGAAAGCCGGGTAGAGGCGTTTTTCCAACAGATTCAGGCTGACACCCGCTACGGGTTTGCCTCCATCCTCCGCATCCCCAGCTATAACAACAGCGAGGAAGAGCCTGAATATTGGGCCCAATACGGCACCTTGCTTTACCAGTATTCCATAGCATGCCATCAGCATGGGGAAGCCCCACAAGCCTTGCTCCAGGAAATCCCCCAGGCCATTCTGGATGATTTTGTATCCCGCCGTCAACGTAACTTTGCCCTTAATTTAAGTCATCTGGATCGGCTCAAGCAGGGCCAGCTAGATTACCTGACCTTTTGTCAGGATGACACCGGCCCCTATGGGCTCAACGTACAGGAGGCCCAGCATTTGGCAGAAGCCCTTCGAAAAGAGGGTTTGAACCAACAGGGGCACCTCCAGACCGGGGCCGATGAAGTGGCTAGCTGTATGCTGGCACGGGCATTGGCCCAAAAACACCCCCCCGCGATTTACCCGATCTACAGTTCAGAAACAGGCCAAAGGCAAGTGGCCCGCTTTGACGGAATTCCCATTGAAGCAGTGGTGGAAAAAGCCATCCTGGCCTGTGGGGCGATACGGGCTCAAAATAAACAGGACGCCGATATCTGGCTGATGGTCCATACCCCGGAAGATCGCCAAGGGGATCACTGCAGCCATTACCCGGCCCATGTGACCTCCGATCAAATTCGTTTCGTCATTGCGCAAATGTCCGAGGCATTTCAAAGCAAGACACCGTTTGCGTTGGCCGATGTGGCATACGCCAATGGAAGTGACCCCCGGTTAACAGAAGCCTTACTCAGTCGGTTTGACAATCTGGCCTACCTATACGGTTATGCCGGGTGGAACACCCCCGGCAACACCATTGGTACCACGGTTGCCATGGCCATGATTCGGTGGATCGCAGAACAACTTGATACATTCAACCCGGATGAATTCTCCAAACTCCTGTTGATTCGACTGGCTGACGACTGGCTTTACCAGGCCGAGGTTCGGCAGCGGATGCGCCGCCAGCCCCCAGAACGCATGCTGGATGAAGCCTTGCTGAATGCGGAAATGGCCGATGGCCTGGCCCTACTCAAAAACCGTCTGGGCTTGGAAACGCTTCAGGCTCACTGCCGGTTTCCCTGTCACCGCACCTTTGAAGTGGAGATTGACCTACCATGATCATTACCAGCCCCAGTAATCCGAAAGTCAAGGAAGTGGTGGCGCTCCATCGAAAAAAAGAACGGGATCAGACCGGTCTGATCCTGGTGGAAAGCAAACATCCCGTTGAAGAAGCCATTCAGGCGGGTCTTAAGCCCAACGCCATTTTTATTTTGGAAGGCTGGGCCTCTACCCTGCCTTCGGCCATTGAAGCCATTCAGGTATCTGAAGCCGCCATGGCCAGGATGAGTACCACCAATACCCCGCCCGTCTGCCTGGGGGTTTTTGAAAAGCCAGAAACAGACCTGGAGGCCACCCTGCAACCACATCCAGCATTACTCATCGTCCTGGATCAGGTCCAGGATCCTGGTAACCTTGGGACACTCATTCGATCCGCCGCCGCGTTTGGGGCAACCGGACTCATAAGCACAGGACCCGCCGCTGATTTGTACAACCCCAAAGTCATCCGGGCTTCTGCCGGGCTATTGTTTTCCCTAACCTCCGTGGGATTTGAAAAACCTATCGAAGAACTGATGCCCTGGCTACAATCAAAGAACCTTCAGATATTTTCCACATCCAGTCATACCCAGACCTCATATCGGGAGGTCAATTACCAGAGTCCATCCGTCCTGTTATTCGGCAATGAAGGCACGGGCCTACCAGAAGTTGTTCTCAGCGCGCCCCAAATCACCCCCCTGACCATTCCCATGGCCCCCCATGTGGAATCCCTCAATGTGGCGATCACCGGTTCCATTATTCTGGCAGAAACCGCTTCCCAACGCGCACTTCCTCTGTAAGCCAACCCTATTTATGCTACCCTGAAGTGTATATAAACCTGAAGTATATATGAGTACGTTACCCACCACCCCCAAAACACCCCCCCCAGACACACCCAAGCCACACCTGGCCCACCTGCCCGAATTAACCTACCGGCTGGTGATT
>CAYLWC010000020.1:0-47930 GCA_964387265.1 uncultured Vampirovibrionales bacterium | reverse complement strand
TTACAGGAAAGCAGCAGTAGTCTAACAAAAAGGTACGCGCATGTGTACTGGAATTCCATTTGGTTTTTGATGGCATCAAAGGTAAGATAGGGATGAATCACGTCTGGACCGTGAAGGGGACGTTTCCATGACACCCCATCCCAACCCGAAACGAGGTAAAAGCAACATGTTAACTATTAAAGGATTCGGCCTTTTTCTGGCCGCCATTCTGATCAGTTTCTTTACATTCTGGACATTCCAGGGAACTTCCGCCCAGAATCCTGGGACGGATCCCCAAGATACCCTTCTTTCGAAAGTCACTGCCCTTCAAGCGCCTTCGGAGGAAGTAGCATACCAACGCTTCATCGCTTTTGGTGACAGCGGTTCCGGTAACTCAAACCAGTTTAAAGTGGCCGAGCAGATGGTCAACACCCATGATAAAACCGGATTCACCCAGGCCCTGATGTTAGGGGATAATATCTATGAAGTGGGAGACGTTAAAGATCTGGGGGAAGCCCGCTTTACAAAACCCTATAAACCGCTCCTCGACCGAGGCGTTCGCTTTATCACGGCATTGGGAAATCATGATGTCCTCTTTGGCCATGGGGATGATCAGGTTGAGTTTTTCAACATGCCAGGCCGCTATTACACTGTAAAATCCGGGAACATAAAGTTTTTCGTCATTGATTCCAACACGATGAGCAAGTCCATAAAGGAACAGCAATGGCTGAAAAATGCCCTGGAAGAAAGCGATGCCCGGTGGAAAATCGTAATGGGTCACCATCCGCTTTATACGTCTGGTGCCCATGCCAGTGAAGGAACGGTGAACAATCTGCGAAAAGTGTTAGAGCCGATTCTAATCGAAAACCGGGTCCCTCTCTATCTGGCCGGTCATGATCATGGTTATGAGCGGTTTGCCCCCATTCAAGGCGTTCAATACATCGTATCTGGTGGGGCCGGAGCTTGGTTGAGAGACTTTAAAACACCGCACCCCCAATCACTGATCCGGGAGAAAAAGTATCATTTTCTTTATTTTGAGGAAACGGAAAACAGCCTGAACTTTCAGGCCATTGACATCACCGGCGCCATTATTGATCAAGGCAGCATTCCGCTACCGGCAGCCGCTCTTGAACCTCAGCGAAAAGCCGCCTAGTCAGGACAAGTTCGGGTTTTTCATTTTCCAGTGAATAAAATACAGCGCGACGCTCAGCAGGACACCCAGCCCGGCTCCGGCGACGGCGTTTGCCTCTTGCCCCGAGAAAACGCCACTTAATACCGTGTAGGCCATCAGGGTAAAGACCAACACCATCACAAAACAAACCGTATAGCGGTACACTTCAAACACCAACGCGGCTTTTTCTTTCATCGTTCCTCCCATCTGCTCCAACAACGCAACCGTTATCAACCCTCCAATAAATAGGAGAATGATGATCAGCGGCATCCAGATTGCCATTGGCACCTCCCGTCCAGTTGACTGGTTTCCTTTCCTATCATAGCACTTCCGTGGATTATGCAGAGATTTGGATAGTCTACAAACAAATGATGTATAATGTTGTTCTGGCTTGTGAACTTTGTAAGACCAAATAAAGGGTGGCGCATGAAGGTCAAAATCAAGGAAGTTGCCAAAGAGAAAAAAGACTGGAGCCTGTACAAGCTGGCCAAGGAACTGGGATTACCCCAGCAGACCGTCTACTCCTGGGCCAGTGGCCGCACTCAGCCCAGCTATGAGAATATGGACCGTCTCTGCGATATTCTAGAATGCAGCGTAGGCGACTTATTCGAAGCGGAGCCCGTCCAGAGAAAGTTATTCTAACACTTTAAGCGACTACTCAGGCAACTTAATGAGTCAGAAGAGGCTCATCCATGACAACCTGTTCCACCAAAGCCGGTGGGGTCACAGGCGTCTCAGAATATTGAAATGCTTCTGTCAAGAGTTCCAGGGCATCTTTGTGGGCCTTTTCATCTGAATAGAGCTCCACCAGAGTTTCGCCCTTTTCCACCTTGTCTCCCACCTTCTTATGAAGCACCACACCGACCCCCAGGTTAATCGGGGCATCTTTGGTCAAGCGCCCGGCGCCCACCAGCTTGGCGGCCTGGGCGACTTTCAAGGCGTCAATATCCTGAATATAGGCGGTTGTTGTTGAAGGAATCAGGATCACCCGATCCGGTTGCGGCATCAGTTCGGGATGTTTCAAGACGTCCAGATCACCCCCCTGGGCTTCAATCAGCTCCTTAAACTTGGCCATCGCGCTGCCATCCTCCAGATGTCTCTTTAGCTGGGCTTTGCCTTCTTCAATCGAGCCAGCTTTTCCGGCACCCACCATCGCGACACTACCTAGGATCAGGCAAAGCTCTTCCAGATCCCTCGGTCCCTTGCCCTGAAGGGTCTGAATGGTTTCCTGCACTTCAACCGTATGGCCCACCGCATAGCCCAGCGGCTGGTTCATACTGGAAATTACCGTGTAGATCTTACGCCCCAGCTTTTGACCAATCTGCCGACACGTGGTCGCCAGCCCACGGGCTTCAGCCAGGGTATGCATAAAAGCACCCCGACCATACTTGATATCCAAAACAATCACATTCGCGCCTGCGGCAATTTTCTTGGAGATCACCGAGGCGGCAATCAGCGGGATGCTCTCTACTGTGCAGGTTACATCTCGCAAAGCGTACATTTTTCCATCCGCTGGGGCCAAATCGGCTGTCTGGCTGGAAATGGCCACGCCAATCCGCTTGATTTGATTGATAAAGTCTTTGCTTGAGAGGGTCACCTGGAAGTTTGGAATCGCCTCCAGCTTATCAATCGTTCCCCCTGTAAAGCCCAACCCTCGGCCGGACAACTTGGCCACTTTCAAGCCTGCCGCCGCCAGGAGCGGTATCAGAACCAGGGTGGTCTTATCGCCCACCCCGCCGGTGCTGTGCTTATCCACCACCACACCGCCCAGCTTGGATAAGTCCAGGACCTTGCCGGAATTCACAAACGCCTGGGTCAGCCAGGTGGTTTCATCAATATCCAGACCCTGTATACAGGTAGCCATCAGCCAGGCGGAAACTTGGTAGTCCGCAATCTCACCGGACATCATCCCCTCCACCAAAAAGCGAATCTCTTCCTCGCTATGGGTTTCTCCCCGCCGTTTTTTGTCTATAATCTGGATAATATTCATATTTTATTTGTTTCCTAACCGACATTCACAGATTTTCATAGATGCACAAATCTACATGAGCCACAGGTTCACTCAACGACACCATCCGATTATATCCCAAAGCGCGCCTGAGTTGAGAAATTTGAGACAGTTATTCATATTTGGAAGGACAAGAATCCCACATGCAGCAAAAGTTTTCTGAAACCGTCGCCCTGATTACCTCTCGGTACAATAAACCTGTTCAAGGTCTGGTTATTCTTGGTTCTGGCCTGGGCGTGTTTGCCGATACCTTGAAAAATAAGTGCGTGATTCCCTATAGTGACATTCCTCACTTTCCCCAATCCACGGTGGAAGGACATGGTGGGAATCTGGTCCTGGGGGAGACGGAAGAGGGAATGTCGATTGCCTGTATGCAGGGACGTTTTCATTATTATGAAGGCTATGACATGGCCGATATCACCTATCCGGTGCGCGTATTAAAGCAACTGGGCGCTCGATTTCTAATCGTCACCAACGCTGCTGGGGGCGTTAACGCCAGCTTCCGGCCTGGCACGCTCATGTTGATTACGGATCATATCAACCTGATGGGCCGAAACCCACTAATTGGAAAGCACCATGAGGAATATGGCCCTCGCTTTGTGGATATGTCCACGGCGTATAGTAAAGACCTTCAAGATCTCGCTCACGATGCAGCCGAAGCAAACCATATTGATCTGGAATACGGAATTTACGCGGCTGTATCGGGGCCTTCTTATGAGACACCAGCGGAGATTCGAATGTTGAAAACCTTGGGCGCTGACGCGGTCGGGATGTCCACCGTGCCAGAAGTGATTGTTGCCAACCAGTCCGGCATGCAGGTACTGGGTATTTCCTGCATTACCAATTTTGCTGCCGGTATTTCCAGTGCCCCGCTCAATCATGAGGAAGTTATGGAAACGGCAAACAGGGTGAAATCCGAGTTTATCAACTTGCTGGCGGGCTCGCTAAAACTCATTGCCAAGCATGGCAACTTTTCGACCCAGCAAACGTCGACAAGTACAGTATAGATTCATACAGAGGTAGGGGTTCCTTTACTTATTCATGCAAACTTTTCTTCAACAAAAACCGTTTGAACTGGATCCATTCCAGAAAGAAGCGATTCAATATATTTCTGAAGGTCACAGTGTCGTGGTTTGCGCCCCTACCGGCAGTGGGAAAACCATTATTGCGGAATACGCTGCTCACAAGGCGCTGGAAGAAGGGGTCAAGCTCTTTTACACCACCCCACTCAAGGCCTTAAGCAACCAGAAATTTTTTGACCTCAAGCAGCAATACGGCCCGGACAACGTAGGGCTCCTCACCGGGGATACGACGATTAACCGGGATGCCCGGATTATCGTGATGACCACCGAGATCTTCCGTAATATGCTGTATGGAACCTACCGGGAAAGTGATCTGCTCCAAAACGTAGGTTATGTGGTCTTGGATGAATGCCATTACATGAATGACGCCCAACGGGGAACCGTCTGGGAGGAAAGCATTATTTATTGCCCCGAATCCATTCAGCTTATTGGTCTGAGCGCCACGGTGGCCAACGCTGATGAGCTGACCGCCTGGATTAACAAAATCCATCATGACACCCACCTGGTTTACAGCGACTTTCGACCGGTTCCGCTTCGCTTTTCCTATTATGATCGGGAAAAAATCAGCCCGCTCTTTGAAGCCCCTGGCCGGATTAACAAGCGGCTCAAAAGCCACCAAAAAGGCAATCGCTTCTCCAAGCATCTGCGGGTATTCAGCCCCAACAAGCTCATTCTGGAGATGCATGAAAAAGAAATGCTGCCAGCCATCTTCTTTACGTTTAGTCGTCGGGATTGCAACAAGCACCTGCGGGCCACCGAACGCTTATACCTGCTCACCCTCCAGGAACGGCGGGAATTGAGCCGGCAGATTGACGAGTTTATCAAGCTGAATCCGTACCTGGAAAACAACGAGCTACTCCCTTATATCCGAAATGGGTTTGCCAGCCACCACGCGGGCTTACTACCCGGTCTGAAGCACCTGGTGGAAAGCCTGTTTCAGAAAGGGTTGATTAAAGCCGTATTTGCCACAGAGACCCTGGCCGCAGGCATTAATATGCCCGCCCGCTCCACGGTGATTACCGCCCTCTCCAAACGGACCGATGACGGTCATCGTTTGCTGACCGCCAATGAGTTTCTGCAAATGTCCGGGCGTGCCGGACGGCGAGGCATGGATGAAGTGGGGTATGTGGTAATTGTCTCAACACCCTATGAAGGCGCGCGGGAAGCGGCTACGCTGGCCAGCAGCCCTGCGGATCCCCTTAACAGCCAGTTTACGCCCACCTACGGAATGGTGTTAAACCTCTTGCAAAAGCACACGCTCAAAGAAGCCCATTATCTGATCCAGCGCAGCTTTGGGCAGTTTACCGCCGCCCGCCGGATGGATCCTTTAAAAGAAGATATTGACCGAAAAACCCAGGCCCTCAAAAGCTATCTGGAATTTGAATGCCCCGCCGGGGTCAGTGACAAGGATTTTCATGGGTTTCAGAAATCCAAAGTCATGCTGTATGAAACCGGCCGGTTTATCAAAATCCTGCAAAAACAAACCAAGCAGCACGGCAAGTTTAGCGAAATCCTGAACCAGCTCAAGCAAGAGGAAAACAAAAAGAAAAATCTCCTGAAAACCATTCAAGAAAGTCCCTGCGATACCTGCCCGGTGATTAAAAAGCATGAGAAAGCCGAAGATCGGATCCGGCGTCTGCAAAAACAGCTTAAAGGGCTCAATGAGGTTTACGAGAGCGAAAAAGACAAATATTGGCAACAGTTTTTAAGTATCTATAATTTGCTAAAAGAGGCGGAATATTTAGACGAAAACGATATTCCAACCGCCAAAGGGAAATTGACCGGGCAGATCCGGGCGGAAAATGAGTTTTACATCAGCGAGGTTGTCCAATCCGGCATCTTGCAGAATCTGAAGCCCGATCAGTTGGCGGCGGTCATCAGCGCGGTGATTAATGACTCTAACCGGGAAACGCTCTATTCCAAGCTGGATTATTCCCATGAGACCCATTACGCCATGATGGAAATCTCCGGGTTGATGAAGAAAATCAAGCGCCTGCAAGATAAACATGGCGTTGACGCGCCCCTGGTCCTTAACCCTGTGACCAGTGGGCTCATTGAATCCTGGGTACAGGGGATGGAATGGAACCGGCTCTTTACCTACACCAACATGGATGAAGGGGATTTGGTCCGCATGGCCCGCCGTACCGCCGATGTGTTACGTCAACTGACTCGAATTGACGGTGTTCCAGAGGATCTGGTTGCGACCGCCCGTCTGGCGCTCGTCACGCTGTACCGTCACCCGGTTCTGGAAATGGAAATCGTTGAAGCCGAAGAAGCCACTGAGGAACCCATACCCGAAGAAGTTTTAAAGGAAGCGCTCCTGGAGGAAGAGCTGGAATTGGAAGAAGCCGCCACCCACCCGCTCTCGGAAACCATTGAGGACTCTATCTCATAACCCACTTTGTGAGGTTGCTGTGTTCTCGCTATACTAATTCTTACTCTCCCCCTGCGGATGATATAGAAAGTTTTTGTATGCAAGAAACCCAATCCCAATTTTCGCAATTGAATTTGCAACCGGAGGTGCTAAAAGCTCTGGATGAGATGGGATTTAAAACCATGACTCCCATTCAGGAGCAGGCTATTCCAAAGCTTTTGGCCGGATATGACTTTCTAGGTCAAGCCCCCACCGGCACCGGAAAAACCGCCGCCTTCGGGATTCCTTTAGTGAACCGTATAGATCCGGGCAAGGGTTACATTCAGGCCTTGGTCATCGGCCCTACTCGGGAATTGGCCCAGCAGATTGCCGAAGAACTCAATCAAATCGGAAAATACAAAGGCGTCCGGGCCATGCCGGTCTATGGTGGCGAAAGCGTCTACACACAAAAAGACCTCCTGCGTGAGCGCAACGTGGATATTGTCGTCGGCACCCCCGGCCGGGTCCTGGATCACATCGGTCAGCTCACCATTGACTTGACCAAAACCCGTCTGCTCATCATGGATGAGGCGGATGAAATGCTGGATATGGGCTTCCGGCCCGATATCGAAGCCATTTTAGCCAAGGCTCCCGGAGGGCGGGAAACCTGGCTGTTTTCCGCGACCATTTCCCCGGATATTCTCCGCATCGCCAAAACCTATATGTACCACCCGGAAGAAGTGCGGATAAAACCCCAGACCATGAGCGCCGTAAACATTCAGCAGCTCTATTACATTCTTCCCTCGGAAGAAAAGCACCGGGTCATTCGGAACATGATTAAAACCAACCCGGATCTCTACGGCATCGTGTTCTGTGAAACCAAGCGGGATGTGGTACTGCTCACCCGAAAGCTTCGGGAACGGTACAACGAGATTGAATGCCTGCATGGGGCAATGCAGCAAAGTGAGCGGGATAAGATCCTGGATGCCTTCCGGGACAAAAAATTCCCGTTACTGGTCTCAACAGACGTGATGGCCCGAGGCATTGATCTTGAGAAGCTCACTCATATCATTAATTACGCCCCGCCCCATGACCCCGAATCCTATATCCACCGGATTGGGCGAACCGCCCGAAAAGGAGAAACAGGCACTGCTATTACGTTGTTCACCCCCGATCAGGAATATGAGTTCAAGCAACTGCAAAAGCGGGTGGGGATGTCTCTTGATCGGCATCCTGACTCTCTGGAAGAGTTTGACCCCAATGCCATACCGGCTGACAGGCACAAACGTTCCGGTCGTGGAGGCGGCGGAAAAGGGCGCCATGGGAATAGCCCTTCGGGCAGGTCCCGCCCTCAAGGTAGTTCAAATAACGGCCAGGGCAAGAAGCACCCCCGCCGTAGAAAGCCCAAGCCACCTGGAACGTCTCTAGAAAAGCGAGAAAAAAAAGAGTAGAGGGCTGTAAAAATGATTCCACGCGTACCACAATTTGGCCATATGTTTATGCTGGACCCCTCTACCAAGGCTCAGCTCCCTGACTCCGATACGCTTGCCTCCCGCCTTGCTTCGGAAACGGGCAAGCTTGGACCGTTTTGGGCCAAAATTCGGCACCACCAGGAAATGACCCACGATTTGTTCCAAAGAATGCATGCCGTCGCCGAAGGAATCGTTGCCCCCTCCAAGTCCATCCCCCCACCCACAGGGGATAGACCGATTGCTTTCATACTCGATCATCCACTTTTTATGATGGGTTACGCGCTGGACGGCATGAGCCATTCTCTGGAAAAAGTGTTCCAGCGCATCACAGGAAGCGATGCCCTCAACGTCTATATTGAAAGCAACCAGCGAAACGCATCCGATCTGTTTATCGCCCGAAAAGAGCTGGAAACCGATTATTTTAATCAGTACAACCCCTTTGCGGCTCACCTGAAAGCCAAGGGATATCCAGTCGATCAAGCACTGCTCAAAGACGCGACGGGTTATCTAATCCGGGAAAATGGTCGCGTTGAGCAGACTCGATACAATACCCCCTGATTCTACACGCCAGCCGCCAATTTTTACCCATTTCTCTTATTACCCATTCTTTTTTCTTTCTCCTTATTTCTCCTTCGATTCTTCTATTTTTTTAGCCGGATTATATAAAAGGTTATAAAATATGAGGAAAGGGTATAAAGGTGATATGAAGCACACGGGTATTTTGTTGATTCATGGCCTGATGGGGTCCCCACGAGAATTCCACCCGGTGGCCAGACGATTGGAAGCGGAAGGGTATTTGGCCCGCACCATAACCCTGCCTGGCCATGGGTTCAACCCCTTTAAACCGTTCCATGAAACCTCCCCGGAAGAGCTTTGGGAGCACTGTCTGAGAGAATATGACGCCATGGCCCCTTTTGTCGATGAGGTCGTGATTGTTGGCCACTCCCTGGGAGGCATTTGCACACTGCTCACCGCCTCGGAACAGCCCCGAAAACTCAAAGGCGTCATCACCTTTTCCACTCCCTATGAGCATGCTTACCTCTATAACCATGTAACGGGTCTACTGAACCTCCCGGTAACTCATTTGGTTCGGGGGGTAACATACATCCCGGAGTGTTCTACCGGGTTTGAACGGCCCCAATTCCACCCCAGACATCTTCCCAAGCTGCGACAAGAAGCAGTGCGGACCCTGGAAAACGTCCGGCACCGGATCCCTCGAATAGAAGTCCCCCTGTGCCTGGCTCATTCCAAGTATGATCTGACCATTCCGTACCAGGAAATGATGAAAATCGCCCAGAGTGTCCGGCATCCCGACAAGGTCATCACCCATACTCTGGAACAAAGCGGTCACCAGATTTTCCCCCACAGCCGGGATTATGACCGGGCGATAGAGATTATTCGAAATTTCATCGCCTATGAGTGCGAGCAATTGTCCCTTTCTAAATCAGACATCGTCCAAAGCGGCTTAAGCGCCTGAACAGCGGCTACCTCTGAAACTCGGATAGAGAAAAATGCAGCCCCTGCTGAAAACACAAAGGGCTGCACTGTTAGCTTGATTTGGAGTGATTTACTTGAAATAGTTCATGATGGATTGGTCCGCTTCAAACCCGCAATCTCCAAGCCGTTGAACGACCACAGGATTGTACGGATCCTGCTTGAACTGGCGAACCACGACCTCGAAGTTCCCATCGCCCTCTAAATCTTCAATAATGTACGGGGCAACGCCCGATTCAAAATCAGCCATTGTCCGGCCTTGGGAATCGGTAATCAACACCCGGTACTTTGAATTCTCCGCTTCTCCCTGCTTAAAGAACCGGACCAGCTCAAACTGCTTGTCCTGATCAAAATCTACCACCCTGGAGCCATACAACGACACGTCCGGCTCCAGCCTTGCTGGTTTTAACTCACAGGCTGACATACTATCATCCACGCTGGTGGCCGCACCACCAATGCTTGCGGGAATTTGCATTACGGTGGGCACCACTGAACTCCCATATGGCACATACGTCAAACTGAAGTCATCATTGGTAAAATCCGCATAGGCTTGCAGGGGCTTGAGTTTTTCAATCGCTCCCACAAAGGAGGGCCAAAAACCCGGTTCCGGCGACTCTTTATGCCGAGTAAGGGCGTCTCTGAAAGTGAAGATCACGCTCAGCTTCCGAACGGTCATCTCTTCCGGTGGGGCGGCTTCTTCCTCAACATCTACCTCAGCCTGTGCCATGGCATACGCCAGACTGGTAAACTGGTTCTGAATCCGGTCATTGGCCTTTCTTAAAAAGAACAGGCCGGTTTTATTCTTCTTATATAAGACCTGGGCATATCCATGATCAAAAAACTTGGTGGTATCGTTTTCAGCCTTTTTATAGCGTTCATATAACCTGTTGAGCAGCATTTCCTGTTCCGCTTCCGGCAGTTCAAAGTACCCTTTTCGGAGTGTTTCCATATGGACCAGAAGATTTTTCTGCGTATCGAGTGTGTTCAGGACGTCCGCAGCGGTTGTATAACGATCCGGCAGGTTTTCATAAGCGGAAATATCCAGTTTAACGTCTCTCAACATATCCAGACTCATGGTTATTCCGGGTAACTGGATCACCCCCGCCAGGATGAAACTCACGGACAGGGATAGTAAAGCCTTTTTCGCAAAAATGCTGCTCATCATTTGAACGCTCCCAACTCACGGAACACACAACCTACCTTTTGATTGTAAACGAGGACAACGGAAGGGAGCAAGGGCTCAAAGCGCAAGACAGTAAAACACGCTGATAGCCAGCACAACAGCTGTTTCATTCCTCACCTCACAGACATGATTGTTATCTTGTGAAACAAAATGGCGCAACCTTGAATTATATGTACTGATCCTCAAGCAACCTAAACGTTCATTTCAAAAGGCAAGACAAAATTTTACAAAGCGGCCACCTTCTCAATTGAACAAACCGATATCAGCCTTGGACGCAGTGCCTCTTTCCCGATAAAATGCTGGGATAGATTCACCACGTCGAGTACGCCGATGTCCCGCTTTCAGAAAACCTATTTTAACCCGTCAACCCCCATCCGTTCCCTTGGGTGGATCGGCCTGCTGTTTGCCATGATGTATGGCATCATTTTTTCTTTCTACCAATTTACCGACTTACATCAAGTCAAACTCTACGATGAGCTGATCCAGTGGTTTCTGGTGGGTGCGAGCATTTTTTTATATTGGCAAGGAGCACTGATCGCGTGGAAAAACCCCGACGAAAAACTGCTCCCCTGGGTCCTGGGATTTGGAATTCTCTTTGGCCTGATCTGCTTTGGGGTCACCCCGTTTCATTCTACGGATGTTTACGGATATATCAACCGGGGCTGGCAGCAGGCAGGCTACGGCGTGAACCCGTATGTTCATCCGGTGGGGGATATTCCCGGTTGGGAAAGTGACCCCATGTTTACCGATCATTGGGTGAACAACCCCAGCCCATATGGCTTTTTATTTATCCTGATTGCTAAGGGGATCTGTCTGCTGGGAGGCGGGCATTTCAGCGCCACCCTGCTTTTGTTCAAAGGACTGAGTCTGGTGTCTCATTTCCTGATTGCCTTTCTGGTGTGGTCCGGCAGCCGACACATCGAGCAAAAAAATCCCGGACTTTCCCTATATCTTTATCTCTGGAGCCCCTTAATTCTGCTGCATCAAATCGCAAACGGCCATAACGATATTGTCATGGCCCTGTTTATCACCCTGGCACTCTGGGCGACGCTGACGAGGAGGTGGATCTGGATCCTGCCGTCCCTGGTTGCTGCAACCCTGATTAAATATGCCGCCCTGGTTGTTATTCCTTTCGCAATTGTGTTTCTAGCCAAAAACAAAGCATGGAAAGCTCTAATCACCGGTTTACTCCTGAGTGCCAGCGTGTTTATCCTGGCTAGTATTTCCTATTTGCCTGATTGGAACCAATTCTCTTTAGGGGCCATAGGGAAAAACGCCCAAGTGGTTCATGGCTCCCTGCATGCCTTTTTCTATCATTTATATAAGACCCTCATGAAAAATGTCTTCATGCTCCCCGTCAATGAAGAGGCCGTCAAAAGCATCATCAAATATATCCTGCTGGCAGGGTTTGGCGGTATTTGCGGCTGGCTGGGAATTCAATCCCTAAAAAGCAAAGACTTCAATACCGGCACCTTTGTTTACGTGTCCCTGCTAGTGGTCTTTTTACTGGTCTGTTTTGCTAGTCTGAAATTTTACCCGTGGTATATCGCCATGTTTTTCCCGGTGGCCTTTCTGCTCCCGGAACGACATTGGCTCCGCCGGATTGTCATTTTGACCTCGGTATTTCAGTTGTTTGGCTTCACCTTTATTGGGCAGGCCCATATGCTGAACTATCTCGTAATGAGCGGCTTACCCATAGGCTGGGTGCTCTGGGATGAGTGGCAACAAGCCACAGACAATCATCCCCCGCAAAGTTTCCTGTCTTATATGAACAGGCTGTTCCAATGGAACACCTAAGGCTCTTATAGCGTGGGTTTGGCCAAGCTTTCCAACTGCGTAGCACAAAAATCCCCCAGATGGTTTTTATATATACAAGGGGACAAACGCACAACCTTTTAAAACAATTAAAAAACTTGGGGGACAACTATGACGACAGGGGCAGTCAATGGTCATGTCTGCTGTCCAGGGCATTACGGTGGCAACTACCCGCCGGGAGTACCCTATAACGGGTATGCGCCTGGAATGGCACCCATGATTAATAATAACTACTATTATAATGTGCCGCTTTCACCCATGGAGCAGCTCCAGGGAGAAAACTACCGCCTGCATGAAAAACATCATGGATTGGTTAAGGGCGGAATCAGCGGGGCCGCTGCCGGGGCAGCCATTGGCGCGTTAGGCTTCTTGGCCGGGCCGGTTGTTGGGGTAATTACTACGGTTTTAGGCGCCATTTTGGGTGGGCTCTTTGGAGCCAAGGGCGGCGAAAAAGTAGCCGATTACGAAGCCATTCACCGGGATGCCGGTGATGATGGAAAAATCAACGGATCACTAATGTACGGGACCGGGCCATTAGGCCTGAATGGGGCCTTCTAACCCTCATCGTCCCTAGCATTATTCAATGCTCCTTCCATTGAGTCAGATCACAGTGATGATCTGGCTCTTTCTGTATCCTGGTTATGAAGAAATGTAAATTGGCGCTAAAAGCAATCATATAAACCAATTCAACCCCATATCCTCACTGACGATTCATCGCTTTTAACGGGGAATAACACAAGTATTTTAATGATTGTTTTTATGCAAACACAACAGATTAATTCTATTCACAACAAAAAATCTTAGATGGGATATGAAACGGGAGGAAGAGACAATGGGACACGCATGCATTCAGACGAGATTTCAGTGTAATGGTTTTTCCAGGCCGAACCCATGTGGTTCATCAGCGAACATGGCAAATCATTGTGGCCCTCAACGGGGCCCATGGGGTAATCAGGGATCTAATAACCAGCCCATTATCATTGTGGCTCCGCAAGGACCGTCCGCACAGCAAGGCTTCGGAGCACAGCAAGGACTTGGAGCACAACAAGGGATCGGAGCGCAACAAGGGCTTTCCAGAGACCAGCTCAGCGCCATTCAACAACGAATGGATTTATTGCAAGCGGAAAATGCCAAATTAAAAGCTGGCAAAAAGGGCGGTAAAAAAGGCGGCTTCCTTGGAAACTTACTAGGCGGCCTGGGTGGCGCAGGGGTCGGATTCCTGCTCGGTGGTCCCGTAGGCGCGGTCATTGGCGGTGTTGGCGGCAGCTTGCTTGGCGGGCTATTCGGTAGCAAAAAAGGCGAAAACAATGCGGAAAAAGACGCAATCTACCGGGATGCCATTGATGACGCTCGCCTGAATGGCTCTCCAGAATACGGGTCTTACCGGTAACCGATGGTTGCATAAAACCAAGTTCCATCTAAGATTCAGCGTTCATACGCAATTCAACACCTGGTCCCAAGCGGATCAGGTGTTGCGCTTATAAATCGCCAAATTAAATTCAGAAAACACCTGATTTCTTTAGCATTTTACTAGCACAAAAACTCTTAAGTTTGTTTTTATATAAATACAGATTTAAAACTTCAGGTGATGGGGATTTTTTCAGAAATTATTAATGGAAGGGAGACATTCATGTACGCATTTAATTTTCCAGGCTCATATGGGTATTATCCACCAGGGATGCCTTACTATGGCGGCGGTGGCGCACACCAGGGCCGCGACATGCTGGGACACATTCTGGGCGGCGCCCTAGGTGCTCATGTAGCCAATAAAACCAATCAGGATCCGACGGCAACCGCAATGTTTACCATTGGTGGCGGTATTCTTGGGGAAGAATTACTGGGTGGCCCCCGTGGTGGGTTTCCAGGCGGTGGGTTTCCAGGCTATGCGCCCATACCCATGCCTTACGGGCCGGCACCATATCCTGATCGGGGAAGCCAAATCATTGGGCAGATCGCCGGTGGAGCCTTAGGGGCCCATTTAGCCAATAAGTCCAACCAGGACCCAACAGCAACGGCGCTGTTTACCATCGGCGGTTCTATTCTGGGCGAAGAACTGCTGGGCGGAGGCGGTTTCTTCTAAGTAAACCCATCATCAATTATACTGACTCATGGCACTCGGACCTTTTACCGGGTGCCATTCAGTATTACGGGTTCACCGTAGTTTAAATTTCTTTGGGTTTTCAAGGCTTTCTGATACAATCGGATCAACTGATTCACGTTATCCTTTAATCTGATTCAGCGAGGTCAGAAAGGGTACAAGCAGCAAGACGCAGTTTATCATTGTGTTTTTGTGAACAAGTATCCCCACAGACCTCCGGATCGAAATCCAGGAGGTTTATTTGTATGTCCAACCCACAAGGCAATCCCATTGTCTGGAACCGGCGGCATGTGATTGACTCTTCCTCCCTGACGCTGGAAGAAGTGCAGGAAGTCTTGAAAACCGCCCAATCTTTTTCCAACATCCTCAGCCGCCCGGTGAAAAAAGTCCCCACCCTGCGAGGGAAAGTGGTGGTTAACATGTTCTATGAAAATTCCACCCGGACCAGCACCAGCTTTGAGCTGGCCAGCAAATACCTGAGCGCCGACACGGTGAATTTTTCCGTCTCTACTTCATCCGTTAAAAAAGGGGAATCGCTGATTGATACGGCGGAAACCCTGCTGGCAATGGGGACGGATGCGGTGGTGATTCGCCATTCCAGCTCAGGGGTTTGCCAGCAACTGGCCAATTATTTTGGCAACCGCATCAATATCCTGAACGCCGGGGATGGGTATCACGATCACCCGACCCAGGGCCTGCTGGATCTGTATAGTCTTCAGGCCCGGATTCCTGAACTTCAGGGAAAAAAGATTGTGATTGTCGGGGATATTATGCACAGCCGGGTGGCCCGCAGCAACATCCATCTGCTTCACCTGTTTGGGGCTGATGTTCATATCGTGGCCCCCTCAACACTGCTTCCCTTGCACATTGAAAAACTGGGTTGCACCGCCCACACCAACCTGGACAAGGCGCTGGAAGGCGCCGATGTGGTAATGTGCCTTCGGATGCAGCTGGAGCGCCAAAAAGCCGGGCTGCTCCCCTTGAGCGAATATGTCCGGTTTTATTCCATTACCGAAGAACGGCTCAAGCGTTTCTGTAAGCCCGATGTGCTGGTGATGCATCCCGGCCCGATGAACCGGGGCGTGGAAATCGCAAGCGAAGTCGCCGATAACCGGGATATTTCCCTGATTACCAATCAGGTCACCAGCGGGGTCGCCATTCGTATGGCGCTGCTGTACCTGGTTCTGAGTACCCCAACCGATTTAGCAGGAGGAAGCATCCATGAAAAAATTGCTTAAGGGCGGTCGCGTCATCAACCCCCAAACCCAACTGGATGAGCCAATGGATGTTCTCATCAACGGCTCCGTGATTGAGGCCATCGAGAAAAGCATCCCCGCTTCTTCCGCCGATGAGGTGATTACGCTTTCCCCGGATCAGTGGGTGGTCCCTGGTTTGGTGGATATTCATGTGCACTTCCGGGATCCCGGTCGGCCCGATAAGGAGACCACCGCCACCGGCGCCGCCGCGGCCATCACGGGCGGGTTTACCACCGTCTGTATTATGCCCAACACCACGCCTACGCTAGATAGTCTGTCAACCCTTCAGTACGTAAACCAGGCGGCTGAGCGAACCGGCATTACCATCCATGCCGTGGCCGCCGTGACCAAGGGCCTGGAAGGTGTTGAAATGACCTCCATGGGCAGTCTGTATAAAAATGGGGCCGTGGCCTTTACCGATGATGGTCATGCGGTTAACAGCGCCGCCATGATGCGCAAGGCCCTAGAGTATTCCCGAATGTTTAATGCTCCTATCGTCTCTCACGCGCAAGATATGGAGCTTTCCGGCAATGGGGTCATGCATGAAGGGTATTATTCCACGCTACTGGGTCTGCCAGGGATTCCCAGCGTGGCTGAAAGTGTGATGGTGGCTCGGGATATTGAACTGGCCCGCTTTACCGGCGGACATGTCCACTTTGCCCACCTGACGGCCAAAGAAAGCGTGGATCTGATCCGAAAAGCCAAGGCCGAGGGGTTGAACGTAACCGCCGAAACCACGCCGCACAACCTGACGCTCACAGACGCGGTGGTGCAGGACTATGACCCCAACTATAAAATGTATGGCCCTATCCGGGCGGAAGAGGATCGACAAGCGCTGGTGCAGGGCCTGCTGGATGGGACCATTGACGCCATTGCCACCGATCACGCCCCCCATACGCCGGAAGAAAAGCAACAAGCCTTTGATGAGGCACCCTTTGGCGTGATTGGGTTGGAAACCGCCCTGGGCATCATTCTGACGCATTTTTATCACACCGGAACGCTCACGGCGTCTCAAGTCATTCACCTGATGGCCTTGGGTCCCGCCCAAGCCTATCGACTCAAAGACTGCGGAACCCTGGAAGTGGGCAAACGGGCCGACATTACCGTGATTGATCCTAACCTTGAATGGGTCGTAGATCCCGCCGAGTTCAAGAGTAACTCCCGGAATACCCCGTTTAAAGGACACCTGCTCAAGGGGAAAGCCATTAAGGTGATTGCCAAGGGTGAGACGCTGCTTTCCGACGCAGCGTTAAACGCCAGCTCTCTCCAGGAAGTGGAAGCCCTGGTTTAACCCTCCCATACTTTATCCAATCTGAAAACAGGCCCTTTGAACCTTCAGTCAGAGGGCCTGTTTTGTACGACCAAAACCAGAAGAGGCAACCCTCAGGCTTGTTTAAGTATGTAACATTTTTTTTCATCCGATCAATAATGCCTGATTGATTGTTTTTATTTTTTTGAGGTCTTTATTTCATTCGAGAAGTGAAGGATTTATTTTATCCGCTTTAACACCCATGCAATGAAATGGGCGGCTACTTGGCAACGAGGAGAGAGTAATGTCACATGTTTCCAATTTTCTAAAGCGTTTTGGACTTCAATCGCATTTTGAGCATTTTAAAAACTGCTTTGACCAAGATTTTATGCGTTTTCGCGGGTTCGGTAACCTGATTAATATGCGTACAGACAGTGGCCATGACTCTGTTGATATTAACGGCAATTTTAACCAAGCTTACGTCAATACCGGTAAAGGCAGAGACAATGTCGTCATGAATGGCTGCCACAACGATGCCGTGATTCACACTGGACGTGGATCGGATAACGTCTCCGTCAACAGTCATCATGGCAATGTTGATTTGCGTACCGGCAAAGGAAATGATTTTGCGGAAATCAAGGGCCGGGGCAATCATATTGATGTCCACACGGGTAAAGGAAATGACAGAGTCGAGGTTCATGGTTCCAGAAACCATGGCCATATCGACACCGGTAAAGGTCGAGACAACGTTCATATCGGTGGGAACTTCAACCACGATACAATTCATACCGGCAAAGGGAACGATAACGTGGTCACCCATGGCAATTCTGGACACCACACGATTAATACCGGCAAAGGGAACGACAATGTAACCTCCACCGGAAACCGAAACCGTACTCACATTGATACGGGCAAAGGAAGAGACTTTGTCGAGGCACGGGGCAACCACAACGATCATATTATTCATACCGGTAAGGGCAATGATCGGGTAGAAACATCCGGCCATGGTAATCATAACCTGGTTGATACCGGCAAAGGAAAAGACGTGGTCGATGCCCGCGGTCATGACAATCATAACGTCATTAATACGGGCAAAGACAAAGACACAGTGTTTTTGGCCGGTCATCATAACCAGAATGAGGTAAAAACCGGTAAAGGGAATGATACCATTGTTCACCAGGGTGGCGTACACAACAACACCCTTATTGATGGCGGCTCCGGTTTTGATCGATTTAAATCCGATACTGCCTTTAGCGAATACGAAAAAATTGACGAGAACACATATCGCAATAAGGCCAATGGAGAGGTCATCACCTTCAAAAGCGTCGAAGAGCTTCAGATGGAAGATGGCCGCTACTTATTCAACAAAAAGACCAATGACTATCAGCGTTGGCCATTTCAATAAAAAAATATTTATAATAACTAAAGTAATGATGCTAAAAAGCTAGTAAAGCAATTTACCGGCTTTTTAGCCATTATTGCTTTATAAAGAAAGGGCTGTTCAGGCAGTGGTGTCAGGGATAAACTGCTTGATCTCCAGCAATTTTCCAGGACGTTTGGACAAGCCGATTAAAAACTCTTCCAGACGGTGTGCCGGAACATGGTAATGGTTCATCCGAACCCCGTCTTTGTGGGTTTCGAGAAACTTCAGAATATAATTTTTTTTCAAAGCGACATTGAATAATTTTTCCTCATCCTGAGGCCAACCCTGTCCATTTTTCGGACGCTCATGCCAAAACGTGACATATGTAAACCCATCGGGACTCACCACCACTTCTCCGCCATCTTCTACCTCAAAGTGAAACTGATCTCCCCGGAGATGGCGCTGGAAAATATTGACCACTTTTTTATGGGACTCCTGAATCTGGGAATCATCTGTCATGACCCTTTAACCTCCTGCTGTTGTTTAGACCGTTTAAAATACTTGTTTTGAATTTGTTTTAGCCAAAGCTGTATGTCAATGCCTTCACGACGGACCTGACAATCATACCAGCAGACCGTCATGGCCCCGACCATAAAGGGGAACATCACCATATTGACAAGATTGCCCCAAATGCTCACAACAAAGCTCACATGCAAGGGAATACTCGGATCTGTCATGCCTTCACTCAGGGCGATTCTTTTCATTTCCATCGCTGTCCAAATCCCCAAAGGCAGATTCAGCGTGGTTGATAAAATGCTCGCAAACGTAATCAGCAAAATAACGTAGAGAACCAGTCTTGGAAAGTTTCCAAATAATTGCTTCCAGGCATAAAAAACCGCGTCTACTTTTTTCTCACCGTCGCTGGTCGCCACCCCCAAGAAGGGAAAGATAAAAAACAAAAACGTAAAGCCGAGCAGAAACAACACCAGGGCCAGCACCACAAAGCCCATCACAATCAAAAAGACCACACCCGCAGCTATATACAAGGGGTTTGATTGTGTGGCCATGGCCCGAAGAATGCCAACAACCAGGCCAACGCCAAATAGCCCGGCAAAGGAAAGCCCAATCATGAGCAGGGAAAGCAGCACTGTAATGATCAACAGCAGGATCATCAGCCCCGCCAGAAACAGTCCCACTTTCTTGAGGTAGGCAAGGCCATCTTGCAGGGACACAGGAGGGGCATGGATAATTTGGGCATAATAAACCCGGCTTAGCACGGTGCTTGTCAGAATCAGCGTCAGCCATGACAGGAATGAAAAGCACAGTGAAAACACATAGGCCAGCAGACCCAGCTGTAGCGTGATGGATTGTGAGTTAATCAGACTGGGAATTGAGGAGATAAAGCCGGATAACAGGCCATGAAGCGTAAAAAAGAAAATGGGCAACAACATTAACAACAAGGCCATTCGGACATTGTGCCGGTAAAGATTCCACCCCCGGCTAATCAAGGTCAGAAGGCTCGCCTCCCCATAGATTCTAGCGGCCGCGCTCATCCAATCAGCTTCCCGGCCTTCAATCTCTTCTTTTGCCGGGTTTCTTGAAGAACCTGCTCAAATTTCCGAATCACCTCAAAGGCGTATCCGCAACCTTTGGCCAGCTTACCTCCCATCAAAAGGGACTCTTCTGAAGGGTACCGGCGGCATAGCAGTGGTCGCTCATCATAAATGGCACAGCTTTTATCGGGTTGTAAATGCACACATTGAAACAATAGACCATCCTCCGACTTACCAATGGGCTTAAAGTTTCTATAGTCCGGGAACAAGGGCTTAAGCAGTTCGAACTCCACCTCGGTTTTGATGGGTTCTTTCCCATGGACCAGATGAATATCGGTACAGCACTTGCCGCACATGTTGCAGGATCCGGTACGTTTGTAGAATTTACCCACGATCGGACCCGACTGGACGTGTTCTCCGTCTTTTAGAAAGGATTTGATAATCTCAGTCACAACAGGCTTGCTCATAGTCTTATTGTACAACCGGATTGCCTTTCTGAGTCACTTGAGTCCCGCTGGCTCATGGCCTTCTCTCGGGTTCCAGACAGCCCCTTGAAAATCCGGGCCGATTGGATAAGAATGGTTGATACCCCATTTCACAAGCAAGCTTGTGAAAATTCCTGAATCGGGCCGTAGCGCAGCTTGGTAGCGCACTTCCTTGGGGTGGAAGGGGTCGCAGGTTCAAATCCTGTCGGTCCGATAAATGCCTCTCTACCTTTTGGTAGGGAGGCATTTACGCATTTGTCAATTGAGCCTGCGGCCCCTTCCACGTTATACAAACAATCAGGGCCCCCGAAAAGCCGCAGGCTTTTTGGGGCCAGGACGCAGGTTCAAATCCTGTCGGTCCGATAAAAAGCTCTCTGCCTAGAGGTAGGGAGCTTTTTAGTGTTTTGGTTATAGGGATTTAAGCCGGGAGTTCCTGCTTGGAGAGCTTCACGTTGGGATATTTACGGATCTCCCGAAGCTGACGAAACTCGCCCGCCTCCACAAAAGTAAATGCCTGGCCTGAACGACCAGCCCGACCTGTGCGGCCGATGCGGTGGATATAAAACTCGCTGTCTTTGGGTAGATCAAAATTAAACACAGCCTCGACGTTATCCACATCCAGCCCTCTCGCCGCCACATCTGTGGCAATCAGAAGCCGGGTCTTCCCTTTACGAAAGGCCTGCATAATCCGGTCCCGTTGTGACTGGGTTTTGCCGCCATGCAGCCCATCTGCCGAATACCCGGCGCTATTCAGCTTCCTGACCAAAGTATCCACACTCCGCTTGGTGTTGCAGAACACCAGTGCCAGTTCAAACTGGTGATGATCCAGCAACTGAGTCAGCGCAGCCAGTTTCTCAGTCTTTCGGACCTCATAATAGCACTGTTCAATCGTCACCAGTGGCTGATCATGATGAGAGACTTTCACATGCAAGGCATTGCGTTGATACCGGGCAGTCAGTTCCAAAATGGATTTCGGCATCGTGGCCGAAAAGAAGACCGTTTGCCTGCCAACTGGCGTCTGGTTCAGAATATATTCGATATCCGGGCGAAAACCCATATTCAGCATTTCATCGGCTTCATCGAGAACGACCGTTTGAACGCCCTGTAATTTCAGGACCTTTCGCTGAATCATATCTTTTACACGGCCCGGCGTACCGACAACAATCTGAGGCCGCTGCTGGAGCTTTTTCATCTGGCGTTCAATCGGCTGGCCACCATAGATTGTGACTGTCATCAGATTTTTTTTATATCGGGCCAGCTTTTGGAATTCAGCGGTGACCTGCAAGGCCAGTTCTCGGGTAGGACAAAGCACCAGTGCCTGGATGTTTCTATTGTCAGTCTGAACCCCTTCAATCACCGGGATGGCAAAAGCGGCAGTCTTACCGGTGCCGGTCTGGGCTTGGCCAATCACATCCTTACCTTCCAAAAGACAGGGGATTGCCTGCGCCTGAATAGGGGAGGGTTCCTGAAAACCCATCTCCTGGATGGCTTTTTGGACTTCTTCACTTAAATTTAATTTTTTCATGTCAAAACTTTCTATGCAGCTTAAATAAACTGTCAATTCCTGACCGACAGAGATCTACAAGCCGAATGAAGTCGAAGCTCTAATAGCGGCGTTTGGAACGCGCTGAGCTGGCACTTTTCTTCTTGTATTTGCGAGCGTATTCCCGGTTACGGGCCGCTTTCTCTTTTTTCTGATTATTCTTGGCCATGCCAACTCCTCCTAATAGGAAGAGCGGGTCTGGAAGCAATCCCGGCAATAAACCGGCTTACTGCCGTTGGGCTGGAAAGGCACTTGGGTATCCATGCCACAACCGGCACAAACCGCGTCATACATGGTTCTGGGTGCGCGATCATATCCGCCCCGGCTACCACCGTACCCACCACCACCACGGTTTTGCTTGGCAGCATCCCGGCAAGGCTTGCATTTTTTGGGCTGCTGGAATCCTTTGGACTCGTAAAATTCACGTTCTTCCTGGCTGAAGGAAAAATCAACGCCACAAGCAGCGCATGTAATATCAATTGTTTGCATTTGTTCGGACCTCTAGTCATTCAATAACAGCTAGACTTTTAAGATGAGGCCCGTGATTTTGGTGTGACGAAAAAAACAAACCTGTACAGAAAAATCTATCTTCGCATTATGAGCCGAATTGATCTGTTATTCAACCTTTTTTATCATGCTTTTTCATCATCACGTTTTTCCCTTCACCTGCACAAGCGCCAATTGCCGCTTGCAGATTCGGTTTTCAGCCGCCAGAGGAATCCATGATATGATTTCATTTGCACGGCCATTTTTTTATCCCCTGAGATCAAAGAGAGGGCCGTGTTGCTCATTATTTAGGAATTTTATCGAGGAATGAGGGCTCGCTCATGAATACTAAAAAATTATGGGTCAAACAGGTTGTGTTCGCGCTGGCATGTTCTGTTTTGTTCATGGCTCCAGGCTATTCCGCAAGCCAGCTCCCTGATCGAGAAAACTCAAACGCTGGTCTCCTTCTTGCTCAGAACACAGAAACCCCTGCCCCAGCAGTAGAAGAAACCGCTAAAGAAGGGGTAGAAGAAGAGGAAGACCCCGTCATTGAGCTTGATAAAAGAACATACGGGGCCGGTGAAGAGATTACTGTACACTTTAAAGCCCCTATCAAGATTGCATACACAGCCTGGGTCGGTATTGTCCCAGCCGACACGCCACATCATGATGAAATGATTAACGACAAGAGCCTCAGCTTCTTTGAATATCTGGATGGGCGAACCAAAGGCCCTATTTATCTCCAGGCGCCCAACACTTCAGGGAAGTATGACGTTCGCTTGTACAGCTCAGATACAGGCGGAAAGGAACTAGGCTCTCTTACCTTCACTGTAGAATAGCCTTCAGGGTATTGAAACCCCGACAAGCCTCTTGCCAAACAATGGTTAGGGGCTTGTTCCCCGCGCCCCTCAGAAAAGTTCAAGAATGCTTCCGGGTGTTGGCCTTGATGTTGATAAACTCCACAAACAGGGAAAAGGCCAGCGAGAAGTAAATATACCCCTTCGGGATGTGATATTCAAAGGCCTCAGCGGTTAACATGGTCCCAATCATCAGCAAAAACGCCAGAGCCAGCATTTTAACCGAGGGGTGTTTGTCGATAAACTCGCCAATGGTTTTAGAGGCCAGAATCATAATGATGATGGAAATGAGAATGGCCGTCACCATAATGGGCAGTTCATTGACCAAGCCCACCGCGGTAATAATGGAATCCAGGGAAAAGACAAGATCAATCAGCAGGATCTGGAAAATCACATTACCAAAGGAGACCACTTTCAGCTTAGGGACCTCTAAATGGGGACTTTCCTCCATTTTATCGTGGATTTCATTGGCGCTTTTGGCAATCAGGAACAGCCCCCCCAGCAACAAGACAAGATCTTTACCTGAAATCTCATTCCCAAGCACGGTAAACCAAGGCTGAGTTAGCTTCACCAACCAGGCAATACTAAACAGTAACGCCAGACGTCCCCCAAGTGCCAACAAAAGCCCCATGACCCTTGCCTTATCCCGCTGCTCTACCGGCAATTTTCCGGCCAAAATGGAGATAAAGATAATATTGTCAATCCCCAGAACGATCTCCAGCAGCGTGAGACTGAGCAGGCTAATATAGGTTTGGGGCTCAAACAAAAGCTCTAACATAAGCAGATTTATAGCATAAAACCTGCCTGCCGTAACCGGCCCAAAGTCACTCTACTTTTTGATTTTCGTGATCTTGGTCCCTTCCAGGCTCACATCATACATCAACCCCTTCTGGCCAAAGACAAACCCCAGGACCGGCTTGTTTGTAGTGGTTGTATCAATGCTCCCTTCCGCGCCCAGCTTAATCAGGGTCACAGAAGCGTCCACGCCAGCCTTCCAGCCGGAGCTGTTCCTGAACTTATCGAGCGCCTGATCGTCCATGAAGGCCAAAATGACTGATTTTTTCTGTGCCCCCAGCTGAAAGCCATAAGAAGCGGAGACGATATTATAATAATCAACCGCCTGCCCGTTCACCAACAGGGCCCCTTCGCCGTACTCACCACCCAGCCCGAAGCCGGCCTGATACACCTTAGGGAATACCAGCACCCCTTTTGCCTTGTTTAGTACGCCTTCAGAACCTTTTACCTCTTGCTTAAACGCCGTTAACGTATCCTGAACCCGCGCCTGAATCTCATTGGCCGAAGCCGCCATGGCCTGGGGCGTCAGCACCATCATCGTCACCAGCAAGACCCACACCCATTGGCACAAAATACCTCTTATGGTTCTCATCAACAAACTCATCAGTAAGACCCCTCCAATGCTCCATGACCTCATGATTTATTATTAGCATATTTTCATGTGAAAAGTAATTCCAATGACTAAAATCGCCCATAGCAAGGCGCTTTACAGGTTTTTCTAACCGATATTTCAAGACCAACCAGGAAAAAGCTGGCAGTTTGACTATTAAAGCTTACTCAGAGCCATTTTAGCCTCTTCAAAGTCTGGTCTAAGTTCCAAAGCCCGTTGGTAGTGAGACTTGGCCATGGCCTTATTATTCATCGCCTCATGGCATTGGGCGATCAGGAAGGATAAGGCGTCATGCTCGCCAAACAACTCAATCGTGGTCTCAAAAAAGGCGATCGCTTTGTCATGCATACCCAAAAAGTAGTAGACCTGAGCGATCCAGAAGGGCAGGTTCACCTCCCCTTTGAAGAAGTAATAGCGGCTCCAGGTTTCCTCCAGCATCCAGATCAAGTCCTGACGCTGGTTATACGTCATCCTCGGGATGGCGTCCAGAATCTTTTGTCCACATTGCACAAAGGCATGCGGGTCACACAGGGTCAGGCGAACAAAACCCAACAAGGCATCCATTGGGGCACCCAGAATTTTAGACGCCTCATTCAAGAAGCCCTCTTCCTGATACAAAGAATTAATCGGGTTACACCGATCTATTTTTTCCCGGAACAGGTAATCCACATGCTCAAACTCTGACCGGCTTTCCCCCGGTCTTTCATTCAGCATGATGCAACAGACCGTGTGCAAACTGACATCATGAGAGGTCGTAAAGAAATATCGTCCACCGGAATTCTCAAAATGCCGTCCGATGGCATGATAATTCACCATATAGGAAAACGCCCCGTCATGGATGGCATAGGGATGCTCCGGGCAGCTCACCATCTCTTCCATTTTGGTAAATGCCTTATCCGAAGACAACAAGACCAGGTTATGGTTTGATAACGCTTCCAGGTTGCGTAGACAGTGAAACGCGCCAATGGGAAACAAAAAAGAACCTTTTTTGTTGTTGTGTCGGTAATACTTCAGCACTGCGTTCCATCGGGGCTCGGAATAGTAATTGTCGTTATACAGGGGCCTGAATGTGGTTTTGGTCTCGACATGTTTAATATGAACCGGCTCATCTGGCGACTTGTGCAACAGGGCTACCTGTCCCTCAAACAACTGTTTGGACTCAATACCAAACAGATCCTGACGAATGGTGTCAAAAAAGTAATTCGCCATGGCCACCACCGGGTTTTTCACCGTGTCTTTGGATACATGAACACCTGACACTCTCAAATCGAGCGTCTCAAACTCCTCGGGTCGAAAGACGGCAAAATCCAACATGCCGGATTCGATAAACGGCGCGAACTTTTCATGGTGCTCCCAATATTCAATGTTGTTCTCGGTAAAATCGGTCATCACCACTTTGATATTCAAATCCCGCAGCTTGGCAAAGCATGGCAGCTTTCTGGAAAGCTCCGATAGCAGATGAAACCCAAAGCGGCCAGAGCCGGAGGCCATCTCGACGATATAAATCGGCTCCTGAGGGTCCAGTTTATGATACGCATCTTTCAGGAACGCCACGATCATTTCGGCGTAAGATTCGGCGATGAACGCACTGTTGGTAATATAAAACGGCACGCTGTGATCCCAGGCATCAATCCCTTGGTTGGCATAATAGTCTTCCTGAATTTTCCACAGCATGGACTGGGACAGAGGTTTGGGTTCATCAATTAATAGAGGTTCCGGCGACTCAGGGACCAGCTGGATCGGTAATAAAGACTCCTTCGGTAGTTCCTCCGCCAGATGATCCATGATCATGGCGGTGGGAGAGGGGCTTAACAGACTGGAAATATCGTGGGCAGGCAGACGGGCAGTATGCTGGATTAACGCGATGGGAAGTTCCTGAGTGCCTGATTCCGGGGACGACGAATTCCCCGACAAAAAGTCTGCCGTCATGTAATATGCCTCACTTCTCTCTCTCACATTCAAATAAATAAACAAACAATAAAAGCTAAAATTGATCGTTTATTGCGAATTCGTTGCAAGGCACCTTGTTGCCTGTTCTACGAGTCCGTCACCTCGTCACCGCTTTGATGTGTTGGCGCTTTTGATTTTTCCGCAGAAATTTTGAGTTTAAGAAAAAACCGTTTCAGCCAAATATCATCCATTTTGACCACCCCGCCTTATAATGTTCTCATCACATATACGAAAGCCCCTGTATGCTGACCATACTCTTGTTGTTGGCCTCCAATATTTTTATGACGTTCGCTTGGTACGGGCACCTGAAATTTAAATCGACCCCGCTGCTGATTGTCATTCTCATCAGCTGGGGCATCGCCTTTTTTGAGTACTGCCTGCAAGTCCCCGCCAACCGGATTGGCCATAGCACATTTACTGCCGCTCAGCTCAAAACCATGCAGGAAGTGATTACCCGGTGGTCTTTTGCGGGTTTTCCGTGTTTTACCTTAAAGAAGACCTCAAGTGGAATTACCTAGTGGGCTTTGCCTTGATGGCCGGGGCGGTCTTTTTTGTGTTTAAAAAGTGGTGAAAATTTTTTAATGGGTAAGTGTGTTTGCAGGGGACCGCATTGCTGGCCCCCTGCACCCCCGCTAGGCCACCGACAAACTGCGCACACCTCAAACAAATCAACGCAGCCCAGCCTACACGAATTCGGCTGGGCGATTTTTATATCTCGGTGTGCTCATACAATGGCAGTGACCAGATAAACTTTTGGGTACCGGGGGAGACAAACAGTAATGAGGCCCCTTGGAGAGTCAAAGCCCTACCCCTTAATCTAAATCCTTCCCACCACCAGGAAGCTGGTCAGGTTCTCGGTAGCATCCTGCAGGTTATCTTCAATGATCTTCAAACCGTACAGCTGGGCTAGGTGGCGGCTCCCCATGGTGGCCGTTTCCCGAGGGAGTTTGCCTTCCGATAAATATTTCGCCACCAGCGCATGATCAATAAGTTCTCCCTCGCCCGATATTTTTTTCAGGTGGGTGTGCTTTCTGGACAATGTCCCCTGGCACTGGGCAAAGACCTGGGGGTGGCACATAATCGTATCAATATGCTCATAGTCCGCTTCCGGGTGGATCATCAGGGCATGGGCAATGGGAATGGCAAATTGCTCGATGATTTTAAACTTGTATTTGGCCATGGCCTGCAGGCTTTCATCCACAATCCCCCCCACCGAGTTATGGACAGCAAACTGGCCCTGATCAATTTCCCCGCTATAGAGGGCCTTAAGCACATGATCCGCCGTGTGCAGATACTTGATTTCATAGTGAGCAATCTGACGGCGCCGGGTATAGGCCAGGATCGCCTCTTCATTAAAACTGCCCACATCCCCCTGAATCCCATACGTAATACAGCCCCCGTTGGCCTGCTCAGGAAGCAGGCGGTTATAAAGCCGATCAAATGTTTCTCCCAGCTTACTGCGCATCTGAAGAGTATAGGGGTTATAACTTTGCAGATCCTGAAACAGCTGCCAGCTGTCATGACAGATCTGATCCTGTATCTCATGCAGCTTTTGAGCGGCCAGAGAATCAATGGGGGTTTCCTCAAATGCGTAGGCTTCCAGCAGGCGACCCATAAAGTGTGATAAGCCCTGGGAACTGGCGGCCAGCTGATCATGCTCATCCGCCGTCATCTCAATCACCTGAAGCCGTTTTTGTCCAAAGTAATTCTTCCAGAACTGGTAGGTGTCTGACGAAGTCCGGTAAGCATCCAGAATCATTGGCAGCCCCTCAAAACCGTCACGGGCACTATCTGGGCCAAACATCGGATGGGTCAGCAGGATTTGAGGACCATCCTTGCCCACATGCTTTTCAAGCACCTGTCTGGGATGCGATTTGACCGACAACACATCGACCAGCAAATGCCGAGGCTGCATGTAGGGGCGATGTGCCTTGATCACCTCCTCAAAGGTAGAGATTGGCACGGCGTAAAAAACCACATCCACCTGCTCGTACAAGGCCTCCAGATCACAAACTAGCGGAACCTCCGAGGGGCTTTCCTCTAAATGGGGATCATACACCCGCACCTGAAAATCATCTTTCAGTAAGCGATACAATACTTTTCCAAAGCGGCCAAATCCGATGATCCCAAGACTTGTGGGCTTCATATGCGCTGTCAGGCCCCCGCTTCCAAATCCAGGCTGTGTTCGTGAATCAATTGAAATAATTGCTCCACGAACTGCGGGGATAGTCCCAACTGCCCGGCCAAGTCCTGCTTGCTTTCCAACACCTCCTGCCAGCGGCATTCATCCCGCAGAGGCAACCCCTTACTTTTCTTGATCCGGCCAATCTCCCGCACATGCGTAATACGTTCCCGTAAGATCTGCAGTAATCGCTCATCCAGCTGATCAATACATTCTCGATGTTGTTGAAGTGTTGATTCTTTCATTCTCATCATTCACCTTTCACACACTTCCGATTCCCGGACCGGGACCATCGTTTTTACCCCAATTCCCTCCACCCCGATCCCCAGGGTTTTCACAGTCTCCCAAAAACGGGGAAATGTTTTGCTCACCACCTCCGGGTTTCGAATCGACATCCCCGGAAGCGCCGCCCCCGCCACCGCGAACGCCATGGCCATCCGGTGATCCCCATAGGTATCAATGTCTGCCGCCTGAGGTTCTCCGCCCAAGATAGTCAGCTCATCCAGCTGGGACATGGTTTGAATGCCCATTTTGGCCAGCTCCGTCTCCACCGCCGCCACCCGCTCCGTTTCTTTCACCCGCAAGGATCGAACCCCGGCTATCCGGCTGGTCCCATCGGCAAAGGCCGCTAGCACGGCCATGGTCTGGGCCTGATCCGGGTAGTTTCGCATGTCCACATCCACCGGCTGAACGCCTTGCCCCACCAGCCTGATCCCATCCGGCTCGTAGAAAACTTCATTTCCCATTTGTACCAGCAGGCGCACAAATGCCAGATCCGCCTGGACTGACTGGGCGGTCAGATGCTTGATCTTCACCCTGGATCGGCTCAAGGCGGCCATGGCAAAAAAGTAAGCGGCACTGGAGGCATCAGGTTCCACAAGATACCTTTCAGCTTGATACTGCGCATGGGCAGGTACATGAAAACGCTGAAAATTCTGATGCTCAACATGAACACCAAAGGCGCGCATCACGGAAAGGGTCATCTCCACGTAGGGTTTTGAGATCAGTTCACCGTCCAGCTGTACGTTCATATCTCCCACCAGCGGCGCAATCATGAGCAAGGCAGACAGGTACTGGCTGCTAATACTTCCAGAGACAGTCACAATTCCCGGTGTCAACACGGAGGATGTGACCCGAACCGGCGGGTAACCGTCCCGATCCAGGTACTGAATTTCGGCCCCCAATTGCCGGAGCGCGGCTACTAAGTCCCGTACCGGGCGCTTATTCAGTCCCGCTTCGCCAAACAGGGTTTGCGTTCCCGGTAACAGACTGCTCAAGGCAATTAAAAACCGCAACGTGGCCGCCGATAAATTCGCGTTCAAGTGGTAATCGCCCGGACGTACCTGGGTCCAATCCCCCAGCACATTAATCGTATTTTCATCGCTGGCCCCTTCATGTGTCCACTGGGTTGAAATTTGCAAGGCGTTCAGGCAATCCACCATCGCCTGGGCATCATCACTACGCAGCGGATTCTGAATCTGAACCGGCCCTGGGGTCATGGCGGCCAGTAACAAAGCCCGCAGAGTATAGCTCTTGGAACCCGGCACAATCACCTCTGCATCAAATGGCGTCTGGCGTGGCGTCAATCGGACCCGTGTCATAACAAACTCAGCTTACCAGCCTCATGTTTTGCCGAAGAGACACCTTTTCACAGAGCTGATCAAACGCGTTCCATGTCAGTTGCTGCTGGGCGTCGGTCCAGGCTTCAGCCGGATTGGGGTGAACTTCCACCACCATCCCGTCATACGCGTGCTTGGCCGATTCTTCCGCCACCTGAGACACCTTGCTGACATGGCCCGCCGTGTGGGAGGGATCAAAGATCATCACCAAGCCGGACTTTTCTTTGATCCGCATGGCCATCCCATGATCCGGGACATTTCGCAAACCTTGAGGGTTCTGGGCGCCGGGGGTAAAGCCACGATGACACAGCACCACGTTGGCCGGGTTCATCCCGCCCGCCAGCACATGCTCGATAATCCCTTCCCAATGGGCTTCACTGGTCCAGGGCTGGTTTTTCAACATCAACATCACCCGTGGGTCCTGGCTGGCGACCTGGGCAATTTGCTGCTGGAGCATGTGGTTCTGGTTCCGAGAGCCAATCCAGAGCATAAGCTTTCGGTTTTCCAGATGCGGCAACACAGCTTCCAGAATGGCTTCGGCCTGCTGAGGGATCAACACTTCCGTGGCTGGCTGCAAGCCCATCATCACCGCTTCTGCCAACAGAGGAATCCCTGTTTCCTGCAGCCCGTCAAAGCCTGGCTTGGTCCGTGGTTTCCAAAGGCTCATTCTGAAAAAGTCCAGCGGACGCTTTTGTGCTTCCTGCATGGAATGGCGTATCTGCTCAGGCGTTTCCACCGAGCAAGGCCCGGCGATGAGTATTTTTTGTCGTTTTCCAGATGGGCTGGTCATGGGTCTTTCCTTCGTTATTAATCAGCATAACTAAAAAACGGCCCCCCTTGTAGGGAGCCGTCTGTCAACTTGATTCTGCGGGTTTTTTACAGCGTCAACAAACTAACTCCCATTCGAGAGTCCGTAAAAATAAAAAAAGTAAAAGTTGTGGTGACGCGTATTCATAGTACTTTGAATCTTGATGGATGAGTTGAGTTTTGTCAAGTGAAAAAATGATTTCTTTTACAAATACCCTCCACGCTCCCCGCTCCGATCCGGCTCTTTCATAACAGGCAGGGATTCGGTTATGGTAATGGACATCACGAAAGAGGCTCCCCAAAGATGTCGGCCCCGATTCCGCAGCCCATTGTCCTGATTGATAATTATGATTCCTTCACCTACAACCTGTACCAGATGGTCCAGGCACAAACGGACCGTCCGGTTCTGGTCTACCGCAATGACACTATCACGCTGGAAGCGCTGGTTTCCATGCAACCTGATCGGGTGATCCTCTCTCCCGGCCCCGGCCATCCAGGGCATGAAAAAGACTTTGGCGTGTGTCGAGATATTATAATCAATCAGGCTATACTGGATTGCCCGGTTTTGGGCGTCTGTCTGGGGCATCAAGGCATTACTCACCACCTGGGAGGCACCGTTTGCAAGGCCCCCGAAATTATTCATGGTAAAACCAGCCCGGTTGAAATTCTGGCCGATTCCCCCTTACTGAGAGGGCTTCCCAACCCTTTTGAAGTGATGCGGTATCACTCGCTGATCATTGATGAAGCGACCCTTCCGCCGACACTCAGGATTATTGCGCGGGAGCAAACCAAAAAACTTCCCATGGCCATCCAGCACACGAAGCAGCCTCTCTATGGCGTGCAGTTTCACCCTGAATCTATTGGTACACCGGAAGGGCATATTTTGCTCAAAAATTTTCTGGAAAAATGCTGAGCCTGAATCATCAACCTGTCGGCAATTTATAGCTAACCGGGTAATTGATGCACCGCCTGCTTTCCCAAAAGATAGGACTATTGATAGTCAGGAAGGCGGCTTTATTCATGGGCAAGACAGCCATGGGCAGGGCGGACATTGAAACTTCACAGCCGACACAAGCCACGCCCAAAGAACGGATCATCTGGGTGGATCAACTCCGAGGGTTCTTGATTATCTTGATGATTGTGGGGCATACCCCCATTTACCCGGAATGGCGTCATTATCTCTACGCCTTTCATGGTCCGGCGTTCTTTCTATTATCCGGCCTGCTAGTCAATCCCAAAACGAAGTTTATCCCGTTTACATGGCGGAAGGCACACACGCTGTTAACGCCATACCTGTTATTTGGTTTGCTTTCCTATGCTTTCTGGCTACAGATCCGGGGATTCTCCCAGGCGGCCATGGCCACGCCCATTGAGCAGCCGTTACTGGGAATGTTATACGGATCCGATGAATTGCTTTCACACAACCCGGCCCTGTGGTTTCTGCCGTGCATGTTCCTGACCACTCTGTTTGTCTGGTGGGGGGGGCAGTTTCCGCCATGGCTTCGAGGGGCCGTATTTTTTGTTATTGGGGCCGTGGGACTCTGGTTAGGTCAGTGGGAGCCGCTGCCGTGGTCAGTGGATGTGGCCATGGTGGTTTCCATGTTTGCCGGGATCGCCTTGATGAGTTCCCGGTGGATTCTACATCGGATGCGTCCGAATTCAGGACTTTTACTACTTGCCCTGGGAATCAATATCTCCCTGGGCCTGCTCAACAGCCGGGTGGATCTGGCCGCCTCGCAATATGGGCACCCGGTCCTGTTTCTGGGCGCAGCCCTGGCAGGGAGCTATGTACTGCTGGATCTCATCAAGCGGCTACCCTATAACGCCCTGCTCACACACATTGGCCAAAATAGCGTTCCTATTTTTTCGCTGCACTTTTTGGTATTTCTAATCATTACCGGCCTATCCAAGAAAATCTTTCAGTATCCCCTGATGCTTACCTACGAAGGGTTGATGCGGGTCAATGAAACCGCGAATCCTGTTCTGGTCGCCTTGCTTTACATCATTCCGGGCCTATTTATTCCGCTGGGCGTCGCACTCACTTATAACCGACTGAAAGCCTGGGGAATCTCCCAAAACCAGTTACATTACAGTACCCGGTAATTAAGCGGACGAAACAGTCTCCGCCTGTTGAGCCAGCTGCCCCATCACCAGCTCGGCGGCAAAATTCCCGCTTTCCACGGCACCGTTCATGTAGCCTCCCCAATTCACACTGCAGTGTTCCCCGGCGAAAAACAGCCGGTGATTCAACTCTGGTTTTCCGGCCACCCCACCGATACTGGTATATTGGCCGGGTTTAAAGCAGGAATAGCTGCCCTTGGCCAGCGGAAACAGCGACCAGTTAAAAAAGGCCTGCTTGCCCGTATAGTACGGTTCCACCGGCATGTCATAAATCTGGCTCATATCGGAAAGAACCTGGTCAATGTCATCGGAGCGGGAACTTTTAGCGGCGTCACCCCCCAGAAAATTGGTTAAAATACCGTGTTGACCCGCTTGCAAGCGGCTGGTCTCCCAGAAGGCCTGAACAGGTAAATCGGTAAAGATCGACCCGGCAGAGGCCGGGACCGCCGCTTGGGACGTTCTCCAGAAACGGATGGAAAAGTCCAGCATCCGCTTGCTATTCGTGCCGTAACCCAATTCCGCAATACATTTCTTTTTAACCTCAGACAGGTTTAAATCAAAAACTCCCCGTACCTCCCGAAGAACCGTAAACGGGATCGCCAGTACGACCCGCTCCGCCTGGTGCTGAACTGTTTGTCGGCCCTGCTGAAATGTCAGCGTGAAGTACCTGCCAGTATCTTCAATGGCGACCAGCGAGTGGTTCCGGCAGATTGGCACAGCTGACTCCAACCGGGCAGCCAGCACCTCCGTAAGTCGACTGCTTCCACCTGCAATCCGCATGGCCTCATCGCTTTCCCCGTAAATCGCAAACCCGTTTTCTGTATCCGGGCGAATCAACAGCAGCAGGTTCAGGGCCGATTGCTCCGAAGGCTCCAGACCGTATTCTCCGGTGTAGGCAATTTTAATCAGGCGAATCAGCCAGGGGGCGATATTTTGCTTGGAATCGAGATACGCTTCCAGGGAAAGCTGATCCAGCCATTCAGCGTCAGCGGGATCGTCATACGTTGGAATCTGCCCCTCTCCATCCGGGAACAAGGAGGCCATGTCCTGGGTGATTTCCACAGCCAGCGGTTTGAAGGCTTCAATCACTTCCGCTTCGCTCCAATGACAATTTTCAAAGTAATACAGCGTAGAAACCAGATCCTGATCGGCGGTTCTGAAATCCTCCAGTGGTACTCCCAGTTCCTGGCACAGATCGATTAATTCAAAATCGATACTATCCACCAGCTCCCCGCCCAGTTCGCAAAACATTTCGTCCTCATTAAAGCGGGCCTGGGTAAACATCCGCCCCCCCAGGCGGGAACTGGCCTCAAACAGCTGGCAGGGGATTCCCCGCTTCATCAGTCGATACGCCGTAACCAGCCCGGCCACACCACCCCCGACAATGGCAACTGGTGCGACTGGGCTGGCCGGGAGCTTGAGTGATTTGGCCAGTCCTTGTTGTTCATGGCCACGCAAAGCCAGGTAAGTCACTCCTGCCACGGCTGTTTTCAGGAATTGTCGGCGGGTCAGCCGGTAGCGTTCCGGGAATTGTTGGTTTAAAGCCTGGTTGAACCGTTTTGATACCCAGGAAAAAACAGGGGTACGTGACATTGGCAAGGCGCTCCATGTAAACCATCTGAACCTATGGAGCCATTGTACAGCCTGTCCGCCAGAACCGGGAATATGGCATGCCTGTTTACTGTTTTTTTCTGGCCGCTTCCTGCTCTTGAATCATGTCCTTGCGCACGTAGATTCTGTAATTATCCACTGCCCGCATGATGTACCCGCCTTGATCCAGGTAATCCTGAATGGGCTGCAGTATGGGGTTAATATGTCGCAGGTTGGCATAACGATGATCTTTTTCCACCATGCCAATCCCCTTGGTGTCATCCACAACCACCTTGGGTTGAAGCCGAATCAGATCATCCGCCGCTTCCTGAATCTGCTTTTCCGTATGCATGATAGGGTATAGAAGTTCATAACGGGCTGCCATCGGGCGATCGGCCAGCAGATAAAGATGAGCGGAGGCGTTATACACATAAACCGGCTCCCCCTCCGAGGAGTATTTGCGAATGGTTTCCACAACAAAACTATCTGAAAGCCCCCGACCGAATGGATGCCAAAAATACGGCTCCACGGTCCCGTAGGAAGTCACCCAACTATAACTATTACCCATAAATTGATGGTAGATAAAAATGTTGTACAGTATGCCAGAATAGCTTGCCAAACAAAGCAGCCCCACCCCCCATTTCATCACCGCAGGCACTCTGGCTCGCTTCACCATGTTCGCCAATGCCAGCGCGGCCAGCAAGTAACCGGACCAGACATTCAGTACAATGTGATGGGAGGTAGAGTAAGTCAGGGTGGAGAGAACCGTGACTAACGTAACGCAAATCAAAAACAGGATTTCCCAGTGCCACCGCCGTTTTTCCAAAAACTGCCGGATTTGACTTTCCATGGCCCACAAGAGACCCAGAACTGGAATCCAGGCTACCAGAAACGTCGCAAGCGCCTTGGGGATCCCTATCCAGTTCACAGTCAGATATCCTTGTTTATCAGGAGACAGCAAGACTTGAACCACATCCAAAAACCCCGTGACAAAATACAGATAGCTCGTTGAGCGACTATACGTATTGTCCAGAAGCCATTGAATACTATCCTGGTAAAACTGCCCCAACACCCCGTTCAAAAATAACCAAAGCACAAAAATACCGCAGGTACCTATAAATGGAAGTCCGTACAATAAACCACTCTGCCAGACCGCGTACAGCATACGTTGCGGTGCACCAACGGCTGAACGTTGATGATAGAAATAGAAGAGGAGAAACATCCCAATCCCTATAAAAGCCAGTACTCCCAGGCTCTGGGTCGACATCAACACCAGTGCGGTAAACACCCCCGCAAAGCACAGCCATCTGGAGCGCTTTGTTCTCAGGTACCGAACCACCCCATACGCCGCCCAAAGGGTCAACGGACCACTCAGGGAATGGTGGGTGTATTGCAGGCCCGCAGGGAACACCACCAACCAGAAATAAAGCAACAGTAGAATAGAGGCGCTTTTCTTCAGGTAGGGCTTACCGATTTCAAGGGTCGCCCAAGCCGCGCTGGCCATTACCATAAAGGACGCCATTCGTAAGGCAATCACACTGGGACCCAAAATCTTGAACACAACCGCTCCAAAATAGGCGCTCAATGGAAAAACCCCAAAGAACACATCCCGGTATGGCTCCTGGCCCATCAGGTATAGCTTGGCAGCCAGGATAAACAGGGAGTCATCCCCAATAGGCATCATCAGGAAGCCAGGAATCAAGAATACAACCAGATATAGAACCAACCCCAGTATGATCAATAGCCCCGAGTACCGGGCACCTACGGTCCCCAGTCTGGTTATCAGCATCTTGTTTTGAATGGTCTGCCTGACTGTCTCCCCAAGGCTTTTGAGCATTGTTGGTCTAATCCTCTCTCCTCAGCAGATTTTCTGATGTGGCTGGCGTGAGCCACTCCACAAAATAGTTTCTCACTTCCTGCACCACCCGTTGAACAGCCGCAGGAGTCAGACCATTCCAGAGGGGTAGCCGGATAATACGTTCACTGATGCTTTCCGTTACGGTCAATTCCCCACCTGTTCGGCCATACTCCACTCCAGCCGGAGCCAGATGCAATGGGACATAATGAAAGACAGCATTAACGTTTCGGACATTCAGGTATTTGAGCAGTTGGGCTCGTATTTCTGGATCCGAAACGAGTAAGTAATACAGGTGTGCATTGTGCGCACACCCTTCCGGGGTAACTGGCCGTCTGAGGTACCCTCTGGCTTCCAGATCTTTCAAGCTCTCCTGGTACTGGTGCCAGGTATCCAGCCGTCCCTGGATAATCTGATCCGCCTGCTCCATTTGCGCCCAGAGAAACGCGGCTTGCAGCTCACTGGGCAGAAAGGAAGATCCCAGATCCATCCAGGTGTACTTATCAACTTGCCCCCGGAAGAACTGGCTTCGGTTGGTGCCTTTCTCCCAGATGATTTCCGCCCGTTCGGCATAACGGGGGTCATTGATCAACAAGGCTCCGCCCTCGCCACAGCTCAGGTTTTTGGTCTCATGAAAGCTGAAAATGCCAAAATGGCCAATTCCACCCAAGGGTTTTTCCTTATAGGCGGCCTTAACCCCATGGGCCGCGTCCTCAATCACCAGCAAGTCATAATCTTTGGCAATCTGCATAATCGCATCCATCTCGCAGGCCACTCCACCGTAATGAACCACGACAATCACGCGGGTTTTGGCGGTGATTGCGGCTTCAATCTTGGTTTCATCGATATTGAGGGTATCTTCCCGCACGTCCACAAATACGGGGACCGCCCCTCGCATCACAAAGGCGTTGGCAGTCGAAACAAACGTATAGGAGGGCATGATCACCTCATCCCCCGGCTCCAGCCCTGAGAGGATCGCTGTCATCTCCAGGGCGGCGGTACCTGAGTGGGTGAGCAGCGCTTTGGAAGCACCGGTTTGCTCTTCCAGCCATTGCTGGCATTTTTTGGTAAAAAACCCATTGCCCGATAAATGGGCGTTATTCTGAACCGCCGCCTGAATGTATTCCAGTTCCTTCCCCACCACATAGGGGCGATTAAATGGAATCCGCATTCCGCTCTCCATGTCGAGAATCCTCACTCTTCTGCCATCTTACCATTGGATGTTCTCGACCGGTAAGAGGAAAGCTTTAGTTATCCATCACGACGCCCGTTTACGCTTTTGCCTGTCTTTTAGAGCCCGTTACGGAATAACCCAGAATATCCGTCAGAAGTCTTTGGTTAACGCCATTGGTCCAGCCAAAGCCAGCCTGGAGGGGGTAGCCTCCTGGCGTTTCCAGATTGCGCTCCACCACGTTGTACTTCTCATAAAACCCACCCTGTTTTTTGTAGACCCGATAGCACATATCCAGCCAGGTTTTTGCTACATCCTGAGCCTCTTGTTCATAGCCATAGTTCTTTAGCCCCTTGGCCACCACCCATTGCAGTGGCGCCCAGCCATTAGGAGCATCCCATTGCTTGCCCGACTCCTTATCCGAGGCCATCAGCCCACCGGGAGCCTGGAAATCTTTTAAACGCTTCATCATGGCTTTAGCCTGTTCTTTAGTTGCCACCCCAGCCCATAACGGGAAAAACCCGGCCAGTGATTTGTATTTGGATTGCTCATTTTTCCGGGTATCAAAGTCATAGAAAAAGCCGTCTTTCTCATTCCAGCATTTTTTTTGAATCTGCTCCTTTCGCTTTTCCGCGGCTTTCTCAAATTGCTTGGCTTCGGTGTTGTTTCCCAATTGGCGGGCAAATTGAGCCAAATCCCGCTCGTATTTATAAAGAATACAATTCAGATCGATGGGCAAAAAGTCGGTGCAGCGCTCATCAAAGCGATCCGTAAAGTCCCAACCCGATTCGCATTCAGCCCGCTCATTCCTGAAAAATTCCGGGGAATTCGGGGTGTCTTTGTTATCCGTCCCCCAACTTTCCACCCGCGGGGTCTTTTTGACATCAAAATATCGGTTCAGGCCCTGTTCCGGCAAAAAACGCTGACCTGATTTCATCCAAAAGCTTTGATACTCTTTTTTAGCCATTTTATACGCTTTTTGAAGCCATTGACGCTTGTCATCGGCAGTCTTAAAGAGATCGGGCTGCTTCAGCACCTCCTCAATCATGCTGGTCAGCATGGGGGGCTGAGAGCGGCTAATGTAATAAAGCCGGTTCCCGTTGGGCACATGGCCATACCGCCGGACCATTTCCAGACAATTATCCACCATGCCCTTGGATAATTGCCGTAAACCGGAATCATTCATCCCCAACATGGAAAAGTACGTATCCCAGTAATACATTTCATTAAAGCGCCCCCCTGGAACCACATAGGGATGAGGAAGTGAAATAAGACTGTTCCCGGTCTTCCCAGGCGTCTGGCGCATCAGCTTGGGCCAGGTTGTATGAATCGCCTGAAAGAGTTCCCGGTAATCCGCCCGGTTGGTACCGGTTAAGGAAACCTTTGGCAGATCAATCTTTTCAACACAGGTAAGACCCTTGGGGTCTTCAGCCAGCTTGTATCTTTTCGCAATGAATGCCTTTACCCCCGCTTGTATCGGGGAGTTTCCATTAGCTAATGCCCTGACACTCTCCATGGCCCCTTCTAGCCAGCTGTTAATGCGAACCTGTAACGCCGCGTTTTCAATATACGTCGCGTCAGCCAGACGCTTATTGTCTTTAAAGAGGCCGTGTTTTACCGCGTAATCAATCACCGAATGAGTTGGTTCCCACGTATCAGAAGACGTCTCCACAACAGCCCCTGAAAAACTCGGTATTTCAGGGTAAGCTGGAGCCGTCTTTTTTTCAGATGAGTGTTGCGAAATCCCGGATAGCCACATGAAGCGAAATATCCCCCTATAGGTATAAAAACAGAAGGGCGTTCGCTTTGTGCTACTTTATTTACAATTTCCACCCTGCTCGGAACATTCTAAGCCCGAGTCGCAATCAGTACCAGGGAGGCTCCCCATGTCGGAGCGAGACCACGGCGAATCAGGAAACGCTCCACATCCAGAACCTTTTCCAGGGTGGCGTTGATCCAGGCTGGAATGTTGAACTCCGCTTGCGGATCGTAGTTCTGAGCATTCTGTTGAACACGGACTCTCCGGCACAGGCGGGATACCACCATCAAGGGCAAGGGCAAAAAATTAAACGAAGTCACAAGTTGGATTTGGAAACCGGCCCCCTTGACTTTATCAAGCAACTCTTGCTTGGTGTAGCGGCGAACATGATGGGCAAATTCATCATCAGGCCCCCACAAGAATGGGTGTTGGGGTATGGTTAGGATAATTCCACCACCATGAGGCCTCACTGCCTGGTATAACTGCCGCAGTACTTCTTCATCTTCCGGGATGTGTTCCAGCACATCGAACATTCCGATGACATCAAACTCGTCCTGAAAAGGTATGATCCGGGCATCCATCTGGAATAATGAGGCACCGGACACACGGGAAGCGGCCAGCTCAAGCCCTTTCATAAAGATTTCCGAGCCTGAGACGCGCAGAGTCGGAAACGCTTCCTGTATCCCCTTTAAAACATAGCCTGTCCCGCAACCGACTTCCAGAAGCGACCCCGCTGCCGGGAAAAACTTGGCCAGTGCCCAGGTAATCACCTTATTTCGGCTTCTGAACCAGAAATGACTCTCTTCCACTTGGAACAGCCTCTCGAAAGCGGAGGACTCAAAGCCGCCGCCCTCCTCCATCAGTGCCGGAGCGAAGGTGTAAAATTCACCCAGCCGCTTGGGACTGATGCTACACGCCGGACACTGCCAGTTATCACCCGAACAACTCCCGGTATAACAATGGAAGCAAGAGAGACAGCGTTTCATCGTACCGGCCTCCAGAGAGCATTATCCAGCTTCACCCGCATTCCTCTTTTCGGCAATCACGTACAAAGGCCGCCCTTGCACCTGTTCAAAGATTTGTCCAACATAAAGCCCTACAATCCCCAGACAAATCAGGATAATACCGCTCATCATCAGAACCAGCACCACCAGACTGGTCCATCCCGGCATGATGTATTGGGTAAAGTACTTGGCAATCAGGTAAACAGAAATGAGCATCCCCAACAGCGAGCAGAGAAAGCCTAGGTAAATAATCCAGTGGAGTACCGTGGTTGTCTGGAAAAAGACACCCTCCAGCGCATGACGAATCAGCTTACTAAACGTATAGGCGCTTTTGCCAGAATATCGCTCCGCGTGCTGATACTCCACACTGGTAGAGGGGAAACCTAACCAGAACAAAATAAGCAGGTAATGCCGTCCTTTATCCTGCACTTGCACGAACGCATCAATAACTTTGCGGGAAATCAGGCTAAAGCTTCCGTATTCCCCGTCCAATGAGCGCTTGGTTAACTTGTTCAGAATACCGAAATAACATTTGGCGGCCAGTTTCCGAAAAAACGAGTGTCGTTTTTCCTTTCGTCGCGCAAAAACTATCTCATAGCCTTGTTTAGCCTGCTCATAGAGCCGGGGAATTTCTTCCGGCGGATCTTGCAGGTCACAATCCATCACCACCGCCCACTGCCCGGTGCATTGGGCCAGACCCGCGGTAATGGCCGCATGCTGGCCGAAATTCCGGCTGAGCCGGTAGGCTTTGACATGAGTATCTTCCTCTGCCAACGCCGAAACGACGTCCCAGGAGCCGTCCGGGGAGCAATCTTCCATCAGCACGATTTCATAGGAGGAAACCAGCTTGCTTAACACTTTCGTGAGGCGTTCATGGAGGGGTTCTAAGCAGTCTTTGGCCCCGTAAACCGGAATCACCACGCTGAGTTCAACGGCATTGTTCATTAACCCTGCCCCCGTCGGTATAGTCGTTTCTCTTCCGGTTGATAATACTCATCTAAAGAGGTGACGACTCTTGTGTAGTAGCCTAATAACTGCTGGGATCGAGGAGGCAGCGATAAAATTGCCCCTTCCCCCAGCGCCCGGACGTAATCAATCTGCTGCTTGATATAGGAGCGGGTAAACTGGTGGTTGATTCCCAACCGATCCGCCCCGGAGGTGTTTTCTCCGGCCGCATGCCAGAGGGTGGAGTCAAAGACAATCATCGACCCCGCCGGGCATTCCACGGGAATGGCCGCTTGCTCCATATAGGCTAGATCGGGTGCTTCTGGCTTCTGATGGCTTCCTGGCACCACAAAAGTAGCCCCGTTCTCACCCCGAAAGGCGTCAATGGCAAAATACGTATTGATAGACGCCAGATAGCCATTCAAGTACCGGGGAAAGTCCCAATGAAAACGGTTTTGAAACACCTGGGGGGTTTCTTCCTTTTTAAACGAGGGCAAGATAAACCCGTTTTGCAGGTGCAGAATCGCTGTATCCCCCACGGTTTGATCCACGACCTGTAAAACTTCGGGGATTTCCAGGAAGCGGAAAAAGTGGGGTTGGTATTTCATCATCAGACGCAACACCCCCAGCTCTCCGGCCCGCCGGAGGCGCTCTTCGCCCACGTCCTTAAGAATCCGCTTTTGGGCCTCATACATGGCCTGCCGGGTTTGGTCAAGAAAAGGCGCATCTAGAACCCCGGTCACCACCGCAAAGCCCACATCCCGCAAACTTTCGAGAGTCAGCGGCAGCCAATGCTCCTCAGAACGACAATCAAAACAGTAACCCGTCATCTCACCTCACCAGCCGGGCAATCCCAAACCCGGTCCTCCCGTACTGATTGCCATTATACAGCATGTAGCGCTCGCCGTTGCAATCAAAGACGCACGGGTATTCCACCGTCTCGGAATCCCACCCGGAAGGAGAGGGCAGAATCCCCGCCAAATGATCCAGGCGCTGCCAGTGAAAGCCATCCATCGACTCGGCGTAGCCAATCCGATAGGCCGCTCCCCGGTAGGAATACCACATCTTGTAAATACCTTGCTCAGCAATCACGCAAGGCTTGGACATGGCATATTCATCTTCTGAGTGAAACGGAACGGCAATCTGTCCGGTGGGCTCCCAGTGGATTCCATCCGCCGATTCAGCGTATTTAATCAGGTGCTCCATATCCCGCTGCTCCGGTCCCCATTTCAGGTTGGACCCATACCACATCCGCCAGCGGTTGTTTTCAAGTAATATCCAGGGATAAGAGACCGAATAGGGATCAATGGGATTCCGGTCCAGCACCGGGGCCAGGGAGTGCTTCTGGAAAGGCTCGTTGGGGCCTTCGCTAATGGCCAGCCCGATACTATTGCGCCATGGCACCGTCACGCCTAAATTCCAGCCCAGGTAATACAAATAGCGTCTACTCTCATGATGGACCAGACACCCCATGGACACCCCGCTGTCATCAAACACCCCAATCGGCCCCGGACTGAGGATGGGTTGTTCTGAGAGGGCCAGGATGTCAGAAGGCTTGTTGAGATCCAGCTCCACCGTGCCAATACTGGATCGGTTTTGCCCATCCCGGCTACTGAAGTACACCCGAATCCGGGTACCTTCCAGCAATTCCGCAACCGGGTTCGCCGCATGGGTTCGCATCCAGGGGAAGTGATTCTCCGGGCAAAAGACCTGCCCCAGTTTTTCCCATCGCATGGGCTGTTGTTCGGTCTGAATTCCGTCTAAACGCTTCATCACTATATTTTCCGAATCTGATCACTGGTCTTTTCAAGCCTGGTGGCAGAGGGTCCCACGTAGACCTCGCCCTCGCGGGTCGATTTTAAAATCAGCGCTCCCGCCCCAATCAGGCAGTGAGGGGCAATCTCAATGTGATCCCGGATGGTGGCGTTGACCCCAAAAAAGCAACACTCCCCAACGTTAACTCCCCCAGAAATCACCACATGAGAGGTAATAAAACAATGATCCCCAATGGTGGTATGGTGCCCGATATGATTCCCGCTCCACAAAATCACATTATTCCCGATTGTGACAAAGGGCTGAATGGTCATATCTTCCATTACGCAACAATTTTCCCCAATTTGGGCATCCGGCCAAAGCCGGGTGCGGGAGGATACATAGCTAATCAACTGATAACCTTTGGCCTTAGCCTCCAGATACTTTTGTTTTCGGAGCTGATTCATCTGGTTATAGCCTACCGCCACAAACATTGCGTACCGATCCGGCGGGTATTGCTCTTGTATGTTCTCAAAGGGCACCACGGGTAGTCCAAACAGCTCGGTTTTATCCAGATAGGCTTTGTCCACAGTAAAAGCCACCACCTGATGCTCGCTGTCATGAGTCAGGAAGTAGTACATCACCTCAGCGATGTCTCCAATACCAAAAAGAACGACCTCACTCATTCACCGGCTCCTGGCTTCTCTCTTGTTCTATTCTAACGTGGAACTTCGACTGAAAACTTTTCATATATCCGGGCGCCTCCGGTCCGGTATGAAAGAGCAGATCCAGAATGGTCACCCCATGCTCAAAAGGCGGATACAACTGCTCGTATTCCGGATAACCGGTATAATCCATCCAAGAGAGCCGAATCCCTTCCCGCTCAAACAGGACCGGGTCGATATACACCTTGGCAGACGGTCCCGAAAGATATTCGGTGGCGCCCACGGCCTTGCACAAACTGATCAACTTCTCGTTTTTGCCGGATGCATCAGCGTACTCGCTGGAAAACGACAGCCGGGTCTGGATACCTAAAATTTCATTGATCGCTTGAAGAAAGCGATAGTTCACCTGGCTGAGCTGGTCCTCACGGGTTTCCAGGTACAGGGCCGCTATCTGATCCTGGTACGTCTTAAAGTACGGCGCCTTGGCGTATACATGACGAATCCGCTCCCAGTGACTTTTGGCCCAGCCGGGATCGGAAATCCGGGTTTCACAAATTTTCTGGAAGTATTTTCCCTTCACCTCCACGGGAATGGTGAGCCATTGTAACCCCTGCGGGGTCTTGATGAGGTTCCGGTTGCGCCAGTCCCGGCGGGTATACTGGACATCATCAAAGAGGATAAACTCATCCACGAGATTGATCATGTCAAAGTAGCCCTTCCAGGGAATATAGTTAGATTGAATAATGGCCGCTTTCTTGCTCATGATCCTTTCTCACCCGTTACCCACCAGCATACTAAATCTTCCCAGGCAGGGGGAAGCCCGCTTAGGGGATGATCCCGGAGCAGGCCGTATTCTGGTTGGGATCCTCGTAATTGAGAAGATGGCGTTTGAGCAGATATTCCCGGATGGGTGTATAAGGAATTCCCAATGCCCGGTAAGCATCCAACTGGTATAGATACGCTTCATCCTCCAAAACCGAGCCGTACTCCCGCAATTTACCGGAAGCCACCTTGGCCACCAGGTTGGTAATCAGCTTGGCCCGATTCTGGCGGTAGTGGCGATACTCATGAATCAGAAACGCCGCCTTGTTCCCATCGGATAACTCCCAAAAACCGGGGCCAATGTTTAATACATCCCAGTTCGCATTGTATGAGGCTGTAACCTCCCAGGGCAAGACGTACTTTTGCAGGGGTAACAAACGATATTCCAGCTGACCTTGTTGTTGTAATTCCCGAACCCACTGGGCGATTTCCGGGGCTACGGCCTCAACGAGCTGAACGGTCGGTTGTAAGGATTCCCAGATCTGATCTGGGGTGCTTTGCTTATTAAGATGTTCCGTGCTGTTTTGATTGACCGCCAGACATAAAACCGGGGCGACCTGTTTCAATGATTGAAACCTGGGTAACTCCCCGTCTCCAATAGCCAGATCCAGAATCTTGGCCAGTCCGGCCACCGCCAGAACCAGGACAATAACATTGAACAAAGATTGCAACACAACTTTTGCCCCAATCCGCTTGGTCCCGATCTTGGCTTTCAGTGGCTGCAGCATGCCTTGCTCATCACACCTCTACTTGAACTGGTCCAACTTCTCCTTGAGCTGCCCCTCAATCTCTGAAGCATTCTCACAGCTCCGCCCTCTGAGTGTCTGGCTCTCTAGCTGGATGGCCGTGTGGTAGTAACTCACCAACGAATCCTCCTCAGCCCGTTCTATCTCATTTTGGCGAACATAGGATCGAAGCTGCTCTTCATACGGCACACGCTCGGTCTTAATTCGGCAATGCTCAGCGCGAGCAACGGTTTGGCCAAACTCTTCAAAGCTTGTTTTCATTTTTTCCAGTTGCATGCCCTTGCTCATTTTGGCGTTGCAACCTGTGATGACAAGAATGCCCAGCAATAGAACTGGCCAAGAAAGCGCTTTCAAGTTCATGGAATCATTTCTCCCACTGAAAAACCACCCCCTTATCATAGCGAGTCAGGACCCTGGAAGGAAGAGAGCTTACAAGATGGCCACTCGAGACTGGCTGCGAAAACAATCAGCGAAGCAAGTACGAATAGAAAATAGACCTCTTTATATGACTTCCTATTTTCTTGGACAAAAATCCGGTAATTTTTGTTACCAAACGCAAGGGAATCGTTGTATTTGCAGTATGCCCTCTTTATAATCAATCCGTTATTCATGCAATTCATTGGGTTTTCCCGATGAGAGTGAGGGAAAAGAGAGGGAAACAGAAAAGATGGTGGCATCCTTGATCAATCCGCAGTTAAATCTGCGTATTAACGCAATCACATTTTCCGGTAGCCAGAAGAAAAGCAACAATCCCGCGACCGGAAGCAAAGTCCGTTTATGGAAGCAGGACCCTTCGGTTACAGATCCTGGGATTCGCACGGCTTTTATACATACACCCATAGAAAAAGGACCTAAAGATGATCAGATCGTCATCAAAGGACTGCCCACGGCGTCTCCTGACAGCAATGGCGATTTTTTGTTCGATCATACCAAGGATCCCAAGCGCTTTGATTCCGTCCACACGTTTTCAGTCATTCGCCAGGTCGTCACCATGTTCAACCGGGCCCTCAAGCGGATGGGATTCCAGAAGGATTTTGAATGGCAGTGGGGCAATCGCCCAATCAATGTCTACCCCCATGCCGGGAAAATGGCCAACGCTTACTACAGCCGCAATGAGCGGGCCCTGAAGTTTTTTTACTTTACTCCCGCTGATAAAAGCAAGAATGACGTCTACACCACCCGCTCCATGGATATTGTCAGCCATGAGGCAGGCCACGCCATTCTTGATGGACTCAAACCCGGATATTTTAACAGCTGGCATCCGCAAACCGGCGGGCTTCATGAATCCTTCGGCGATCTCTCCGCCATTTTCACCCTGCTTTCCCAGCTGGATATGTGTGAGGCCGTGGTTGCCGAATCCAAAGCCAACCTGCACAACAAAACCTTCATCTCCGCACTGGCGGAAGAGTTTGGAGAAGCTCTGGGCCGTCCCATGGGCTTGCGCAATGCCGATAACAAGCTCAAGTTGAGTGATGTCTCTACCGAAGTGCATGACATTTCCCAGGTCTTTACCGGGGCCATTTACGACATCTTGGCTGACATGTTTGAGGACAGCCTCAAAATGGATCGGGAAGATCCAGCCCTCACGCTCTTTAATGTTGGCCAGCATCTGAATGATCTGTTGGTGACCGGGATCCAGCGCTCCCCTGATAAAAACGCCACCTATAAAGATGTGGCCGAACAGATGATTGCGGCTGAAACCAACCCTAAATGGCAAGACTTTATCCGCAAGCGGTTTACCGAGAGAGAGATCATGCTCCAATCCCAAGGTTCCAGCATTCCCCAGTTTTTATCCTGGAAAAAATGCTGCCCAACATTACGCCGCCCGGAACATGTACTCAGGGTCAACCAGGCCATTCAGGCAGCACAAGCCCAATTCAGGCCAGATACAAAGAAAACCAAGTAACCGCCTGTATTTTCCGCTAAAATACATCTGCATCCCAAGCGAGAAAACCCTCATGGCACTGAACCGCCTATGGGGGTTTTTCTGTTTGAAAATTTATATTAATTTTTTAACCCTTTCTGGAAATTTCATTTTTAAATTTGTTTTTATTTTTAATGAGATCAGATAGAGAAGTGAACCATTCTTC
>CAYLWC010000019.1:0-48475 GCA_964387265.1 uncultured Vampirovibrionales bacterium | reverse complement strand
TTGCCGTCCCGGTAATAAATAGAATACCGGGGAACCTCAAAACGGGGGGTGTGGGGTTGCCAGTGTCCCTTTTCCGTGGTCAGGGCGTATTGGTATGAGGAGGCTTCCATGACTTCCAACGTTTCTTGAGAATATGCCCCCCAGGGGTAGGCCAGAACGGGAATGAACAAGTCCCCCAGTGTGTCCTTCAAAATGGCGTAGGATGTCTGAATCTCTTCTTCCAGCGCTTTCCTGGAAAGCTCACGATAATTTTGATGATACAGGCCATGGCTGCCGACGGTGATATAGGGATTCTCAGCCAAAGACTGAACCTGCGCCAGGGACATGAGCCGATCCCGCTCCGCTTCCGGCAAATGGCCCTGATCCCAGTCATTGGTGCCGGAAAATTTGCCGGGCAAGACAAACACTGTCCCTGGGCATTGATGTTCCGCCAACACCGGGGCGGCGTATTGGGCAAAGTTCTCATAACCATCATCAAAGGTGAGAACCACGGCGTTTTTCTCAAACGCTGCCGGGCCGCCCTGCGTAATTACTTCCCGCAAGGAGACCGGTCGCATGCCCATCCGGCGGACCATCCGAATGAAGTTGGCAAGCCCGTCCGGCGTGATGGAAATATGCTTCCGGTCGGCATGCTTGGGAACAGGATCCACATAATGGAAATTAAAAATCAGCATGAGGCCGTCTCCTTGACCAGCCTGAGCTGAGGCCGATTTATAGACTTAGGTTGCGGTTGAGGGAGCATTATTTTCCCTAAACGCCTATAAACTCGCTTGTTCCAGCTTTGAAGCAGAATCCGGGTCGCAAAAAGCAGGTTCCAGCCGGTGATTAAACTCAAGAACGCCAGGAGTCCCTTCTTTTCCTGAACCAGCTCCGCCCAGGAGATCCGGCTCGACACCTGCTCCTGATAGAGCCTTTTGGCATGATCCAGGTACCCATACATCAAAAAACGATAAAAGAGATTTCGAAGCTGGAGGGCTTTAAGCTGAACCCGTTTTTCCGGGGACAAAACCGTCTCCAGATCGCTTAGAATCGACAGTTCCGCCTTCAGGGCCGCGTCATAATCTTTCAGTACCCGGCGGCAACGACCTGACAGGGTCTGCTGATACAGGACTTTACGCTCTCCGGTGGGATAGGCCGGGAATTGACTGGCCGCCCGAATAAAAAACGTCCGGTCCTCATGGTAACTGCGGGTCGGGAACCCTCCGGTTGCCTCCAGAATATGTCGATGCACCAGCGTGGTACTGGGGAGAAACAGTCCTTCCTGCTTTAATGCCTCATCCAGCAATACCCCGGAAGCCTGAGGAACCGGAGGCAGGTGGATCACCTGCTGATCCGCATCCACGGCGTAATAACCACCATAGATCATGCAAACGCGACCGGGCGTGTTTTCCAGGGTCTTCAGATCAACCGCCAGCCGATCCGACAGCCACTGGTCATCAGCATCAATAAAGGCGATGTACTCGCCACGGGCATGCTGAAAGCCATCATTCCGGGCAGCGGCCACCCCCTGGTTTTCCTGATTCAGCACCACCAAACGGCTATCCTGGATGCTGGCCAGAATCTCCCCGGTTCGATCCGTCGAGCCGTCGTTAATGACGATCAGCTCAAAACTGGAGACCGTCTGATTCAAAACGGACTGGACCGCTCTGAGAATATTGGCTTCTCCCTGATAAACAGGCAGGATGACTGAAATGATCGGGTTAGCGGAATACATCGAAAGAAAGCTCCTGGACTATCTCGTTATAAATATCCTCAAGCGCCACCACACACCGCTCAATGTCAAAGGCCATGGCCCGGTGCTGCAGCGTGCTGGCCAGACCAAAGCGTTGCTGGGCATTCAGTTGAAGGAGATCCACCGCCTTATGAACCAGCGTCAGAAAATCTCCCGGCTGGACCTTGAACAAGTCTCCATCGGGAAAATCCAATAGTTCTGAAATGCCTCCGGTGGCATGGGCCAGTAACAGTGTGCCTGTGGCCATGGCTTCTAAGACACCCAGACCAAAACCTTCATTTTCCGGCAGAAACACGGCCAGATCCGAGGAGGCTAAAATCGACGGCACATCTTGCCGCTGGCCCAGCAGATGCACCCGATCCCGGATGGGGCAGACTTGTAATTCTCGTTCCAATTGCTTTCTAAGCGGTCCGTCTCCAGCCACCACAAAGTGCAAGGGCGCCAATTCGGGAATCAGGGAGAGTTGCTCGGCCAGCCTTAAAAACAGCAGCGGGTTTTTGTTGGCATCCAGTCGGTTGATAAAAGACACCACCTGGGCATCCACCGGGATCCCGCTCTGTTGTTTCCAGGCCCCCGTATCGGTGGTCATGGCGGTAATGCGCAAGGATTCTACCGGCAAGCCGTTATGGATCACTGTCGGCTGAAAATCCGGTGGTAAATAGCCTTGTTGCCGAAGCCGGGTCACTTCAGCCTGGCTCACGCCAATAAAACGATCCAGATAGGGAAGAATGGACCGGAACAGGGGGCGGCTTTGTTTTTTGATAAAACGCTTGATGGGGTGAGAGGCGCTTTGCCAGTTATACAAACTGCCGTAGCCATGATAGGTATACACCAGTGGCACTTCCAGCATTCTAAAGAATAAATTTTCTCCCTGCCCGACATGCACATGCACCAGATCCGGTTGCTCTTTCTGAACCAGGTACATCAACTGCGCCATGGAAAAAACATCGAGAACCCGAAGGCTCACGTTGGCAAAAAGCGGAAGCGTATACAACCCACGGGTTGGGATATCCGCCAGCTTGAGCCGACGATGAAAAATTCCATGGGCGGTACAGGCTACCACGGGCTCAACTGTACCCCGCTCCAACAGAAGTGAGCAGATCTGTTGAATGTGCTGCTCGATTCCTCCATACGCTCCAAAATCCGGGTAGTAATGAAGGACCTTCGGTTTCTTCTTCGGACGCCCGGAATCTCCCTCATGCTCTGAGGGAGTGGTTGTCACGTGACGATGCGTGAGATCTGTTTCTAGAATGGCCATGGTAATAATCGGTACCCCTTCGATCTCTGACTGTAAAAAATCCAAACATGGCAAGTTGTTGCCCCTTTTATAATACGCACGGGCTTGCTTGCAAAATGGATCGTAAATTTCATAATAATGTCCATCACAGGGAAGCCATATTCAAGAAGCGGTCAATTTTTTTCAGGGGTTTGTTTTCTATCTCTGTAGTTTTAACTTCTTGTGTTTCAACACAGCTATGGTTTTCATTCACTGGGGTATCCATTAACTGGGGCATTCAGGAACCGGCATTGATCCATTGAATGAACCAGATGAGCCCACCGAGCCCACTTTGTCGAATTTCAGATTTTTTATCGGAGATTGAAGTCATGACCGTCTACAATCCAGAATCAAACCCAACCCAATCTGTCCCACCCTCACGCCTGGAACAGCGGCTGGAAACGCTAATTGAGATTGGTCGATGGATGCTGACCTCCAGTTTGCTACTTTACGCGTTACTCATTGGACTTATTATTTTTTGCCTCAATGTCAACCCCGCCTGGAGCAAAGAACCCATGCTGGAATCCTGGGGACCTCAGACCCAAAATTTGAAAGGCCATGTTCAGTGGGGCGATCGGGCATATCGTGTGGGGCCGGGGGACATTTTGAGCATCAGCGTCTATCATCAGAAAGAGTTCGATCAAAGCGAAATTCTGGTCCGGCCTGATGGCTATGCCTCCTTTAACGGGGTAGGTGAAGTGTATGTGTCCGGGAAATCCCTGGAAGAAATCCGCCGGGAGCTGGTCATGGCCATCAGCGAACTGGTCATTGATCCACGGGTCACGCTCACCATCAGCCAGACCCGACCGGGCGCCATCTACCTGGCCGGGGCCGTCAAACGACCGGGGATGTACCAACTGAACACCCAGTCTTCCAAAAACACCCCGCAAACGACCCCCATTTCCAGAACCGATCTCAGATTGTCCAATATTCTGGCCAATGCCGGTGGAGTGACCATGGAAGCGGATCTCAGCCGGGTAAAAGTGACCCGGGGCGACGGTTCAGAAGTGATTAAGGTCAATCTCTGGAATATGCTCAAGCATGGCAGCAACGCGGAAGACGTCGTCCTGCAATCCGGCGATTCCGTAGAAATCCCCACGCTTCAAGCCATGGCGCTATCCGATGAAGAGTACACCCTGCTGCTCAGTTCTTCCATTGGACCAGGAACGTTCCCGGTTCGAGTGATTGGAGAAGTGGATAAACCCGGTGTGTATGAGCTGGATGGCACCTCCCCCTTACTGAACTCTGCCATCGCCAAAGCCGGTGGGTATAAGCCAGGGGCCAATAAAAAAGTCATCGCCATTCGCCGCTTCAGTGGGGAAACCAACTTATCCACCTTGCACGTGGATCCCAACAAAATGGACTTTACCCTACGCCCTAACGACGTGGTGTATATTACCGAGCAGAAAATTTATAAATCCGGTCGCTATTTTGAAAATGTCGCCAAGATTCTCTCCCCTTTCACCAACGCGTCCTCGGCAGTGTTGGGCTACGCGTTGCTGAGCCGATAGATCTTTTTTTAGACAACTGTTGAGCTGATTATAGCCACTTGTTGATTGTGTTTGGGGCTTGTTCCAGCTATAAGCATGAAGGCGCTTTCCGTGTTCATCAAGAAGAAGGGCGCAACAGTCCTGGCAACAGCAAACGTAACGGATTGTTAAAAATTTGAACTCGCAGAAAATTCAGTCTATGTTTGGTTTTTTAAATGGTGGACTCATCTTGGCTATACACCAATCAGTCCCTCCAAAATGATCGAAGGCCTTAAATTGAAGATCGAAGGATAGAAAAACATGCTTGCCTCTTCCAGTCTGGATGCACCGTTTCGTAACCCGTTTCGAAAAAGCGACGCGGTCCTGTTTATGGCGGTTGCCGTTTTCATCTGGTGCTGGACGCTAATTTATTGTGTTTTTGTTTATCAACCGCAGTACTCGGCAAACGCCGTTGTGGTTATTAAAGATTCCGCACTGACCACACGCTACATTGAGCCGGATCGGTACTACGTGGCTTCAACCACGTCATCCAACGCCGCCAACCCGGTTCTTAACACCATGGGCCTGCTTAAGTCCTCGGCCATCATGGACGCGCTTTGGGTCTACTTTTCTCAAAACCATCCCAAAGCCCTCAAGAAAAAAGACATCAGCACCAAAGCCGACTGGGAAGAATTTTATGGCAACGGCAAGCACCTGATTAAATCCAAAAACCAGCCGGGCACCGATTTAATTTCTATCGAATTTGTCTGGGATGATCCCGCCATTGCCAAAGAAGGTCTGGATGTAGCGGTAGATGCCTTCCAAAAAGCCAGCCTGGAGTTAAATCAGGCTGAACAGCGCAATCGAAGCGCGTTTCTTGAGAAAGAAATTGCGGAAGTCGCCAAGCAACTGGATGATGTCCGAACGCAAAAAAGCCTGTTCAAGACCCGCACCAAAACCGTCAACATCAGCCAGGAAGGCGATGAACTCGCCAGAAACCGGATCACCTTAGCCAATGAACTCAATCAGGCGGAAGCCAAGAAGCGAGGGAAACTGGCCGAGGTTCAGCGTTACCAGCAAATGCTGGGCATGTCTACGGAAGAAGCAGTTTCCGCTACCGCTGTGGGCCTCAACGCGACATTATCCAAACTGATGGACAAGCGGTACGAACTGGACCAGCAATACGCCAACCTGCGTACCACGCTGACTGAGAAAAACCCAAGAGTTAAGGAAGTCAAAGCCCAGCTTGATCAAGTCGAATCCGACATTCGAAAAGAACAGGCGAGAACCCTGGGCGGGAAACATCTTGATGGCCAAGCCATTGCCGATTCGACCCGAGGCGCCATGGTAGCCGATATGGTTTCCGCACATTCGGAAGCCATACGGCTGGACAATGAAATTAATGTGCTGCGCCAGCGTCTGAATGAAGTGGATAGCTTGATTGAGCAGGTCCCGGAAGTGGAAGCGGAGCTGGCAACCATTTCCCAGAAGGAAGCCTCTTTAAGCCAGGCTCTTGATACCTTGCGCCAGAAATCCATGGAAGCCCAGCTTAAGGAAACCCAGACCCTGAGCAACGTCTTTGTAGTGGACCCGCCTCGGCTCCCCAATAAAGACAAATTTCCCAATCAGGTTCATATTCTCCTCGGTGGGTTCATACTGGGCGTATTAGGCGGGCTCGCCTCGGTATTGCTAAAAGCGCAAGTCCGGCAGTACCTGCCCGGACAAACGCAATACCTGCCCCATGGAACCCTCCAGGAACAACTGGCCGATCTTGAAGAACAGTGGGAAGAAGACGAGGATAATCGAATCCCTGAAGAAGCCTTTACTGAAGAAGCGATTAAGGAACTGGACAACAATAGAGACCCCATGGAAATAGAGCCCATGGAAGAAGCTACAAAGGAACCGAGCCCGGCTGTCATGCATTCAGCGCCGTTCATGTCGGCGCCCGTGCCAAAACCGGACGTGGCCCCCATTAACCAAGAACCCCTAAAACAAGTACCCCTGAAGCAGGAACCTAAGCTCCAAGAGCCCCTGATCCGGGAGGCGGATCTACGCCCATCCGTGGTAAAAGAAGCTGCTATAGAAGCAGCCCCTCAACCGGCCACCCCGAAAGCACCGGTTTCAGGAGCGAACCACTTAAAGCTCGTCAGTAAGCACCCACAGCTAAAAGCCCCTGAGCCAAAACCGCCTTATATTAAAACGCAAATCGGGTTAAATCAGTCTCAGGAACTTATTTTACCGGATTTACGACCAGAAGCCCTCAAAAGAGACTCCCGGCCCATTGGCCTGGCCTTTATTAAAAGCGATCAACGCAGCCCGGTACACAACGAAGCGTTTGTACCGCTTGAACCGGTCGCAAAGCAAACACCCAGGTATTCCGAAGTTGTGGCCGCTGAAAACGTTGAAACGCTCAATTCACTCGTGGGTGATTTGCAAAAGAATCTACCTGAAATGGACAATCCAGCAGCAACCACTTTAGAAGTTCCGTCAGAAGCTCAGAATGAATCCATCAGTCTGGAGCAGATGGCGTTTGTCTCCAAAGTTGATAGCGGTAGACGGGCAAAACGCGGGCCGAATCTCTCGCTGTTTTCGCCCAGAGCCAGTCAGCAAAAAGCTCACAAGGAAGAAGCCGGATCACTACTCAAGGATATTCTGGGACTATAACGTTCCTTTTGGAACACCCACTCGGGAAAGGGGATCATGCAACACGTACGCCAACAATCTTCTCCTATTTTGGCATCTCCCGTTTTGGGCTGGATGCCACTGATTGCGCTGGCCGGGGTTCTTGGCTGCCTGGTTCCCCTGATCGGCTACCTGCTGTTTCCTGAAGCGGGAATAGAGGCCTTTGCTAACCTGTTCACCCCCAAAAAAGCCGCCGCGCTCGTTATCGCGTTATTCGGCCTATCCGCATACCTAATCTACTGGCGGTGGATCATGCAGAAACCACACTGGCTGTTGTATTTGACCATTCTGGCATGGCCGCTGATCGAGTTCGGGAACCAAGTCCTTCTCGATGATCTGGGCATCAACATCCACCTTCGCCCCTTGCTACTCATTGCCTTCGCTTTTCCGGCAGGCTGGCTGATGTGGCGCCATGCCCCAACGCTTTGGCAACAGCTTCCTTACGCCAGGTACTATCTGATTTTTTTCATGTGGGTGACGCTTTATTTCATATTTTATAATGCCAACGCCACCGATCCGCGGTGGGGGATGGAAGGCATCTGGTCTGAAGGGTCCGTGGGGATTGTTCAAATTACCGCCTATTTCTATTGCCTGCTGGGTATTGGTATCGCTGCTGTCAGCTTTTTACGACACCCCAAACCGAGACAGTTATTTGATCAGTTCAATATTGCCCTGATTGCCATCTCCTCGATATTGTCACTCATCACGCTGATCTGTTATCCATTGGAAGAACTCACGTTATACGTCGATGGTTTTCTACGAGCCGCCGGTTTTTTCACCCACCCCAACCCCTTTGCCCACCATATGGGTATTCTGCTTGTATATCTTCTAGGCATGATTCTGTATTACCAATCCCAGGCGCAAAAAAGCATCCCCCTCTGGCTGCTCTGGAGTGGTTTTTTGGTCAACATTGCCGCATTCCTGTTGGGGCTGTCCAAAACCGCCTTTGCCGTGTTTTCCCTATGCGCGGGGCTACTCATCATCCTAAACCTGGGTTCTCGTCAAGTCAGGGCCACCGTTTTCAAGGCGGGAATACTCTTCCTGGTAATTTTCCCGATGGTCTTGATGGTTTTCCAAATGATCACCGGGCAAAGTTTTGCCGAACTGCTGACCGCCCGGCTGGATGAAAACACCAGCTTGAAATGGCGGGAAGAAATCTGGACCATTCTGGCCGCAAACATGAGCGGGGTGGAATTGTTTTTTGGCCACGGCTTTACCGCAGCCAACGCCAAAGTATTCCAGATGACCTTTAACGACTTTAATAACGCCAAACCCTTGATGATGATTCATAACGGATATCTGGCCCTGTTGTATGATCACGGGGTGTTGGGATGGAGCCTATTTGTCTCCGTACTGGCCCTGCTGGGAAATACAATCAAGGCGTGGTTTTCCTCAATTACCCCCCAACTGCCGTTATACACAACCATTCTCGCCCTCTCGGTCTATTTTTTGATTGTCTGCGGCTTTGATGAAATGACGTATATGTTTGACGCCCCACGCTTGTACTGGAGTTTTAGCACCATTCTGTTTGTCCTGATCCTCCAGGAGCGGAGGAGGGTGCCATGAACTTGCAACAGCGGTTTTTATATGGCGCCTTAAGCGGAACCGGCAGTGTGGTCATTAAAACCATGCTGAATCTGCTGTTTATCCCGGTATTTCTGGCCACGCTGGGGGTAAGTCACTACGGGCTATTCGTGCTGCTTATCAGTTTTACCGAAATCGCCATGTTACTGGATCTGGGGCTGACCTCGGCCATTGTGCAGGCATTGGGTTCAAGCCGCCAGGTTGAGGAAGCCCAGCAGAATCATCAGACAGAGAAGAAACCGGCCCCCCTCCTCCAAGCCAGCCCGCAAGAAGTCCTTTCTATGGGCCATACATTTTATGTGAGCATGGCAGTAATCGTCCTGATCATCGGTTTACTCACCGTTCCCCAGTACCCGGGTTTGTTCCATATCCCGGAAACAATGAATCAACTTGCCACAACCGCCTTTACGCTTATTCTGATAGAGTCGGCCATTACCATTTATATGTGCTACTACCGGGCTGTGTTGCTGGCCCATTGCCTGAATCAGTGGAGCAATGTCGCTGATAGCGGCTTTCACATCATCATCGGTGTTGGTGGTTTGATTGCCCTTCTCAGTGGGTTCGATTTAATCACACTGCTGGAAATTCGCCTTGTTGCGGCGATTCTGAGGCTCGGCTTCCTGATTTATCATGCCAACCAGGTCGAACCTTCCCCCTGGCATTACCGAGTCATCATCTGCTGGGAGACATTACGGGAGCTGCTTCGCCTGAGCTTCCACGCATCCATGGTGAATATCAGCGTTATTGTTTCTCACAAAATCGACACGTTTGTGATTGCCCTGTTTCTGCCCCTACAGGCGGTGGGTGTCTATGAGATAGTCTTTCGTTTTTTATCCATTACGTTGCAAGTGGCTTATAAAATTTGCGAAGGCATATTCCCGCTCTTTTCCCGCCTGATTGCCGTGACGGAGTGGCGGCAAGTTCGCCGGACGTTTCTGGGCATCAGCCATTATGTAAATTACACCGTCACGCTACTCCTCCTCTTGACGGTACTGTGCTACAACGATCTTTTTCAATTACTGACCGCCCATCAAATCTCTGTTGAGGAAACCTGGCCCATTTTGGCCATTGCCGTTCCCTGCATCTGGTCCGGCGCCCTTCAAATGCCCGCTTCCTACTTCCTATATACCTCAGGACGGCAACGTTTTCTCAGCGTCTCAAGCATCCTGGCCGCCCTGGCCAACCTGGCGTTAAGCCTGATTCTGGTACAACCGTTGGGACTGGTCGGTGTGGCGCTAGGAACGCTGATTCCTCAATTTATCCAGCACCAGCTCAGCCTGATTCGGCAGACCTGTGACGACCTCAAAATCAACCTTATGGAATACATCTTTGCTGTACATATCCGGCAGCTTGTCCCACTGACAATCGTGGGACTTTGGGTTCTCTCCCTCCAACATCTACTGGCGGAGCACTTAACACCCATTTTTCTACTTGGATTCATCGGTGGATCATCGGTTCTGATAGGCATTCTTTCCTGGACGCTGATTTCCGCTACAGATAGCGAGCGTCGCTATTTCGATGAAAATCTGCTGACACCCATCAAGCGGAAATTACCCGGATACAAACCCGCCACAGGAGCTGCCCCTGGATAATACAAAAATAGACAATAGTAAGAAATGGACAACGAAAAAATGAGTCATACTGTCAATAATCAGCCAACAAAAAACAACCGCCCTCTGGTATCGATCATTATGCCAGCCTATAACGCCGAGCATTTTCTAATGGAAGCCATTGATTCGGTGTTGGCGCAAACGTATGACCACTGGGAACTTCTGATTATTGATGACGCTTCTTCAGACAATACCGGCAAAATCGCTCTGAACTATCAAACACGGGATCGGCGAATTAAGTACTTTTATATGGATCGCATCGGCTCTCCCTCTGGGGTACGAAATGTGGGGCTTAAACTGGCCCAAGGGGAATGTATCGCCTTTTTAGACGCCGATGACTGCTTTTACCCGGAAACACTGGAGCGACTTCTGACCCCGCTGGTCCAGAATCAAAGCCTTTCCGCCGTATATGGCTTTGCATTTCATATAGATGAGGATGGCCAGCCCTTAAGGCAGCCCCTGGCGTTGATTCCAACCGGAGAAAACGCATACCGGCTTCCACGTGGTTATGATCACTCCTGGGAAAAAATTGCCACCGCCAAGTTCAGCTGCTTGCTATCCAGCATGATGCTTCGAAAATCCCTCCTGGAGAAAGTGGGGCTCTTTAATGAATCCCTCTGTGGGCCGGAGGACTATGAATTCTACGTTCGTCTTTTTCTGGAAGATCACGCCGGAATCCGGTGTTTGCCGTTTTACGCCTACCGGTACCGGGTCTATGGGGGCAGCCTGACAAAAGACCCCAGTCGGTACCAGCGCATTCTGGATAGTAATCTTCAGATTGCCCAATGGTTGTTTCAGCACCCCAAGCTGCCTGCGCAGGCTAAAAAATACAAATCTGCTCACTACAGCGAGCTGTATCGGTATATGGCACGGGAACGCCTGCTCCATGGACAGCCGGAGCTGGCCCGTAATCTTGTCTGGAAAGGCTATCAGGACTCCAACCTGAAACGGATGGATTGGTTAAAGGATTGCTTCCCGCTCCTGGTACGTTCCTATCTTCCCCATCAGGTGGACGGTCAACTTGTTTCCGCCCGATGGATCCTGCGGAAGTTTCTGAATGAACCCATGACTAAGAGCACCCTGTCTTTCACGCATCTAAACCCGGCATCCAGGTAGGAAAATCAGGGTAAGAAAAACGATGGCGACACTGATCCACAATCCAATCTATGCCAGAACCGAATACTCGGCTTCTGTTATAGGCTCCGTGGAGGCCTTTCGACAAATTAAGGAAGCCTGGGAGAGTTTGCTATCTGAGGCCAAGGAAGCTCGTTTGTGCCTAAGCCATCCATGGCTACTGGAATACCTGACCCAGTTTCCGTGTGAGCCTTTTATCATTCTGGTCTATCAGTCTGGTAGACTGGTCGGGGCAGCCCCGCTGAAAATCAACCGGAAGCGATCCGGTCTGATTGGTCGCATGTTCCAGTATGCGCAATTTATCGGAACCGATCCTTGTGTATACGATTCCACCGGGTTCATCCTCTCTCCAGAGGGGGATCAACAGCGCATCCTGGAAGAAATATCCAACCTGCTGCTCAAATACCAGAGCCAGTGGGATGTGCTGGATTTCCGCTTTCTGTCTAGTCAGGAACCATTGCAAGTCATCCAAAGCCACCTAAACCAGAGCAAGAAGGGCTATACAAGCCAGCTGGGTTCACCCATGTCGCTACATACCCTGGAACTGCCAGCAGAAATTGATTCCTATGAGCGGATACTCCATAAAAAATTGCGTAATACGCTAAACAACGCAAAGAACCGAATCAGTCGGGAATACACTGGCTCACTGCGCCTTGAAGAAGCTCAAAGTCCTGAAGAAGCCGCTCAGTACCTCAATGATTTTGCCCGGCTGCACATTTATTCCTGGAAGCAACGGGGCGTCAGAAGTGATTTTAGCCGATACCCGGATCTGAAAAGGTTCTACCTGCAAATGCACCGCCAGCTTTCGGAACGCTTCCGGCTCACCTCCCTGAAAATAAACAATACCCCCATTTCTTACCAGATTTGCTTAAACCAGGGGCAAAGCAGCCTCAGCTACCTGGTAGGCTACCATCAGGAGTATAAGGCCATCAGTCCGGGAAGTCTGCACTTTGACGCGCTGATTCGAGAAGCTATCTCAAACGGGTATACAGCCCATGGGTTCGGACGGGGAAATGAAGAATACAAAACCCGGTGGGTCAATCAAACAGCCCCGTTGTGGAATCTGACCGTGTATAAGAATCGCCCGGCCTACGTCGGCAGCCGACTGGACGATCAGCTCATCAGTATCAAGAACAAGCTCTCAGGAGGCGGAGTATCATGAAGTCATCTCTGAATCTATCCATCACGCCACTGCTTTTCCATATGCATAACTCTCCGTTTGAAACCATGGATTTCTCAGAGGGATGGAATGAGCATCTGAAAAATAAATTTAAGGTCATGGCAAGTTTCGGGGATTTTATCATACACCAGAAAAACCTAGTGCCCAGCCGGTTCCCCGTTGCCTTGATGGTAAACGAGTTACGCCTATCTGGTTGGAACACCGCCTGGTGGCAATGTTTATCCAATCAACAAGTCAACAGTTTGATCCAGAACCTGGATGCAACGCCCTGGGATTACTTCAGAATCACCGTTCTGGAATCCAGCCGAAAGAAAACACTGCGACAACTTAACAACACCGGTCTCAAGGTGATAGAGGCCCCAGCCTCCCCCATTTATCTTACCGATTTATCAGCAGGCTATGAAAAATACATACGGTCGAGATCCGCTAAGAGACGGCGCGATATCCGCCGGAAACTAAACAGGGCGGCCCAGCTTGAACCGCAGTTAATAGAATTCTCTGGCGGGGAAAAAAGTAAAAAGAACATCCATGCATTCTTTAAGCTCTTTTTTGAGCACCATCTGAATTATTGGGATCAAAAATCAGGGCGCTCCTATTTTCGTGATCCACGGGAACAACGGTTTATACTGGACTGGGCCCATCGTTTGCAGACCAAAGGCCAACTCAAGCTCAACGGGATGTTACTCAACCACCGGCTTGCCTACATGAGCATGGATTTACAGGTGGATGATACCCTTTATCTGCTCTTATGCATCAATACTGGCATTTACCGGGAATACTTCCCAGGGATTTTATACCTGTACATGATGTTGGAAAAGGCGGCTCAAATGGGTATCCGCACCGTGAACATGGGACCTGGGGAATACGCCTATAAAGCCCAGGCCGCTACCAGAATAGAACCCTGTCACACCCTGTTGATTGCCAATCCGAAGTCAATAAAGGGCCTGCTCTATACCGCCTGGCTAAGACAGCGCCTGAACAGTCTGCATAACGTTAATAGAATAAAACATTAGAGTTAGAGAGAGATTATATGCCCACACAGAATATGACAGTGACCCACCAAGAATCTATTTACACCTATGAAATGTCGTCATTTCATACACACTGGTGGAAGTATTTGGCCCCTAAGTTCAGGATTACCGCGCAGCTGCAAGATTTGCTGGTCTGGGAAAAACCGTTGTTTAAAAACACGTTTTCCCTGAATGAAATGCGGGTATCTGGCTGGAACAATGCATGGAGCCAGGATTTTTCAGAAGAACGTGTCCGTCGTTTTTTCCAGTTTGCCCAACATGCCCGTTGGGATTACTTCAAGTTGAAATGGAACCACAGCCGCAAAACACACCAGGCGTTCGGCCTGCTGGAAGAGATGGGGTACCGACCGGTTCACCTTCCAGCGGAACCTGAATACATCATGGATTTAAGCCGGGGCTTTGACGGCTATTTTGAGAGCATCAGCCATAACACCCGTAAAAGCTTCCGCCGGAAAGTAAAACGCGCCGAAGCGCTCAATCCCCAACTAATTGAATACCAAGGGCAGGAACAAATTGAGCCCTATTTTGAGACTTTTTTCCGATATCATATCCAGTACTGGGATCAAAAAGCGGGACATTCTTACTTTCATGACCCCCACGAACAGGAATTCATCGTGAACTGGTCTAAGCAGCTCCAGACTACAGGATATCTGCACTTGGAACACCTGGAAATGAATGGAGAAAACGTCTCCATGAGCCATAGCATTCTCTCCGGGGATACGCTGTACTGGTTGCTCACCATCAACACCAACCAGTATCAAGAATACTTCCCAGGTATTGTGGGTCTGTATATGCGCGCGAAACATATGGCCCAGGTAGGAATTCGCAAAATCAACATGGGAGCGGGCGGGTATTTTTATAAAGTCCAGGCCGCAAATGCCCAGGAGGAATGTTCAACCTTGCTGATTCCCAACCCGAAATCCCTCGTTGGAAACCTATACGTTGAATGGGCCTGCAGGCAACAACAAAAATAGTAAAGCCAACGTAATCCGTCTGGCTAAATATTCTGTCTGGCTAACAAGCGCCTCGCTTCAACAACACCGCCGGAATAGTTTGAAGAAGAATTTTAATATCCTCCCACAGATTCCACTGGGCGACGTATTGATACTCCAAACGACACAACTGCTCAAAGCTAAGGTTTGAACGCCCACTGACTTGCCACAAGCCGGTGATTCCAGGAAACACCTGAAAACGAACGGTATACGGTGGCTCAAACAATTGACTTTCATCGGGCGGCAGAGGACGAGGTCCAACCAGACTCATATCTCCCCGAATGACATTAATCAGCTGAGGCAATTCATCCAGGCTGGTTGCCCGCAAAAACTGGCCGATTTTCGTGACGCGGGGATCATGATCCAGCTTGAACAGTTCTCCTTGCAGGTTTGCCTGCTTTCTCAGTTCATCCCGCAACGCGTCCGCGTCCGGGCGCATGGTTCGGAATTTGTACATGTAAAACGACTGGAAATTCCGCCCAATCCGAAGGCTCTTGTATATAACAGGCCCCGGAGAGCTGATTTTAATCATCACCGCAATGATGAGTAAGAGTGGAGAAACAACCATAAACCCCATGGAGGCCAAACCGGCATCCAAAATCCTTTTACAGATCCGCTGAACCTGAATCCCTATTGCAGGAGCATCCTGCTCAAAAACAACGGCATATTTTAACCGTGCGGATTGATGCTTTTCAACCTGTTCGGCAATATTTGCCGGCTTTACGACTGACATGGCAATACCCCTGAAACTTGAATGTATACTTGAATGATATGATTGGCTAGAACATCCATACTATGGTTCAAAGATACCAGGCAGTCAACTCCACCCATCATCACGCCAGTCATCACATGATCCCTTCTGAGTTCTTGATCAGTCGCTAGCTTGTAAAAAACCGAACCATCCTGTAAATTGCTCATACGCAAACGAACTGATTCAATGACAAGTAAATATTATTTATTTATTTTTCTGGCCTTCACGGTTGTCCTCTGGATGAGCGGGTTGAATCACAATATCCCGTTCGCAGAACCCGCGCCCACATCTATCCAGACTGTGCTCAGTCAGAGCTGGGATTTTTACAAAAACCGCTTCCTCATTAACGAAGAGCGGGTTGAATCCAACCACTACGGGGGAACCATCACCGAAGGGCAATCATACGCCCTACTCAAGGCGGTCTGGATGGATGATCGCGCAACATTTGATCGAGTCTGGCAGTGGACCCAGATCCACATGGCCCGACCTAAGGATCATCTTTTTGGCTGGCGATGGGGGGAACGGGAGGATGGCTCCTTTGGCCTGATCTATCTGGATAACGCCGCAGATGCGGATCAGGACATCGCGTATGCTCTGCTACTGGCTGGGGAACGATGGCAAAACCCGGTGTACACCGCCGCGGCAAAAAATATCATTGCCGATTTTTGGACGCATAACATTGCGGAGATTAACGGAAAATACTATGTCGTTCCCGGCACATGGGAAGGCTTCCGGCAGGCAGAGGCATTAACCGTCAATCCTTCTTACCTGGCCCCATACGTATACCGGAAATTTGCCCAATATGACCCTGGCCATCCCTGGAAGCAGGTGGCAGATGGAGTCTACCCCCTTTTGAATCAATGCTCCACCTTGACCCAAAATAATCTGCCCCCCAATTGGTGCGGCGTTCGCTGGGATAATAATCAAGTCACCTACTCTGATATTCAGGGTGAAGGCGCGCGGGATTTCGGCTATGACGCCTTTCGGGTGTTTTGGCGAATGGCCATGGATGCCAGACTGGGTAGCCATGAGGCAAGAGCATATCTGGAAAGTCATCCCTACCTTCTAAGCTATTGGGAGAAGCACCACACCCTCCCTGAAGGGTTTAGCTGGCAAGGGGAAGCACACCCCACCAGCCCGTCCGGGTTTTCTCTGAGCGCCGCCATCGCGCAAGCCAGTATAATCCGCCCGGAAAAAAACTATTATGGCGATATGCTGGCCCCCCATTATCATAAGGAAGGATTCTGGTTTAACGACTACAACGACTACTTACACAGCGTCATCTGGCTGCACCTGCATACACTTTCTGACCAGAAAATTTAGGCTTAAAGGCCTTAACACACTCCTGTTTGGGACGCCAGGAATCGGGATCGGCATTCTCCCAGTCCGCTTTTAACGCATCTGGGAGTTGTCCCTTTAGAAAAGCACCGGTTTCCAGAAATGGGAGCAACTGAACAAGTGGGATCGCCTCTTTTTCAGGATCCACTTTTTTTGCGATGTCATCCGGGGTAATACTGGCCAAGGAGTCTTTACCGGCGGCTTCGCACAGTTCCAGCGCGCTTGCGATAGTATTTTTATGGTAATTATACGTTCTTACACCCTTATCTTCCGGGTCTAATCCCTTAACCAGCGCCAGATCATGCGTTGCCACCCCGGTAGGGCACTTGTTAGTATGGCATTGTAATGCCTGAATACATCCAATGGCCACCATCATGCCACGGGCTGAATTAATCATATCCGCACCCCGAGCCATTTTCGAGAGAATCCCCATTCCATCAATCACTTTGCCAGACGCGATAATCCGCACTTTATCCCGCGCGCCGATTCCGGTTAAGGCGTTATGGACAAACACCAGCGCGTCATCCAGCGGCATTCCGACAGCGTTGGCAAATTCCTTGGGAGCCGCCCCGGTTCCCCCCTCGCTGCCATCCACGGTAATAAAGTCTGGATAAATCCCCGTCTCCACCATGGCTTTGCAGATAGCCAGAAACTCCTGTTGCCTGCCAATGCTAAGCTTGAAACCAACCGGCTTGCCCCCGGAGAGATCCCGTAAACGTTCTATGAAAAACATCATTTCCCGTGGGGTTCCAAACGCCGGATGCGCGCCAGGGGATTCCACATCCTTGCCTGGCTCAACGTGGCGTATTTGAATAATCTCAGGGGTCAGCTTCTTGGCAGGAAGGATCCCCCCATGCCCCGGCTTAGCACCTTGTGACAGCTTTAGTTCAATCATTTTCACTTGAGGCAGCTGGGCCTTTTCGGCAAATAACTCTGGAGAAAACGATCCATCGGGGTTTCGGCAGCCAAAGTACCCGGTGCCAATTTGCCAGACCAAATCCCCGCCATGTTGCAAGTGGTAAGGGCTAATTCCCCCTTCACCGGTATTATGGGCAAAGCCTCCAAGCTTTGCCCCTTTATTAAGAGCCAAAATGGCATTTTTACTCAGCGCGCCATAACTCATAGCGGAAATATTAAAGACAGACGCCGAGTATGGTTGTTTGCAATCTGGACCCCCAACCAGGATACGGGGATCCCGCTCGGTAATTTTAACCGGGAAAACCGAATGGCGGATGTATTCATGTCCGATGGCATTTACATCATGAAAGGTACCAAAGGGTTGTTTGTCGTTCTGGTTTTTGGCTCGTTGGTATACTGTTTCTCGTTGTTCTCGGGTAAAGGGAGCCCCATCGGTGGGGGTTTCAGCGTATTGCTGAAGCTTGTCACGTAAATGTTCCTCAATCCCATAACGGAAATGGCCAATAACCGGGAAATTTCGGCGCAAGGCATGCTCCTTTTGGCGAATATCATGGACACCCAGGCCAATGACCGGCAGCGTTAGGGCATACAAAGCAAAAGCAGGGGGGAAGAAGGCCCCCAGTACGCCCGGCGCGAGAACACCCAACACAGATCCAGCATAGAAAATCTGCCGTCCGCTGACAGATTTCGCGTCCTTTACGGCTTTTGCGTCTTTTGTTTCCTTCGCCTTATCAGGCGGGTGTTGATGTTGCGCCTTTTTCCCAGAAAATTGAACCGGGTTTGTCGAAGCCTGTCGGCTTCCTGGAAAAACGGGAAAAGAATTCAGCGCCATAACAACAGACCTTGCCTAACAGAACATTGCCTAATCGGAGACGACGTGATCAGGTTGTTCAAGCAACCCTTTTCTCCGAACTACCCGAGCTACCATGGTAGCAAAGGTAGCAAAACATGGTAGCAAAACATCCGGGCACCTCAGCGCTCGTAAGGCCGTATCGTAACATTTTTTTATATGTCACCCCAGGTTTATATATTGTTCCCTTCGAGTTTAGGCATTATCAGAGAGAGAGGAAGCCAAGGACTTTTGTGATTTGTGGCAGTTCGTATGATGGGTGTGCTAGACTGGATTTAATGTCCCCGCTCATATGATCCCCAATAGGAGATTTTAATTAATGCTATCACTTCCCGCCCGGGCCACCTCGGAGAGATTCAAACCTGAAACCTTTTGGGGCCTGGCGATTATCCACATCCTCGCCCTGACGTTAGCGCCATTCACTTTTTCCTGGCCTGGGTTTATTGCTTTTGCGATTTTGTACTTCATGACTGGTTGCTTGGGGATCACGCTCTGCTATCACCGACTCCTTACCCATAGAAGCTTTAGAACGCCCCGATTGATACGATATTTTCTTGCTATCATTGGGTGTCTAGCCCTCGAAGGCGGCCCCATCTGGTGGGTGGCTACCCACCGGCTCCACCACCGGGAGTCTGACAAGCCCATGGACCCCCACTCTCCCAATGATGGGTTCTGGTGGTCTCACATGTTATGGGTTCTCTACATTCACCCTGATCTGGAAAAAGAGGAAAACGCCAGCAAGTTTGCCCTGGAACTCTATAATGATCCAGGCATGCGCTTTATTGAGAAGTACAATGTTCAGTTTAACTACGTTTTGGTTGCCGTGCTTTTAGGCATCGGTTACGCGCTGGGTGGTTGGCCCATTGCACTGTCCATGTTGGTCTGGGGCGGCTTCTTGCGTATTGTGGCCGTCTGGCATGTGACCTGGCTGGTCAATTCCGCGACCCATGTCTGGGGCTACAAAAATTATGAAAAAACGGGAGATGATAGCCGGAACAACTGGCTGGTCGCTGCTTTGACCTTTGGTGAAGGTTGGCACAACAACCACCATGCCAATCAAGCCGCAGCAAGAAGCGGGCACCGTTGGTGGGAAGTGGACCTAACCTACGGCATTATTAAACTCATGCAGGTCTTCGGGCTGGCGTATAAAATCCTGCCGGTTACCCGGAAAGTGGATACCGGCACCGGGGGTGAAGTGGCTGTGATGGACAGTACCATCCCGGTGGCTGCAAACGCTTCTCCCAAGAATTAACAAGAACTAAACCGGGTCCGGCTTTTTCCGAAAGCGGTCCAACAGGGCCTTAATGTCTGTCATCATGCTTTGAAACAGCTCTTTAAACCAAAGCACCGTACTTTTGGGAAAGTTTTTAAGTTTTTCCCAAAGCCCGATCTTCTCCTTGCCATGGGTATCATGGTGATCATGGGAATGATTACAGTGCTCGCCATGCACATGAACGTGATCATGATGGTCATGATGGTGATCATGTCCGCTGCAGGTCGTGTGGTCATGCTCCCCTTGAAACATGGGGATTCTGGAGGGCGATGCCAATAGCCGTCCAGCCGGCGCGTAAAGACTACTAAACAGGGTATTAGGAGCGAGTTTCATGGTGTTTTCCTTGTGTTGAATCCTTGAACCAGCCGCCAAATGCCGCCAGCATTTCCCCGATTTCACTCATACACAGAACTGTTCCCTGACAACAGCCACGGGCACATGCAACCAGCATCCCGCCCGCCAGGGCCGATCCCTTCAGGGCCTCTTGCCGGGCAGCCTTGCCAAGCAAACCTGTAAGCGCCACCCCTTTAAGAAAAACCGGATACGTCTTAAGACCGGCAATCATCATACCAATTGATACGGCCAGCTTGGTAATCCCTTTGGGAATATTCGCTTTCTCTTCCAGCGCATGACCCACTGTATCGTTCAGGTAGTTGGCCCCCTGTACCACACCAGCCACCACCGGAGCCATCACCCCAAGCTGAACCAGGCTTTTCTTCTGGAAGCCGGCCATCAGGGTCCCAATCACACCCACCGTTCCCAGTGCGCCCAGCCAAGGTGGAGGATTCCAGTTAAACGCCTTTTTAAGCGAGCCATACGCGCCAATCCCCAAACCGATTTGCGCCCAACTGCGCCAGTCTGATGAGAGCAGACTGAATCTGGAGGGAAGCGATGCTTTTCGCCGAAGAAGCAAGCCCGCTCCATAGTAAGCTGGCACTGCCAATAAGTGCTTCCAGTCCGGCTTTAAAGGGCTAGATGAGCTCGAAGTAGCATGTTGGGGACCTTGGGCGCCGGACGGTTCTTTCAACGGATTAAAGACCGCAAATGTGGCAGGCTGCGAGTACCTCACGTGATGCTGAAGGTATGCTGTGGCGGCATGACCACGGGACGTGGCCTGCCCAAGAGAAAAAGGGGGCGCTTTAACAGATCCCACCAGCGCATTCATTTTTGTAACAGGGTAAGTCATCCCGGCTTCGTAACCACAACAAAAATCATTAATGCAATATTATTGCAAAAGAAAAAATTTGACAATGACATGAAATAAACAAATTCCTTGCGGGAATTGCCCGATAGCTATGCCGTAATCTACCCGGCGCGGTTTATAACCGCTTTTTTCCGCTTGGTGCTTTTAACGGCAGTGTATTTCTCCAGGGCTTTCTGAATGAGCTGGGCTCGGGTCGGATAGATAAAGACCAGTTCCAACATATCCTGAACCGTCATCCGTTTCTGAATTGCCAGAGCCAGGATCTGAATGACTTCATCGGCCGTATCCCCATACATATGAGCGCCCAAAAGCCGGTCTGTTTCTCCATCCACAACGATTTTTATAAACCCGTCAGTCCGGGAAATAATCCGATATCGGCTCACCTGCTCGGCAGTCGCTCGTAGAATCATCACCTGGGTAAACCGCTCTCGGGCCTGAAACTCGGTTAAGCCCACCCGACCCATGGGTGGATCGGTAAAAATCGCCCAGGGCAACGCATGATAATCTACCTTCTGATGAGCGTCCAGAAAGGCGTTTCGAACGGCGATCACCGCCTGGTGATCGCCAACATGTGTAAACATATATGGGCTCGCCACATCCCCGACTGCCCAGATGTTCTCTGCCGTGGTTCGCATTTCATCATTCACCACAATCCCATCCCGGTTGTATCCCAAACCGGCAGCATCCGGTTCCAGGTCCTCGAAATACGGCCTCATTCCGGTTGCTATCAGCAACTGCTCCGCATGAATCGTCTCGAATCCACCGTCTTGAGTAAATTCAACATACTTAATGCCTTGACGCTCCGCCACCCTGGCAATATGGCAACTGGTCCTGACTGACACACCCTCTAGCTCCAACGTCCGTTGTACACTGGCAGAAATTTCAGCATCTTCCCAGGGCAGAAGGCGGGCTTCTTTTTCCAGAATCGTCACATGGCAGCCCAGGTTTTCATAGAGGTGGGCAAACTCCACGCTCACTGCCCCACCGCCAAGAATAATCATTGATTTGGGCAGCTTATCCAGATGGGTGCCCTTTTTATAGGTTATATAATTAACTTCAACCAACCCCTCAATCGGTGGAATATGGGGCCTGGAACCCGTAGCAATCAGGATTTTCTCTCCAGTCAAAACCAGACCGTTGACCCGAACATCGTGATTGGAGATAAAAGAAGCACTTCCCGGAAACAGACGGACCCTTGGGTCTTCCAGAAAAGGGTATCCCCCCTGGTGAATGACCGCCTCCACTTTTTGCTTCAAGACCGAATAATTGATAGTGAGCGGTCCGGTATGCACCCCGTATTTGGGCGCCAAATCCTGAATCCGCTTAGCGTGTTCCGCCGCGGTTAGTAAGATTTTAGTCGGAACACAGGCATTATAAGCGCATTCCCCGCCAATTTTTTCCCGCTCGATTAACGCGATCCGCTCCACCCCAATGTCCAGCGCTTCCATCACGCCAGCCAGCCCAGCGGTCCCACCACCAATAACAATTAAATCAAATGACAAATCCGACTCATGCGCCATCTGGATTCCCCCTCGATTTTTTCCCCCAGAGTGTGATTTTACCGTAGGATCCTCATTTCGTCAGGGTGAACGCCAAACTTATAGCCGGTTGGCTATAATCTCCCAAAAGGGCTTTACAAGCCCTTCCGTATTTACCCACAATAGAAATCACTGGCGACTTGGCTCGCTCATGTTGATACTTTAGAAAGTGTTTATGTCTCAACAACGGGTCGTGATTACGGGGATTGGATGCTTGAGCCCAAATGGGCTTGGGCGGGCCGCGTTTTTTGACGCCCTGGTAAGAGGCCAAAGTGGACTCAAGACCATCTCCCAATTCAACCCGGAAGGGCTTGCCTGTCGGATTGCCGGAGAGCTTCCCGACTTTGATCACCTCCAGTGGATTAGCAGAAAAGACGCCCCTCATGTACCAAGAACCGTCCCCATGGCCATTGCCGCCGCGACCGAGGCTTTGGTGGATGCAGGCATTACCCCTTCAGAGCTGACATTAGAGGAAAGGCGGCGTTTTGGGGTCTTAATTGGCAGTGGCGGTGGCGGCGTAGAGTTTATGGAGCGCCAGTACCAGCATTTTTTTACAGGAGGCGGCCATAAAAACAGTGTCTACGCTATTCCTTCCAACACCATGGGGACTCTTTCCAGCGAACTCTCCATGTGTTTTGGCATCAAAGGAGCCAGCCACGTCATCTCCACCGGCTGCACCAGTTCCACAGACGCTATTGGCTATGGTTATCATCACATTCAGGCAGGCAGGCTTAATCGGGTTCTCTGCGGTGGGGTCGATGCTCCCATCACGCGGGGGACGATGGCCGGTTTTGCGCTGATGAAAGTGATTTCCTGCTCCTGGAACCACAACCCGACTCAAGGTTCCCGGCCATTTTCCAAGGACCGGGATGGTTTTGTGCTGGGAGAAGGGGCCTGGCTTTTCCTATTGGAAAACCGGGAGATGGCAATAGCGCGAGGGGCAAAAATTTATGCTGAAATAAAAGGGTACGGCGTCACCTGCGACGCCTATCACCGGGTGCGCCTGGAGGAGTCGGGGGAGGAGCCGGCTCGCGCCATTCAGTTGGCACTGGAAGAAGCGAGCATCCCACCGGAGGCCGTTCAATATCTCAACTTACATGGCACCTCCACCCAATTGAATGACCGGATTGAAACCCGTGCCATTAAGCTGGCCCTGGGAAAGCATGCTTTCAAACTACCCATGAGCAGTACTAAGTCCATGATCGGGCATCCTCAAGGAGCTAGCGGCGCCGCAGGTATTGCCGCCACGTTATGTGCTATGGAAACCGGCATCTTACCCCCGACGCTTAACCTGGTTGAGCCGGATCCTGAATGCGACCTGGATTATGTCGCCGACATTGGCAGAAAGCGGGCCATAGAATGGGCGGTGAATAACTGCATTGGCTTCGGATCAAAAAACAGCGCGCTGGTTTTGCGGCGAGGAGACGCATGACATGGTGTGGCCAGGCTTGATGCTACAGCGCAAAAACGCAGATGAGCTGATGGATCTTCCTTCCACCAGCCGGGAGGATTTTGAGGAAGCTCTCAAAGACATCCGCTGGGTCAACCAAAACCTGGGAGGCGCCCAGACGTTAGTAAATACCATTCAGGAGCTGGCCAGACGGCATCCCCAGGCCAGCTATAAAATTCTGGACCTCGGCACGGGTTCTGCCGATATTCCCATTGCGCTGGCACACTGGGGCCGTTCCAGAAAACTCTTTCTGGAAATGACCGCAGTGGATCTGCACCCGGTGGCTGTGGAAGCAGGAAATCAACTCACAGCTGGCTACCCGGAGATTGTGGTGCTACAAGGAGACGCGCTGAATCTGCAATACCCGGATCAGTCCTTTGATATGGTTGTAAGTTCCATGTTTATGCATCATCTCACCACCCCAGAAGCCACCCGCCTGCTTCAGGAAATGGCCCGGCTGTCAAAAATCGGGTTTGTGGTCAACGATTTGGAACGTCATCCCCTGGCCTGGGCCGGAATTTCACTGGTGGGCAGAATCTTCGGGATGGGGCGGGTTTTTCGGCATGACGCCCCCCTATCAGTCCTGCGAGGGTTTACGCTCAAAGAGTTGCAAGAACTTCGCCAGCTTGCCGGACTGCCCGACCTGGAAATCCGGCGACAACGGCCCTACCGGGTGGTGCTTTCCTGGGAGCGACACCATGCCCCCAAACCATCGGTTTGACATCATTATCTGCGGAGGAAGTCTGGCTGGAATTGCCACGGCCATCCGCTTATACCAACTGGGACACAAGCCACTGGTTCTGGAAAAAAGCCACTTCCCCCGAAAAAAACTGTGCGGTGAGTTTTTAGGACCCAGCAGCCTTCCGGCATTAGAACGTCTGAGCGTGCTGGAGTTAGTCTCACAAGTCGCCTATGGCCCCGTCTCAAAAGCCCGGTTTTATATGGCTGAAGGCAAGCTGATAGAGGTCCCCATGGGGTGGATCAACCAAAAATATCCTTATGGATTGGCCATCAGCCGGGAACGATTAGACAGCCTCCTGATGAATCATGCCCGATCCCTGGGCATTTCCGTTTGGGAAGGACATCGGGTTCACCCGCATGTTCAATGTCATGTTGAAAACAACGCTGAAAAATTCACCCTCAACGTCATTGCGCAGAATCAGACGCAACAATTGGAAACTGCGATTCTTATTGATGCAACCGGCAGACATGGCGGACTCAGAGTTACTGAGAAAGCCGACGGCCTGTTAAAAACCGATTCAAACGTTGGCGTCAAGTGTCATGTTGCGTTCCCGGAACCCCTCCCTGGCAAGGATCTCCAAATGTTCCTCTTTCCGGGCGGATACGGTGGAATTCAGCCATTATCCGAAGGAACCGCCAATCTCTGCATGTTGCTTCGTTCGTCATTGGTCAACAGCTTGAAAAAGCCTTTTCCCCAATTTATTGACGAAACCATTGGGCAAAACCCGGTGGCCAAAAAACAACTCAAGCATTGCCAACGTATTGAGCCGTTTCAGACCACGGCCAACCTGAATTTAACCCCACAAACCACATCTCCGTTGATTCAGGTAGGAGACGCCATGTTGACCGTGGATCCGGTGACAGGATCGGGCATGTCCATGGCGCTTCAAAGCGGTATCCTGGCAGCCGAGATGGTTCATGCCGGTTTTGGACAATCTTATAGAAGTCTGCAGGCAAATTACCGTCAGCGGTATCATCACCAGTTTCAAAATAAATTGCGCTGGCTAAAGCTCATTCGTCCCCTGTTGTTTCAACCGAAAGCGTTACGATGTAGCCTGCCTATAATACGACCCATCATGCCCTATCTTGTCAGAATAATAAGATAGAAGCCATGTGTATATGACAGCATGATTTGTCCGGTCGGGAGCGAGTTGTCGTTATTATTGAACGGTATTCAGGGCATCCACCAGCTGGCTCATGCTCTCAAAACGTTCCGTTGGAACGTGCTTCAACAGCTCTCGCAAGGTTTTTGATTTTTTATTCATCCATACAATTTGCTCATCCCCCTTATGAGCCAGTAACGCATCTTTTGTGCAGGGAAACACGATGTCTTCCAGCGCCATTGTCAACGAAGCTTCGCCGTATACCTCCCTTCGGAGTGATTCAAGAACCATTGAAGTGCCCTCCTCCACTATTTCATAGAGGCAATCGCATTTTTATCTGAGCCATCCGCAAAGGATGGCTGGCTGGTTCGGACTGTTATTGTTGTTCGTAACTGTAATCTTCAATGCCATACTCCTGGTAGGATTGGCTAATGGCATGAAGCAAATCCTGCTTGTCCTCAAAGCGATCTTCCGGGCAATGCCGGAGCATGGTTGTTAATCGCTGGGGATTGGATTCCGTTAAATAAACTTCCTCATCCCCATATTGATCAATCAGTTCCTGTTTAGATATAGGGAAGTGGACATCTTCAAGAATATAATTTAATGACGCCATACCGTAGCTTTCAACACCTACGGAAAGTTTCTTTTCCATGGCTTTCCTACTCCTCTCCTTCGTTCTGTGCATGGGATATAACGGTAAGATGAGATAGGTGGCTCATCAGCACGTTTTATTTTATGCGGGGTTGATATTTATGTAACTACCTAAGTGGTTAGAATATCCCATAGCCACCTGTTTAAAATATAAGGTAAATTATGGTTTCATCTTATTTTACAGGGTATTCAGACTCAATATTTCAGATATAATTGCCTAGTTGCGCAACAGCCCCCAATTTTGCTATTTTAAACATACCAATTCAGAACCATCCAAATTTTATGGTGGACCCATCGCCAATCAAGGGGTGAGAATTAATGGCGGAGTTTGTTCAGGGTCCAAACAGATTATGCATTCTATATCCAATGTTTTAACAGGAAGGGAAACAATAAGGGGGTCAAAAACATGAGGATTGCCCAGATAGCGCCATTATGGGAATCTGTTCCGCCAAAAACCTATGGAGGAACCGAGCTGGTTGTCCATCTTCTGGTTGAAGAATTAGCGCAGAGGGGGCACGAAGTTGTCCTGTTCGCCACAGGAGATTCCCAAATCTCCAGGAAGTACAAAGTTAACCTGGTTTCAGGCGCGGATCAAGCCCTTCGTGCTCAAGGAGTATCCATTCATGACGCTATCTATTATGAGCTGCCGTTCCTTGAAAAAATCTTCAGCCGAACGGATCGCTTTGATATCATCCATAATCATATGGGTTATCAGGCGCTGCCCTTTGCCTCTTTCAGCCAAACACCGGTAGTCACCACCCTGCATGGCATTTTTGATCCGCCAGGGCTCAAATGGTGTTATGAACAATACCCCCATATGCCTTATGTATCTATCAGCGATTTTCAGCGTATCCCCTCACCCGACTTAAACTATGTCGCAACCGTATACCATGGGCTCCGGGCCAACCGGTTTACCCCCTGTTATCAACATTACAAATCGAAAGATTATCTGGCCTTTCTGGGTCGAATTTCCCCGGAAAAAGGCGTGCACCATGCGATTCGTATCGCCAAGGAAACCGGATGGAAACTTCGTATTGCGGCCAAGGTGGACCCAAAAGATTATGAATACTATGCCACCATGGTTGAACCCCTGATTGATGGGACACAAATTCAATATATCGGCGAAGTGGGCCACCCGGAAAAAGTAGATTTACTCCGTAATGCGGCAGCCACACTCTGCCCCATCACATGGCCTGAGCCCTTTGGGTTGGTCTTGATGGAGTCTCTGGCCTGTGGGACACCCGTATTAACCATACGAAACGGATCGGTTCCCGAAATCATGGAGCATGGAAAAACCGGGTTCATTGGTGAATCACCGGATGACCTGGTTGAATTTGTAGCGAATCTGAATCAAATTGACCGGCAAGCATGCCGACGCCATGTGGAGGAAAAATTTTCGGTCAAACGCATGGTCGATGACTACCTGGCCGTTTATGAAAGACTGGTTGAAAAGAATAGCCGAGGTAGTTTATACCTTCATCCCACAACCCACCCTCTTGGCAAAAAAGAGCGTGTCCACACAGAAAGCTGGAAAGAGAGCCGTGATAAGCTAGCTCAACAACATGGGCCGCTGTAGATATTCCAGATTTTCCGATCAAGCTCATTCAATCGGCTGTTAATCTGTTCTAAAGGAAGCAGTGGCGATGATCATCACCCCATCCGACAAGTTCAGCATCTCTTACCGGACCATTAAAAACAACCAGCTGTTTCTGGTCGATGATCCGCAAGGATGCATGAGCCCGGAGAACCCCAGCGGACTAGGGCTGTATTTTATGGACACCCGACATCTTTGCCACTTTTGCGTCCGGCTCAATGATGCGCTTCCTATCCCGCTGTTCTCATCGACGGAAAGCGGTTTTTTATCCAGTATCGTCTATACCAATCCTCACCTGGAATGCCAACAAAGCGACGGGCAGAAGCTCTGCATCCCGGAAATGACCCTGGAGCTTCGGCGAGAGACATTGTTAAGCCAGTCTTTACAAGAGCGGCTCATTCTGATGAATTTCAACATGGAGTCGGTTTCTACCCAGTTACGCTTTACCTTAAGCGCGGATTTTCTGGATATTTTCGAGGTGCGTCATCTATTCCCGGCCAAACGGGGTACCCTTTTGGAACCGGAAATACTAAAAGATCGCATCATCTTTACCTATGAGGACCCTAAAGGAAATCGACTGGAAACGGTGGTCCGCTTCAAGGATTTTGAACCCAATCTGATTGAAATCAAGGAAAACCAAGTCGTTGAGTTTCAACTGGACGCGGAACTTCCACCTCTGGAGCCTCGTGAATATAATCTTGAAATTATTCCCATTGTTCAATCGGTTGTCAGTAACCGGGGGAGCCTTGAAGAATTTGAGCGTTTCGACAAGTTCATGTTCAAGGCGCAGCGGTACAAACGCCAATGGCTGGAGCAATCAGCCATTCTAACAACAGACAACACAGACTTTAATGAGATGCTCAGCCGAAGCCTTCAGGATATCTGGATGCTCAGAACCTGGACCGGACTGGAGATCCAGGGAGAGGATGAGGACTATATCGCGGCGGGCATTCCATGGTATGTCGCCCTGTTTGGCAGAGACAGCCTGATCACCGCTCGGGATTGCCTGTTTATTAACCCCAATATCGCAAAGTCCATTTTAAAACTGCTTGCACGGTATCAAGGAAAAGAATTTGACAACTGGCGGGATGAGGAACCCGGCAAGATCCTCCATGAACTTCGGGTCGGCGAGTTGGCGCGAATGAATGAAATTCCGCACACCCCTTACTACGGTACAGTGGATGCGACTCCGTTATGGTTAATCCTTCTGCATGATTACTATCAATGGACTCACGATAGACAAACGCTGGAAGAATTATGGGGAAACGCGCTTCAGGCCCTTGAGTGGATTGAGTGGAACCTGAGAAACTCCCCCCATGGATATCTAAGCTACCATAAGCGTAGCTCCAAAGGCCTGGATCAGCAAGGATGGAAAGACTCCTATGACAGCGTCATGTACGAAAACGGAGAGATCGCAACCCCACCTATCGCTCTGGTTGAGGCCCAAGGGTATGTGTATGCGGCCAAGCAAAAAATGGCGGTGCTTTCAGATTTACTGGGGCACACCAATAAGGCGGAACAGTTGCGTTCCAAATGCAAAGAGTTTAAAGAAAGGTTCAACCGGGACTTTTGGATGGATTCACTCGATTATTGCGCTTTGGGACTAGACAAAGAGGGACAACAGTATCGAGTGATTGCCTCCAATCCGGGTCACTGCCTGGAAACCGGAATCTTTACCGATGATCACGCGCAATCGGTTGCCTTGCGGCTCATGGAACCGGATATTTTTAGTGGCTGGGGTATCCGAACCCTGAGTTCCCGAATGGTTGCCTACAATCCAATGAGCTATCACAATGGCTCCGTATGGCCTCATGATAACGCCATGATTGCCCGTGGCCTAACGGCAATCAATCGCCCAGAACTGGCCGAGTCGGTGTTTAGTGGAATCTATGAGGCGGGCAGGTTGATGTACTATAAGCGAATTCCTGAACTGTTTTGTGGTTTTAGCCGGGATTTGGAACGTACCGATCCGCCGGTTAAATACCCCGTAGCCTGTTCTCCGCAGGCCTGGGCCGCCTCTTCCATATTCGCTTTTACTATGTCTCTGCTTCGAATCTCACCTAAGCTGGAAGAGCGTTGCCTGATCATCACTCAACCCCACCTGCCAGACTGGGTGAACTCCCTCACAATTGAAAATCTTCGCGTTCACAACAGTACGCTGGAACTGGAATTCAGACGGACGAAAAATTCCGTCTTGTTGAACGTTCTTTCAAGGGAAGGAGATTTAGAGATTATTATGGTGAAATAGGGAATTCTTTTAATGGCTGAACAACAGTCTGCTTCTTGTCCAACCCGGTTTTAACGTCCTGTTTCTCGGGCAAGCGAACATAAAAAGTGGATCCAACACCGGGTGTGCTTTTTACAAAAATAGTTCCTCCATGGCGGAGTATGATTTTTCGACATATCGCTAAACCCACCCCACTACCCGCACCTGGTGCTTTAAGTCGTTCAAACAACCTAAAAATCTGCTCAGAAAAACGTTCTTCAAAACCCAGCCCGTTATCTGAAATGGAAATTTCATAACACGGGCTTGCCTGGGGAGATACAGCGCCATCGGCACAAGGCTCCCGTGTCAACCGGCTTTGAATATGCAAAAGCAGGGGTTGATCCGGTTTCTTGAATTTAATGGCATTGCCAATCAAATTCTGGAACAACTGGTGCATCTGGATCGGTTCGGCCTGAATGGTTGGCAATGACTCAACGGTCACAACCGAATGTTGCTGCTCAAGCTGTACGTCAAATTGTTCCAGAACTTCGGCGACAACGGTGTTTAAATCAACCACCGTAAAGGGTTGCGTCTTGGTCGTAATTCTGGAATATCGTAATAGCCCATCCACCAGGCTTTGCATTTGTCGACAGGACTTTTCAATACGTTCCATATATACAAAGGCGTCCGCGCCGATTTTGCCTCCGGTTAGCTCCTGTAGCCTGTTGCTGAAAGCCACGATTTTTCTGAGAGGTTCTTTGAGATCATGGGACGCCACCACTGCGAAATCCTCCAGATCCTGATTGCTTTGCTCCAGGTGCCGGGTATACAGCGCCAGTTGATCAGAGGCTCGTTGACGCTCTATGGCGGTAGAAAGAATATTGGCGATGGATTGTACGAAATGCACGTCATCCTCGGTGTATTTTCTGGGCTGGGTGGAAACAACACCCAGAACGCCATAAGGGTATTCCGGGCCGTAAATAACCACGCTTAAGCCACTCATAATGCCATGTTTAAAATACAACGGGTGGATTGTGAAGCGCTTTTCCTTAATGCTATTTTCAACCACCACAGGCTTCCCTGTCCTGAAGGTGTACCCCATCTGGGTATTGGCCTGAAGATCCACGATAAAACCTTGATAGTCAGGAATTTTTGGACAGGATACCAATTTCAGCTCCTCGTAACCGGGCTGGGCCTCAAAAATAATGGTCCCTTCAGCCTGGAGTGTCTCTACCACAATCCGATCGCATTCTCTCATCAATTCAACAATATCCGCGGTCTTGAGGACCTTGAGCCCGAATTCCGCAACCGCCTCCTGTTGTCTGGCCCGACACATGACCTCCTCTATCATTCGTTTTTTATCGGTGATATCCGTTGCGATAAAAACATACTGGTATGGGACCCCACTGTCAGAATCAATGAACGGGACAACCGTCACATCCAGCCAAAACGATGAGCCATCCTTGGCCTGATGCTGAATTTCCTCATGAAAAATGCACCCTTCAGAGACCTGATTTACCATGGTCTGATAGGTCGTTTTTGATAACTCGGATGCCCGAAGCAAATGAAATGACTGACCCAACAGCTCATCCCGACTGTATATAGCCAATTCACAAAACTTGTCGTTTACGTAGACAATCCTGAAGTTGACATCCGTTACGGCCAACACCACGGATTCATCCAGCGTCAGCCTCAGATCCCGCACCTCCTCCAAGGAGGCTCTTAATGCCCGCTCCGCCTGCTTGCGCTCTGAAATGTCCCGAATAAACATGCAGCCATACTCATCGCCTTCATACTCCAGGTAATTGGCTGTAATCTCCACCGGAAAGGTTGAGCCATCCTTTCGCTGCTGAACAGCTTCAAGGGTCGCTGTACCCACTGACTTCAGGCATTGCCAGTTCTCTTGCCAGGATTCACAGGAAAGCCCCTTGGTAACAGACATCAGCGTCTGCCCCAGAAGTTCTTCCCTTTCGTACTCCAGCATCTCACAGGCCGATGGATTGGCGTCCAGAATATCCCCTTGGGGAGAAACCCACAGGATGGCCTCCTTGATATGCTCAATGGAATAATGATCAAACTGGGCCTTTCGACTCGCGCGATTAGAAAGACACAAACAACCCAGCAAAGACAATCCCAAGCCCAGGGTCGCATATCGTGATGTTTTGGATACGACGGTCGACATTTTTGCCTTTTATTCAAACTCAAACAACGGTACTTAAACCTCTACCCTGACCAGAATGTAAAATGTCCTTCGAGATTCACCTGATCGGATTCCGCTACAGGCTTCTGCTATCAGCTTGCCATCAGGCTAATCCGATAAAATTATCATGCATGGTTGGCACTTATCACAGTGGTTAGTTTATCACCAAAAAAATAAAACCATCAAATTCCTGCATTCGTACAAAAAGCCACATTTCTCAGTAAAACCCCATAGAATAAGCACATAATCCAAAATATTCGCTACTTGGATAAGTTTTTCAGAAAAATTATAGCCAACTGGCTAAACCTGATTCATAAGAAGTCTATTCGCTTAACCGATGTCGAAGCATTCCGGGGCAGGTATAATTAATTTGCCAATCGTTGGGTTTCAAGCATTTTAGGTGCTTTGGATACATGCTGGATTTCTGGGAAAAGTTCGGTTTTTATAAAAAATCGATGTTCCAGAAGTGCCTTCACTGAACACATGAGCTTAAATAGATATAGATAGACAAACAATACTGGAGGTGGGCTATGCAAACTGCCAAGGATCTGATGACCCGGAACCCGGAATACTGTTATGAGGATGACACCGTCTATGACGCAGTCCAGGTCATGCAAAGGTGTAATTGCGGCGTGGTTCCTGTTTCTGATGAACATAATCGTTGCGTGGGCGTCGTAACAGACCGGGACATCTGTATGAAGGTCGTTTATCAGAACCTGGATCCTCAAACGACTCGCTTGAAAGATATCATGACAACAGATGTGGTCACCTGTCGTGAAAACGAAGACATGGACTCCGTTCTGCGGCGAATGGAACAACGTCAGGTTAAACGAATTCCGGTCGTGGACGAGATGGAAAAATGTGTGGGCATCATCTCCGAAAAAGATGTTGCCCAAAAGGAGGAAGACCGGACAAAAGTCGTTGAGCTGGTCGAAAACGTATACAAATAATAATACCGATATGCAGGTAAACAAAAGGGGACGGATCACGCCGTCTCCTTTTTTATCTGCCAGAAATCGCAGATTCTCCGCTTTGAATGATGTTCATTGAACTTGGCATTCCTGTGCTAGGATAAATACAGTCTGTCTGATGAGCGTGGCGAGTGTATGGCTGTTGCGTCGGTTTCTGCCGCACCCAATCATAAAATCTGGTTTTTTAGCCCAACCATTGACATCTTATGCCTGGGGGGATTATCAATTCTCTTCCTCCTTCCCTTTATGCTGGAAGGGATGTATGCTCAACCCGCCCTTTGGGTTTCTCATGCCATTTTAATCGGCAGTATTCTTGTGAATTGGCCTCATTACACTGCCACCTATTACCGAGTTTACCGGCATTGGGACGAAGTGCAAAAATACGCCTTTGAAGCCATCTGGGTTCCAGTGGTACTCATTGCTCTCGGCTTTGCTAGCCTGTACTCCACAAGCACTTTAGCCCCCTGGTATTGCCTGGGGTACTTGTTCTTTTCCGGCTATCACTACTCCGGCCAAACCTATGGCATCAGCATGATCTTCTCCGGCAAGTCTGGCTTCCAGCTAAACACCTGGCAAAGGTGGTGTGTTTTAATCCCGGTGTTTAGCGCATACGCCTATCCCATGGTCCGAAGTAACGTGGTAGGAGAGGCCCAAAAACCGTTTTGGGATATTTTTATTCCTGTTCTCGGTTTCCCCGCTTTCTTGGCGGAATGGACCCTGGTGATTTTTTATACCGGCCTAGCCCTTTATTTGGGACTGAACATCTACCTGGCCAAAACCAGGAAGCGAACACTGCCTACAATTGTCCATATCCTGGTCGCCGCTCACATCATCTGGCACAGCCTGGGATCAATGTATGTCAATTTTGGCGCTTTTACCGCGTTTTTTCACTGCCTACAATACCTGATCATTACCAGCTACTTCCATTTCAAAGAAGTCTCCCGAAGCCAAACACCCCAACCTATTCGTGATTCGATTGGGTATCTTCGAACCAGGATCTTTGGAAGGTACTACTTAACGCTGATTCTGGTTGGGATTCTCATGTTCATGCTGGTCCCCCGTATGATTGAGGGTGCGGGGCTCGCCTCTTACACTCTCTCAATGGCCATTGTGATTTCATTTATTAATATGCATCACTTTATTCTGGACGGAGCCATCTGGAAGCTTCGTAAGCCCGAAGTAGGGCAACCCCTGATGAGCTAGCGGCTAGCGCTGGGTCGAATCCGTAAGCATCGCGGCAGAGCCTATCATTCCCCCTGCCATATACGGGCAAATAACACCCGCGACAACCACCCCGCCCAGCAGCGCCGTGACAGCCGCCGGATTCTTCTTCACTACGTCTCCAGCAACCTGAACCGCTTCCTGAAACACCGGGACAAGCCGCCAGATCTGATGACATATCCCCGCCTGAAGGGTTGCCTGCGTTGTCACCTTCCCTGAAACTTTAGTCTGGATCCCACTGTAGTATATTGTCTGCCGTTTTTTTACAAGGGACAGCCCGTTCATTGAGGTTGTAGGGGTTGGAATTCGCATGTTATTTATTAGCCTTCCTCCGTCTTTGGAGCATACAATAAGCGTTTCATGATGTACAATTCTGTTATACTCTTCCAAGTTTGACATGCTGGCTTTTGACTTCCAGCAGCCCCAATGGTTAAATTGATTGAGTTCAATATTGAAAAAACAAAAACAGGGTCATCGGGATGTTTGAAGTAAAACGACAATATTGGAGCTGCATGGGTGAAACCGTCCTGAAAAAGTCCCAGTTTGATCAGGATGTGGCCAACACCCGTGCCATGAACCGAGTACTGATCGATCAAATGGACCTGGCCACCATGAAAGCGATTCAGGCCCAGCAACAGCCCGTCGCTCAACCGGGTGTTCCCCGATTCCTACAACCGATTATTCAAAGAGGAATACAACTGCTCCAACCCTTGATAAACACTGCCACCAACGTGGCTCGGGCAATTTTTGTCCAAATTCCCAGCTTTATCGCCCAGAGCGCCCAGGCATTAGCCAATCGGGCCGAGAAAGCCGTCTCCCAGATTTTATCCTTTTTCTTTGGTCACAAGAAGGAAAAAACCGAAGAAAAAGAGCAGCGAGATAAAAACGAATTTGCCATGGTTGGCCTTTTTGGGGACTCTAAAGTGGAAGAAACCGCTGAAACAGACTTAGGTGGTGGGAACTAAGCCAGCGTTACCCCCTAATGGTCCTTTCTATGTACCCACCCAAAAACTCGTCGCGTAATTAACCAGGCGGGCCAGCACAAAAAGCCCCGCCAGATTCCGGTGAAGCTTCAGCAGTTCCCCTCGCCCCTTGAGCACCTTAAAACCCGTAGCCGTCAACACAACATACAGCACCAGGGTCAGTACGGAAACCGCAATGTGAAACAGAAGCAGCTGGTGCTCAAACGGGGTTCGCAGACTCTCTGAAAACGTATGGATGGCGTCCCGACTCAACTCAATATATAAAACCAGTGCCACATCCAGTGCAAACGCCGTGAGCATCAGGGGGACATGTTTTTTCGGCTGATGCCGGTACACCAGACCCAGTATGATAATCCCCAGAATCAACGTTGAAAAAAGAACGCTCATGCCATTAGCCTCTATCTAGCGCATCGTCCATGACAGATGTCCAATACCGATGAGTGAGATTGTACAACAAGCCGAAAAGAATTAAGAGGCGATTTTGTTTTTAGAATAGAGAAACATTAAAATTCCCTGGAGCCCAACGCCAAGAGCCGATAATTTCATGACACGCATGGGGGCTTTTAGAAAGCTGAGCGCCGCGCTTTTGGGGCCTTGCCTCAGGAACGATCCCGCCCGCCACAATAGTTTATTACTAAAATGTTGCTGGGCTTCAACGAATCGGGTTAAAAGTCCGACAACCCGACCATCCGGCTTCAGTTTCATTTTCTGAACCGCAGGGCGCATCTTGGGGAACTGCTTTTCATCCATAAAAAGCTCGTCCAGCAGACGATTGTATTCCTTGGTAATCACCCCGACCGACTCTTTGGTTTGCTTGGCCCACTCGGCTTTAATTGCCTGGATTCTGGCCATCGGCCCACTGATTTTGTTGGTATCAATCGTCGCTTTGAGCGCGTCGGCTTTTTTGGAAGTCCAGAATTTATGGGTGAGCCCCAAACCCGCTGCCAGAATCCAGCCCGGTGGCCCTGCCAGACAGCTGACAAAGGCCGCTGCCGGTATCCCGTGTTCATACAGCATCGCCTTTAAAATCTGCTTGTTCTCGGCTTTTCTCAGGTACTCAGAGACGGTTCGCAAAAACTCAACCGTGCCCATCTTTTTTACGGCAGCTTTGGCGGCAACGCCTTCCGCCCCGGCAAATTGAACACGAGCTGATGGCAGACCCGGTGCTTGACGGGGCATGATGAAGGGTGATTGCTGAAGACTAAAATCGGTCCGCATGATTGCCTCAAGTCGTTGATAAAGACTGTAATCAACTGGTTCTTGCCTGCTGCCTCCAGACCCTTGGAATCTGGGCTCACCCATTATAAAACCCCCAAAGCCAAAAACGTGCGCTTTCTCTCGGGATGGAAGATTGACCCCAAAAATTTCCCGCCGGGTTGCCCATCTTCACTCTGGTGTAAACCTCATATGAAGATATTTCAATTTTTTCCGCAAATACTCAAGTTTTAGTCCTGAAACTCGATAATTTCTTTGATGGTAGTCTAATGGATTTAGATGACGATGAATGCAGCACTTGCAAACTGTAAAAAATGCAAAAAGCTTTTCCAAAAGCGTATTAGCGATCTCTGTGCGGACTGCATCGCACTAGAAGATGAACAAGTTCGGAATTTATACCGAATCCTCCAGAAGAGTGGTGCCCAAGGTGGCATGGCCATTGAGGAACTCTCTCACGAAACCGGCGTTTCCGTGGAAGAGATCGAGGAATTCTATCATGACGGACGACTTGGGACAGCCGCCCCTCTCCTGAAGTTCCAATGTATTTCATGTGGCATCATGATGGGAGAACTTCAGCGCAAGGGTCGATACTGTGTTAACTGCAGTGAAAAAATGGCGGCCCAAGCTGGAGTAGCCGTTAAAAACACAAACGATCTGGCTCGAGAAAGCGCGGAGGCTCAAAAACGCCAAGAGCAAATGGCGCTTCTGAAGAAAAGTAACGTGCCGGATCGCCCACCCTCCGGTGGATCATCCCGTCGGTTTGGCATGGTTTCACGACGCCCCTAGGATTTCACCGTCCAGCGTTTGGTGTATTCATTGACCTGAGATTGGACAGATACGTAAAATCCGGGGGATAATAGACAAAGTGGCATCTTTTGAGAGGGAGTCCACCCTTGTCTTTATCCCGGCCTAATAACCTGTCCACACGCTGGATGAGAATGGCGGATCCGATCCATGGGATCATCGAGTTCGATCGTGGTGATGATACTCACCGACTTCTGCTCGATGTCGTTAATTGCAAGGCGTTCCAGCGACTCCGGCACATCAAGCAAATGGGCCTGGCCGAATTTGTATTCCCAGGGGCGACCCACTCCCGCTTTGTTCACAGTCTGGGAGCCACCCACCTAATGATTCAGGCCATTAACCATCTGAACAAAACCGAAACCAGCCGGGAGTATCTGGCCTCAACCTACCGGGACACCGATATCCCTCTCAGCAGACTGCTCTTATTAGGCATTCTGGTCCATGATATTGGCCATACTCCGCTATCTCACACATTGGAAGATGTTCTGGAGTTGAAAGAACAGAAATTGCTCCATGATGTGTACTGGAACCGAAAAATCCTGACCGAAGATCCTGAGCTACAGTTGGTTTGGGAAAAGCATGGCCCTGGTCTTCCCACAGCGGTTTGCGAGTTCATGGAGGGAGACGAAAAAACCGGCGTTGCCAAACACTTTTTGGCCCAGCTGGTTTCCAGCCAACTGGACATGGACCGGCTGGATTACCTCCAGCGGGACAGCCATTTTCTGGGGGTGCAATACGGCCGTATTGAGGCGGACCGGATTATTTCCAACATGGTGCTTCGAACCTTACCGGATGACACGCCCATTGTGGCTATCCGGGAAGAAGCGACACCCGCCATCGAGCATTACCTGTTTGGCCGACATCAAGCCTATAAAATGGCGCTGCATGCCTTGGATAAAGCCTCTGAAGCATTGTTGAAACTCACCCTCATGCGCTTTAAATGGGTCAGAGAAAACAACATCAACACCGGAAACCCGGCCAATGAGCTCTATTTATTAATGACCAATGGAAAAAAATTGACCACGGCACAGTTTTTAAGAATGGATGACTGTTACCTCTGGGAAGCCATCCAGAGCTGGGAATCCGAGTCTTCAGATCCCTTGCTTCAAACGTTGGCCAGTCGACTCAAGCGGCATGATCTCTGTAAATTCGTGGATCTGGCAAAATACGGGCTCAATGGAGATGCCCGTTCCCAGGCCCTGCTGGAACCTGTCCGTGCCGCATTGAAAGCTCATTACAAAGAGCGGGGGCTTTCCTTTGAATTCGGTTTTGATGAAAACGTGGTTTCACCGAAGCCGTTATACCAGAGGCCCCCAAATAAAGAACCAATCTGGGTCCAAAGCTCCCGGAATCGAGTCCGAGACCTCTCTGAGGTATCCTCGCTGCCTCTGGAAGTGGTGCCGGATCGAGGACTCAAGTATCTTTGGTTTGTTTGGGACAAGCATGTCAAGAATTACCTGACGGAGCTGCTGGAAGCGCATTTTCCCCGTGTGGATTCAGATGCTTCCGATGATGAAGAGACGTACTACAGCCTTTCCGCAGATTGAGGCCCGGTTATCGCTTGTTTTTATCTTTCCCCAGCAGATCATGGACAACTCGCATATACTGCTCCGGCTCCCCTGAATCCAGCTGAGACATCCTGAACTTGGTCTTATATTTATCCTCATCCGCCATAAATCGCTCAAGTTTATTTGCAAAGGTTTCTCGTGAGTATCCTCTGCTTTCGGTTTCCACGTACCCAATCAGGTTGACCCCTTTATCAATGAGTTCTCGCATGGTTTTAATCGTCTGATTGGTATCATTCCCCCAATCTTCACCATCTGTGTACTGGAAAATATAAATGTTCCAATCTTTTGGGTCGTATTTTTCCTCAATCTGCCGCAGAATATATTGATAAGCAACCGCGAACTCCGTTCCGCCCCCTTTAGAGCCTGTATAGAAGTTTTCTTCAGAGACTTCCTCGGCATCCGAGTCATGGATAATAAACTTTTCCTCGACGCCTTCGCCAAACATGTCTTTTTTGACCGGAATATCTTTACGAAATTGGGAGGACAGAAGCTCCTTGTTCTTATTCCCGTATTCCGCTTTGATAAAAGTGGATAAATACCAGTTAATATCTCGGGACCAGCCTTTTTTCTCGTCACTCATCGAACCGGAGGTATCCAGAATATAAAAAATCACGGCCTGATGCTTGGGAATCGGCTGCTCCTTAAAGTGGCGGAAGCGGACATCATTGGGGTGAATCACTTCCTTCTTCTCTGATGGCTTTTTGTCTCCTGCGTTTAACAGCTCTTGCCCCCTGCGAATCAAGGTTTGAAGAAGTGTCCGACGAGGATGAATTCTCCCCGGCGTTCCCCGGCGGCTAATGCTCCGCAGCTTAAACTCAATGTCCTGAATATTGTTCTTGCCCCGATCCTCAAAATTGGGAAGTTGGAGGTCTTTTCCAAACCATTTGGCGATTTCCGTCCGGCTGAACTCCATGGTGTAATCATCCTTGGACATGTCATTGGATCCCTGGCCCGCCTGATCACCATTCCCCTCACCATCATCGCCGGTATCCCCATCACCTTTGTCACCAGGCTGATCACCCGGTTTCCCAGGGCCATCACCTGCTTCTGAGCCCTTACCGGACTGAGGCTGGCCATCAGGTCCTACTTCGCCAACCTCGTCCCCTTCCTGGCCCTCACCTTGGCCTACGCCCGGCTGATTGCTGCCTCGGCGAAACTCGGGCATATCAATCTGCTCATAGGGAATCTTGATGTTCTTTCCATCCTCGGTGGTCTCAAACTCACGAGGCGACTTGAATTTTTTCAGCCAGTCCTCAACGCCGCGCTGTACTTTTCGTACATACCGCTGGTGGTTCGGGTTATCAGACTTTAAAGGCCCTTTCCCCCCAAACTGCACTGTGTCTCCCACATCCCTAAAATGCTTTTCAGAGTAGATAGGCGTGACAGTCAGCCTGGGGTGAACCCCCGGATTCCCGTTTGGAATGTGCTGAATATACATATACCTGCTCTCTCCTTGTGTTGAAATTCGCGTCTTTATCATGAACCAAACGCGGGCTAAAAGGGTATATCATCATCTTGTGCTTCGGACCTTGTCTCCTTGGCGTAGGTGACTTTCTGGTTGACGCAGGAAATCAGCTGGTCTTCCAGTTCTGGCGGTTCATGGCTCTCTTCTTTTTCGTCCTTTTGCTTAACGAACTTGGTTTCCAGGTGGACCGGCCTGCCCCAGAGTTTTTCGATGTTGCGCAGTGTCTGCTCAGCGAAATCCTTTTTCAGATCCGTATCATAGATATGCTTCAGCAGAAGCTCGCCTTTCCCTTGGTAGTTCTCATCAACCACGGAAATAACAGGCTTTCCGGCATTTTTAAGTTGGCTCAGCAAGGTTTCGCGTATGGCATCGCATTCTTTGGTAGTAATAACCAGCTTGTCCCCCGGTTTCGCCTCACCATTGGCTTTAGGCTGATAAACATACATCATGAGCCGTCGAATCACCTCATCAGAGAGGTTGTTTCGAACAAAGGACACATCGTTCTCGTAGCGCAGCCCCTCCCGCATCCGTTGGTAAACCTGCCGGTTAAACCCTGGACGATCCTGCTGCTCCAATTCCGGTTGCTCCTGCCGCAATTCAGCCCGAACCCGCTTTTCCATTTCCTTCATCAGAAACAGCCCGAGCTGGTAGGTGTTCATTTTCACAGGATCCGTTCCGAAAATCCGCGCGACCAGAATGGATTCACGGGTCACATCCTCCACAGGCAGGTGGGGGTTCCCGGTATTGATTCGCTCGTTCCAGAATGCGGCCCATCCATCGCCCATCAGTTTGGTACGTTGCTGCGGCATTTGACCATAACTTTCATCCCGGACAATTTCCAGGATCCGGCGCTGCCAGGGATCCAAAGCCTTGGATTTTTGTACTAAAAACCCTAAAACATCCCGCTCCGGGTTCTGGCGACTGGGGGTCGCCGGGGCTTCATCCAGGTTTGCCGGGGGTTGGGTCACGTTAATCAAGTATCGAATGGAATGCGCCACGTCCAGGGTATGTTCCACCTTATCTTCACCAATACCCGGCTCGAACTCCATCGACTTAATTTCACGGGCGTTCTGGGCCGCCTTTCGGCTGACCTCCTGTTTGGTTTTAGGAAAGAACAGATTATTTTCAAACAGGTCACTTCGGGCAATGGCATGGGCCATCGCCACTTTCAGCGCGTAATTCGGCTGAGTTTCCGGCATGAAGATCTGAACCGGATTCCCTGGGAGTACCGTTTCGGTAAAAGGGCGGCGTCCCTTTTCATATTGAATTCGCAGCACATGATAATCCTGGCCCCAGGTCCAGTGATAATACCGTTCAGGGAAGCCTTCTTGAGACTGTAGCGTCAGGTAATGCTCTGGGTCTACCAGGTATACATGTACCGGTCGAGGGGACAACCCCATCTCTTTTGCAGCTTGAAAGAGTTGCTGTCCCAACTCCTCCAGCTTTTTTGCCCGCTCCGCACTTTCAGTCTGAACTCGGACAGGTCGCTGGATTTCATGATTCCCCCGAAACAGGAGTGAAGGATGGATGGGATAGATATTGGAGAGTCGGTTGATTTGTGGTTGCTGCGAAGTCTCATGCCTCACCGGCTTTGGTTGCCTTGCGGTACCAAAGACCGGATTTGGAATAAAACCAGTGACTCTCATCCCAATGTTCCCTCAACTAACCAGTTGTTAGCCCAATTTGGTGGCTAAACCGGACTCTCTCATAAAGTAATCAATGGCCCAGTTGGCAGCCCGCTCGCTGTATCCATATTTATTTAGGCTTTTCACCATCTGCTGACGTTGATCCTGATCCATGACCTGGAACTCATCCCGTCGGTTCATATGGACCACAGAGGCCAGCGCGTTCATCAGGTTTTTGTCCTGCTTAAAGTCATCCAGACCAATCGGCCGCCCGGTATAACTTTCAATACTCGATGCCTTCAGCAGAATCTGACGGCGGACTTCCTCCGCTTCATCTTGCCTGATAGAAGACTTCATCAAGGTTTCCACCTTGTTCAGGAAGTTTCTATCCGCCTGATCTCTGGTATCACGTTTCTCCCAAAGTTTGAGGTTTTGCATGTACTTGTCAAAGTATCTGTTCAGCAGTGTGGAATCCTCAAGAAATGCCTTCATCATGTCGTTTTCAATCCGACTCAGCAGTTCCCTCTCGGCAATCTGGGTTAATCCAAGTAACTCATCCCGGCGCTCGGCCACGTTCAGGTTTTCATCGGTCAATAGCTTGGTTCGGAGCATCCGCAACAGCAGATCCGGGGTGATCAGCTTGTTCTCTTCCACATCGGAATGAACCAGACTCATAGAGTATACGTTCAGCAAGGTTCTGGGAGAAATTCCACCCATCCCTTCCGTAGGATCGGCCTTTTTCTTGAGCGCCTTGGCTTCGGCCACTTTGTCATCGGCCGGATCATCGCCGTTATATAACTTGGCTTTGGCCAACGGATTGCCCTCAACCAAGCGGGACATGACTGCCGTCAACGCCGGGATTTCAAAGGAGTAAGGAGCAAACTCTAGTCCTTGTTTCTCGGCCCGGCCCTTAAAGAATTTTTCGTAGATCTTGGCTTCCTGCCCATATTCGGTAATATAGGGCATTTTAATCACTTCCGTCCGGTCCCGAAGGGCTTCCATCAGGCGGTTGGAAATCAGCCGCTCATATTCCGGCATGTTGGTATGGCCCACCAACACCGTATCAATGTCAATCGCCGGTGAATCCTTGGGAATCACCTTCTTTTCCTGGGTCAGGAAGAGCATGTCATATAAAAACTCAACCTGAAGTTTCAAGTATTCCGCCATATCCAGGAGTCCCCGGTTGGCGTAGAGGAATTTCCCATTGTATGCCTTGGCAAAAGGATGGGATTCATCGCCGTACTCCAGTACCCGGCTGTATTTCACACCCCCGGATAACTCGGTAGAATCCTGGTTCTTTTCATCTCGCGGGGTATACATGGCAATCCCCACGTTATTTTTCTCACTGAAAATGACCCGTTTGGCCTCTACGTGGGACAAGACTTTTTCCTGTAACTGCGCGTCCGTCAGTGTGGCTCCTTCCTCCTTGGCTTTGCGGAGGTAGTGTTCCTTCAGTTTTTCCTCAATCAAGGCTGAAACCGGCGAAAGGCCGCCAATGACATCCAGACTATAGGGGATTTTATTTCCCTCAGACGCTTTGGGGTTATATTCCTTTTGAACAAATGTGTTTAACTCGCCAAGAATGGCGTCGCGGGCCTTGCCTTCCGGGAAAACCTTCAGAGGGTCATCATGAAGGGGATCGTTCACAAAATACCCCTCGTTTCCAAGAGAGTCTGTCGATTTTGCCACTTTAATATCCGGGTTTTCCGCTACTTCTTGAGGCAAATTCCAACGCAACTGGTAAGCGGCACCCTCTTCCGTTTGGGCATACCCTTCCAGACTTTGCTTGAGAATATCCAGCAAGAGGGATTTGGATGTACCCACCGGGCCAACCAACGCGAGAATCCGGTTTCGCTGTTCTCCGCCATAGGCCGCAGATTTAACGAACTGCACAAACTCATGCAATGTATCCGTCTGGCCTTCAATAAATTTCTTGGTATAAGGGTTCTTGCGGAAGAATTCGTAATCGTAGATCTTGTTGCCGTTTCGATCCCGGCGTCCGGTATCGTGCTTGGGCATAGACATGATCATGTTATAAACCCGCTGGTACGCAGTGGCAATCACCTTGGGGTTTTGCTTGATTTTATCCAGGTACTGACTCCAGTTGAGTACCTCATTTTGGCTTTCAAAAGTGGTTGGGGCAACTGCCTGGGTTTTCCCGGCCTTGGAAACCGGATCATTCCCCTGACCGGCAAAATAAACCAACTGCAAGGCGGCAGGTACTTTTTTCAGATCAGAACTTTGCGGATTGGCCGTTGGGAATGGCACTGCCATAGGTTGAACAGATGCTTCCTTGCCCTTTTGCAATTTATCCAGGTGGTTTACCGTTCCCATTGGTAAAATCCGGTTCATATCCCGCACTCCCTACAATTTAAATACTGTCTAAATGTGTGTTTAAACGTTCGAATTCAGAAATAACTACGATTTTTAGAAACCTCACCAATACCCAAAAACTGTTTTTCCGCTTTCCGCCCTCATCAAGTGATATGGCGATCCTCATACTCAGGAGCTTTACAGATTGACTCTCTCCCTAACTCCCTCGTGAAGGTTGTTTTTTAAACCTTTAAGATCGTTGAATCGGTTTAAAATCTTTGAATACGTTACTGGAAAGCACTACCGTTATCAAGTAAAGTTTTGTAAACTATGGAATGTAACCAATGATGCCAAGCTGAATCCCCATGCCTTCCTCATGAGAAACAACCGTAAAAACTGGCTTCAAGCGACCTGCTGGTCAGTTTCGCGTGATTTCCTTTCTAACTGAGGTATATTTACTCCATTCGCTATAATTAAAAAATTAAATCATCATAAAGTTTCCAACACTGGCGCAAATGCCTGTCATAATGAAATAAACTAGATTTTTTGTGGATTAGAGGGAATCCGTATGATTGACATGAACAAGCTCACCACGCACGCACAGCAAGCCATTGCAAACGCCCAGACCATCCTGCGACGATATGAACAAAACCAGCTGGATAATGAGCACCTCTTGCTTGCGCTGTTAGAGGATGAGCGGGGATTGGTCCGAAAAATCCTGCGCCAACTCAACGCAGATATTTCCCGAATGATTCCAGAACTGGAATCCGCAATCGCCAAACGACCGCGGGCCACCGTCAGCTCACTGGAAGCGGGCCAGGTCTTTGTGACGCCACGCTTTAACACGTTAATGGGTGAAGCCGCCCAGGAAGCGGAACGACTTAAGGATCAGTTTATCAGCACGGAGCATTTGCTTTTGGCGTTATCTGATTCCGGTGGAGACACCGGAGGGGTGTTCAAAAGCCAGAACATAACCAAAGACAATATCCTGGCAGTCCTTAAAAATGTTCGGGGTTCTCATAAAGCCGATAACCCCAACGCCGAAGATACCTATGACGCCCTGGAAAAGTACGGGCGAGACTTGACCGAAGTGGCCCGGAAAGGAAAGCTTGACCCGGTTATTGGCCGACAAGAAGAAATCCGCCGGGTGATCCAGGTATTGAGTCGTCGCACCAAAAACAACCCGGTTCTCATCGGGGAGCCGGGTGTCGGGAAAACAGCCATTGTAGAAGGGCTGGCCCTTCGTATTGTTAACGGCGACGTACCGGAAGGACTGAAAGACCGCAAACTCATCGCCCTGGATATGGGTGCCCTGATTGCCGGGGCCAAGTTCCGAGGGGAATTTGAGGAACGTCTGAAAGCCGTGCTCAAAGAAGTTCAAGCGGCTGAAGGGGAAGTTATCCTCTTCATTGATGAATTGCACACCGTCGTGGGCGCTGGCGCCACCGAAGGCGCCATGGACGCCAGTAACCTCCTGAAACCCATGTTGGCTCGGGGAGAGCTTCACTGTATTGGCGCGACCACCATTAACGAATACCGAAAATACATTGAAAAGGACGCCGCCCTAGAGCGCCGTTTCCAACCTGTGCTGGTGGATGAGCCTTCTGTGGAAGAAACCATCAGCATTCTTCGGGGATTGAAAGAAAAATATGAAGTTCACCATGGGGTCCGCATCAAGGATTCCGCCATTATTTCCGCCGCAACGCTTTCTCATCGCTATATCGCGGATCGCTTCTTGCCAGATAAGGCCATTGACCTGATTGATGAAGCCGCTGCCAAGGCCCGGATGGAAATTGACAGCATGCCGCAAGAGCTGGATGAAATATCCAGAAACCTGATTCAGCTTGAAATTGAGCAAGAGGCGCTCAAAAAGGAAACTGATGAAGCCTCGTTGGAACGCCTGATCAAGCTGGAAGAGGAAATTGCAGACTTAAAGCGGAAAAAAGAAGAAATTGAATCCCGCTGGCAGCAGGAAAAAGAAGAAATTCAGCACGTCCGGCAGCTGAAAGAGGACATTGAGCGAACCAAGATCGACATTGAACAAGCCGAGCGGGAGGCTGATTTGGGCCGGGCCGCCGAATTAAAATACGGCAAACTCCCCCAGCTCATGAAGCAGCTGGAAGAGCTTAGCGCCAAGGAAGGGGACAATGTTCTTCTTAAGGAAGAAATTGACGAAGAGGATATTGCCGCCATTGTGAGCCGCTGGACCGGGGTGCCTGTGACCCGGCTGGTGCAAAGCGAGGTGGAAAAACTGCTCCATCTGGAAGATGCCCTGCAACGTCGGGTGGTTGGGCAAGACCGGGCGGTTCAGGTTATCTCTGAAGCCATTCGCCGGGCTCGGGCCGGGCTGAAGGAAGAGGGACGCCCCATTGGATCTTTTATGTTTCTGGGGCCAACCGGCGTGGGGAAAACCGAGTTAACCAAGGCGTTGGCCGAATTGTTGTTTAACGATGAAGCCGCGGTCGTTCGGATCGATATGTCAGAATACATGGAAAAGCATGCCGTTGCCCGGTTAATTGGGGCGCCTCCTGGCTATGTAGGCTATGAAGAAGGCGGACAGCTCACTGAGGCGGTTCGACGGAAGCCATACAGCGTGGTGCTCTTCGATGAAATAGAAAAGGCGCACCAGGATGTTTTTAATATCTTATTGCAAGTCATGGATGATGGCCGTCTGACCGATTCCAAGGGGCGTACCGTTGATTTTAAAAACACCGTTATCATCATGACCAGTAATATTGGTAGCCAGTACATTCTGGATGCCTCTCGCCGGAGGGCATTGGGCGAACCCATCAGTGAGGAAGCCATTCGGGAAGAAGTGATGTCGGAGGTGCAAAATCACTTCAGGCCGGAATTTATCAATCGTCTGGACGATATTATCTTCTTTGAATCGCTCAAGCCGGAAGACCTGAGAAAAATTGTGGATATTCAGCTTCAAAGAATCCAAAAAGTGCTGGATCAACGCAATATCACCCTGCAGCTTACCCAGGAAGCGAAAGACTTTATCGGAAACCTGGGGTATGATCCGGTCTACGGGGCCAGACCACTTCGGCGCATTCTCAGAAAATACGTGGAAAACCCGCTTTCCAGCCTGCTGCTGAAAGGCGAGTTCCAGGACGGAGATCAGGTGATTGCGGATCTTAACCCGGACAATTCCAACGAACTGGTCTTTAAAAAACAAAGTCAGGCAGTAAAGGCAAAATAAATTATGATTGAAGTCACACGCCTAAACGGTTCCATCTGCTTTATCAACCCGGATAAAATCTTATTTGCCGATGTGACGCCGGATACGATTTTAACGCTCACCACCGGCGAAAAGATTATTGTCCGGGAAACCCCACAGGAACTCATTGACCGCTTTGTGGCTTTTAAAAGTCGCATTGCCGCAGAAGGCTTCCAAACCCGGCATCACAATATCGAAGGGGATAAAAATAAAGAAGAGCAGGTTTCAACATAAAAAAGCTGGCAAAAGTATTTGCCAGCTTTTTTGCCAATATTAAATGAATGATCTAGCTACATTTATTTATCTTGCTGTTTAACCCGATCCATTACGCTACGAAGCTGAACTGAATCTTCAACCCCTTCTTTTTTTTCCTTGGCAACAAACAGTAGGCTCGGAGAAATAATTGATATAAGCTTCCCGAATGTACCTTTACTATTAAAGTTATCACCAAGATTTGGACTTAAATTATATCTGTTTTTCTCCGTTTCCATAAGCGTTATGGCGCTTTGTGTTCCCTGTGCCTGATTAATTGAACTCATAATTTGTAGTCCCCTTTCAAGTGTCCTCATCATCTATTGAGATA